>CAMWNB010000007.1 GCA_947175495.1 uncultured Porphyromonadaceae bacterium | reverse complement strand
CGCGGGCGGCGCGCAATGCGGCTTCGGCCTCGGGGTGTGGCCCGGCGAGGACGAGCACATCGATTTCATGCCAGTCGTGCATCAGGGCGGCAAGCGCTTCGGCGGGGGTGCCGGCATAGCAGCGCACGCCTTCGACGGGGGCCCGGGCGGAGAGCATGGCGGTGCGGCATCCGGCCGCGCGGAAGGTGCGGGCGCAGGCCAGGGCAATGTCGGCACGCGGACCGGCGACGAGCACGCGTCGCGGCGGGAAAGGCAACTGCAGCGTGCCTGCGCGGGGAGCGGCTGCGCGGCGCGGGGAGCCTGCAGTCTTTTGCCGGGCGATGTGCTCGGCCATTTTATTTTCAAGATAATTGTCTGCCATATCTGTCAATAATGGAGAGCGTGTGCTCTCCTAAAAAGGAGTCGGCGCGTCATCTTCGACGTGCCGACACATAAATCTATTTTTTAATCTTTTTCTTTTTCGCTACTTTATTGCTGAATTTCTTGCAGTATTTAGATTGGTTGCGGAATTTCGGTTTCTGCAAATTTAAGCAATCTATATTACATTTGCGTCACAACAATGCAACAATTTCATAAATTCACATTCAATCGAAGCTGTTGGCCACGCGCGCCATCACCTTGTAGGGCGACATGCGGCGGTAGAGTATGTCGTAGACGCCGTCCAGGATGGGCATTGCCACCTGGAACCGGCGGTTGATGTCGTGGATGCACTTGGTGCCGTAGTAGCCTTCGGCTGTCTGTTCCATCTCCATGCGGGCAGCTGTGACGGAGTAGCCGCGGCCTATCATCGAGCCGAAGTTGTGGTTGCGCGAAAAGCGTGAATAGGCAGTGACGAGCAGGTCGCCCAGATAGACGCTGTCGCAAATCTGTCGCGGCCGATGGTCCACGCTGTCGAGAAAGCGTTCCATTTCGCGAATGGCGTTGCTGACGAGGACGGCGAGCGTGTTGTCGCCCAGCTTCATGCCGTGGACGATGCCTGCTGCGATGGCGTAGACGTTTTTGAGCACTGCGGCATATTCTATGCCGGCGAGGTCGGTGGAGGTGACGGTGTGGGTGTGCTTTCCGGCGATGCAGCGGGCGAAGGCGGCGGCCAGTTCGGGTTCGTGGCATCCTATGGTGAGGATGCTCAGACGGTCGAGGGCGACTTCTTCGGCGTGGCACGGGCCGGAGATGCACAGCTGGTGCTCGGCCGGAATTCCGAACTGCTCCGTCATGTAGTCTGTCACGAGCTGGTTGCTGTCGGGCACGATGCCTTTGATGGCCGACACGATGTACTTGTCGGCGAGGGGCACTGTGATTTTCGCCATGTGGTCCTTGAAGTAGGGCGACGGCATGGCCAGCAGAATTGTGTCGGCAGCGTCGCAGACCTCGTTGATGTCGCTGGAGAACACGATGCGGTTGATGTCGAAGTCGACGTCGGTGAGATACGCCGGATTGTGGCCGAGACGCTTGAAGTCGTCGATTCGGTCGTCTCGGCGCATGTACCAGTGTATCAACTCGCAGTTCTGCAGCAGCAGTTTGGCGAGGGCGGTGGCCCAGCTGCCACCGCCGAGCACGGCTATGTTTCCCGGAAAAGCCATGTCGTTATTCGTGGTCGGTTGCAGCCGTGGCCGCGCCTATCCATGCGGCCACCTGGTCCTGCGCGGGGTTCTTCAAGCCGAGGTGGAATTTCTTGTTGAGGCCGCAGAGCTCCTGGTGCAGCTTGCCCGGCGCGGCACCTGCCAGGGAGTCGGCAGTGAGAAATCCTGCTTTCTGTATGGCGGGCACCCATTCCTCCGGCACGCCGAGGACGGCGTAAGCTTCGGCGGAGTCGCGCTTCTGCACCTTCTCGGGTCGCATCTGCGGGAAGAGGAGCACTTCCTGGATGGCGGTCTGGCCTGTCATGAGCATGACCAGACGGTCCATGCCGATGCCCATTCCCGAGGTGGGGGGCATGCCGTACTCGAGGGCGCGGATGAAATCGTGGTCGATGATCATGGCCTCGTCGTCGCCTTTCTCGCTCAGACGCATCTGCTCGACGAAGCGTTCGTACTGGTCGATGGGGTCGTTCAGTTCCGAGTATGCGTTGCAGAGTTCCTTGCCGTTCACCATGAGCTCGAAGCGTTCGGTCAGTTCGGGGTTGTCGCGATGGCGCTTAGTGAGCGGCGACATTTCTATGGGGTAGTCGGTGATGAACGTGGGCTGGATGTAGCTGCCCTCGCACTTCTCGCCGAAGATTTCGTCGATGAGCTTGCCTTTGCCCATGGAGGGGTCGGTCTCTACGCCGAGCTGCGCGCAAAGGTCGCGCAGCTGCTGCTCGTCCATGCCTGTGATGTCGGCGCCGGTGTGTTCCTTGATGGCCTCGGCCATGGTGACGCGGCGGAAAGGCGCCTTGAAGGAGATGACATTGTCGCCGACCTTGACTTCTGTGGTTCCGTTCACTTCCAGGCAGATGCGCTCAAGCATCTGCTCGGTGAAGCGCATCATCCAGTTGTAGTCCTTGTAGCTCACATAGATTTCCATGCATGTGAACTCGGGGTTGTGGGTGCGGTCCATGCCTTCGTTGCGGAAGTTCTTGGAGAACTCGTAGACGCCCTCGAATCCGCCCACGATGAGGCGCTTCAGATAGAGCTCGTCGGCGATGCGCAGGTAGAGAGGGATGTCGAGCGCATTGTGGTGGGTGATGAACGGGCGCGCGGACGCTCCGCCAGGGATGCTCTGGAGGATGGGTGTCTCCACTTCTATGTAGCCGTGCTCGTTGAAGTAGTTGCGCATCGAGGTGTAGACTTTGGTGCGCTTGAGGAAGATGTCGCGCACGCCCTCGTTGACCACCAGGTCGACGTAGCGGCGGCGGTAGCGCAGTTCGGGGTCGTCGAAGGCGTCGTAGGTGACGCCGTCCTTCACCTTTACGATGGGAAGGGGACGCAGCGACTTGGCGAGCACCGTGAGGGTGGCGGCATGCACCGATATTTCGCCTGTCTGCGTGCGGAAGACATGACCCGTGACACCCACGAAGTCGCCGATGTCGAGCAGTTTTTTGAACACCGTGTTGTAGAGCTCCTTGTCCTCGCCGGGGCAGATTTCGTCGCGTGAGATGTAGACCTGGATGCGTCCGCAGCTGTCCTGCAGCTCCATGAACGAGGCCTTGCCCATGATGCGGCGGCCCATGATGCGGCCGGCCACGGTCACCCGGCGGGGCTCCTCTTCGTCGTCGCTGAAGTTCTGCTTTATTTCATCGCTGTAGGCGTTTACGGGATATTCTGCGGCGGGATAAGGCTCTATGCCCATCCGGCGCATCGCGTCGAGGCTGTTGCGGCGGATTATCTCCTGCTCGCTAAGTTCCAAGGGGTTCATATCTGGTGTTGATTTAGTCGGACTAATTAATTTCTCCGCAAAATTAGCAAAAAATATTGATATGATAAGAAATATAAGTCCCCGTTCCCCAATATTAGACCCCAGACACGAAAAGATAAAGGTTAAATAGGTTTTTATCCCGTATTGTTCGCGGAGACAGGCCAACGGTATTTAACCAAACGGGCTTAACATCTTTTGCGACGAGTTAACATGCTGCTTAACACTTTATTGGGAATTTGTTTGTAACTTTGCAGACGTAAAAGCGTGAGATATTCCACGCCCCGAAAAATATACTTGAATTTTGGTTATGAGGGAGGTGCGTTGCCGGGAGGCAGCGCACTTTTCGCGTTTTGCGCCTGCCGGTCGCAAAAACAGTAAGGGGTCGCTTTGTCGTGTCGTAACTTTGCAGTGTCAATGTTGACACATCACAATCTACAATCACAACAATCAATCATGGAAGAAAACATTCCCTCCCCTCCGCCCTACACGGGCGCCGGCACTGACGACGAAACGCCCATGTACGGCTCGGCTGCAACGGGCAGCACCGACACTCCGGCATCGCCGGCCATCGACTCCACTTTTCTCTCCCACATGCGCCCGGGCTTCTGGGACTGAGTTTCCGGGACTAAAATGCAATTCAAACAATCAATCTCCAAACATTTCATCACTATGAGCGACAACATCAACAACTCCAACATCACCACCACCCAGACCACCCGTGAGCTTGCTCCCGGACTTCTGCGCAACACTATCGACGAACGCATCGTGCGCATCCGTCCCATGTCCACTCCCATCGACCAGATTTCGCGCTGCGCCGGCGCCCGCGGCACCAAGTCGATGGTGGTGGAATACTACAGCGTGGACACCAAGGCCGTGTCGGCCATGTCGACCGCAAACTGCGAGGCTGCAATGCCCTCCGACAGCTCGGCTCCCGTCACCCTCAATCTCCAAACATTTCATCACTATGAGCGACAACATCAACAACTCCAACATCACCACCACCCAGACCACCCGTGAGCTTGCTCCCGGACTTCTGCGCAACACTATCGACGAACGCATCGTGCGCATCCGTCCCATGTCCACTCCCATCGACCAGATTTCGCGCTGCGCCGGCGCCCGCGGCACCAAGTCGATGGTGGTGGAATACTACAGCGTGGACACCAAGGCCGTGTCGGCCATGTCGACCGCAAACTGCGAGGCTGCAATGCCCTCCGACAGCTCGGCTCCCGTCACCCTCACCCTCCACACCGACAACGATGATCTTTTCGACAGCTCCGAGACCATCATGGTGCCCGAGGGCAGTGTCACCCTCGCCACGGGTGTGCGCGTGCCTCTGCAGCTTTACGTCGTGGCCGGCTCCCGCGGGCGCCAGGCCGGCAGCGGCGTAGAGTGCATCGTCACCAGCCTCCCCGAGGACCACTCGGGGTGCAGCGTGGACACCATCGTGCCCGGCATGGAGATCGTGCGCATGGGCCGCGCCGCCGCCGAGCTCGACGTGCAGACACCCCAGTTTGCGGTGCTCCCGCGCAAGTCCCGCAACTTCTGCCAGATCTTCAAGATGCAGGTGGAGCAGAGCACCATGCAGCGCATCATCGACAAGGAAGCGGGCTGGACGTTCTCCGACCAGGAAGAAGCCGCCATCATCGACATGCGTCTGGGCATGGAGAAAAACTTCCTTTTCGGCACCAAGGCGCGCTTCAACGATCCTGCCAAGCAGCAGGAGGTGTTCCTCACCGGCGGCATCTGGGAGCAGACCGGCCACTCCTTTACGCTCCCCTACGCTAATCTTTCGGCCGACACGCTCATCTCGCTCTGCCGCGAGGCCTTCACCGGCAACAACGGCTCGCGCCGCAAGATTCTCCTTGCGGGCACTTCGCTCGTCGAGGCGTTGTCGAAACTCGAATACAACAAGACCGTCAGCGCCGGCGAGACTGTTGTGAAATGGGGCATAGAGCTCAAGGAGATACGCTCCAACTTCGGCTCGCTCTACATTGTGCACAGCGAAATCTTCGACCAGTGCGGCCACTCGTCGGACGGCTTCGTGCTCGACCCGGACTATGTGCAGAAGTACTGCCTCACTCCCTTCACAGTCGAGAAGCTCGATCTGCGCAGCAGCGGCCAGCGCAACACCGACGCCGTGGTCATCACCGAGGCCTCGTGCCTTGTGCTCCGCTATCCTCAGGCCCACATGCGCGTGGTGGGCGTTCGATGACACACACCGGGTGAACCATGATGACAGAATACACCCGCGACGACATGCTCAGGCTCTGGCGCACACGCGCCGGGCTTGAGCCCTCTCGCACCGATTGCCGCATAGAGACGGTGGAAGGCATCGATGCCGACGCCTATCTCGAGCCAGCCATGCGGGCCTGGTATCTGCGGCTGCTTGACACCGCCGACACAGCCCTGCTGCCCGTGGACGACGTGCACGACGAAATCGAGCTCGCCGTGTGTCCCGGCCACGAGGCCGTGGAGGGCCAGCTTCCGCCGCGTGCGCGACGCCTGCTCGAAGTGCGCATGACGGGGTGGCTCAACGCTGCCGTGCCGTGCACTCCCGCTTCGGCCACGCGCCGCCACGCCCTCGCCCTCAACCCCTACAGCGCTCCCGGCCCGGCGCATCCTCTATGCAGCATGGACGGGCGCCGCATCCACATGCGGCCGTTCACAGAGGATGGCGATGTGCTCGTGCTGGCCCGTGCGGTCGTAGACCCCGGCCCCGACCGCTATATCCTCGATGACTCCCTTCTTTCCACTATCGACGAATGTCTGAAATACGAAAAATGAACAACCAGGACATAAATCTCGCCATGCTCGCGGCAGCGCGCGACGCATGGCTGGCGGGGGCGACACTCCGCTCCACCCGCGCCCGCTGCAAACGCTTTGCCTTCGGCGACCAGTGGAGCGACCCGCTTCCCGACTGCGAGAACCGCCCCGAGGGGGAAGTGGCCCTGCGCACAGGGCGCCGTCCTATGACCAACAATCTCATCCGTCAGCTCGTAAAGACAGTGATAGGCCGCTACCGCTCGCTGGCCGACGAGAAGAAGACGTATGTGGCCCCGCCCGGCTCGGCCGTGGTGCGCAATCAGCTTGCGGAGCTCGACAGCCGCATGCTTGAGGAGTTTCTCATCTCGGGCTGCGCCGTGCAGCGCATCGTGGCCGAGCGGCGCATGCAAGGCACGGGCGTGTGGGTGGACAACGTGAGCCCCGAGCGTTTCTTTGTGAACGACTACCGCGACCCCCGCGGCTTCGACATCGAGCTGTGCGGCATGGTGCACGACATGAGCCCCGCCGAGACCGTGGCGCGCTTCGGCGGCGGCAATCCCGCGCGCTGCCAACGCGTGCGCCGCATCTACAGCTCGGCCGACGCGCTCCTTCCCGGCGTAGTCACTTCCGCCTCTGTCGACTTCCTCACCCCCGCGCCGGGCAAATGGCGCGTGGTGGAGCTGTGGACTCTCGACGCCGTGGAGCCGCGACGCACACCACGCCGCAAAGGCACCGGCACGCCCGACTTCGTGTGGCAATGCCGCTGGCTCGCCCCCGACGGTTCGCTGCTCGCGTCCTATGCCTCGCCTTTCGCCCACGGCGGGCATCCTTTCGCCATCAAGCACTATCCGCTCATCGACGGCGAGGTGCACTCCTTCGTCGGCGACCTGCTCGGGCAGCAACGCTGCATCAACCGCCTCATCACCATCATCGACCACATCATGAGCTGCTCGGCCAAGGGCGTCCTTCTCTTTCCCGTGGACCAGCTTCCCGCGGGCATCAGCTGGGAGAACGTGGCCGACGCCTGGGCCGCCGCCGACGGCGTCATCCCCGTCAACGGACACGGACAGCTGCCCCAGCAGATGGTGACCAACGGAGCCGCCAACGGCGCCTACCAGCTGCTGTCGCTGCAGATGAAACTTTTCGAGGACATCTCCGGCGTGGGGCAGGCGCTCTCGGGACGCGCCGACACGGCCGCCCGCGGCGAAGGGCTCTACGAAGCCCAGGTGCGCAACGCCACCATCGCGCTCTACGACCTTCTCCTATCCTTCGAAGCATTCACCGGACAGCGCGACGAGAAAATGAAAAATTGTTGACACGCAATTTTTATTGCAATATTTCTTGCTCAATCTACAATTTTAATTTATCTTTGCAGCGACAAAGACAATCAACAAATAAATATTTCATCACACTATGATCAAGGACCTCCGCGACAACGACTTCCGCCAGCGTTGCCTGCAAATCTTCCGCCGCCACGAGCTCGAGGGGCGCACTCCCTGCCTCCGCGAGGTCGTGGTCAAGGCCATCGATTCTCCCGCTCCGTGCTACTATGTGTCGCACATCTACGCCTACGACAAGCTCAGCCGCTTCCGCCACGGAGCCGGCATGCCACGCGGCAACGGACCCCGCGACCGCATGTGGCGCGAAATCGCGGCCGCCGTCGATGCCGAGCGTGCCGCCCTGGGCATCACCTACAGCGCAGCTCTCGCCAATGTGCTCAACTTCCGCCGCCCCAGTTCGTTCTTCATCAGCCTCCAGGAAGGCATGCGCATAGCCCGCGAGGCTTTCGAGCGCCGCATTGTTTACCGGCCGCGCCGCGCGGCCCGCCATTAAAATCACATAAAATCACGCACCATGGACATCGCCATCGACACTTCCCGCATCGTCGACGAACTGCTCGCCGACTCGGCAATGGGCGCGCTCACAGCCGCCGAAGATTCCGCCCCGCTGCCGCTCAACTCCGACCACACGCCGCTGCTTCTCCGCGCAGTGCGCGGCTCGTTCGGACACCTCGCCCTTGCACTGACACCATTCCGCGACTGCTCGCGCCACGCGCCTTTCGTGCTCTCGTTTCCCGACCTGCCCGGCCTCGACCCCGACGTCATTGCCGAAGGCGCGGCGCTCTTCATACGCCTCGACGTGGCCGCGCGTCTCAACGCCAGCCGACGCCCCGCCGACGCCTACCGCCTCGCGCGGCAGGCCGACCAAAGCCTCGACCGAATCAAGGCCGCCATCTTCGCCTGCTCTCCCCGCCCCGGCCGCATCAGGCCCGGCGCGTGAACATTCCGGGGCGGCACGGCGTTGTCTCTTCAGACACCGAACCCTCTAAAAATCTACAATTATGGCAAAAGAATGTGTAGCCTATCTTAAGGACAAAATCGACATGAGCGCCATGCTCAGCCGGCTGAACGCCGCGCTTGCCGAGGAATGGCGCTCCTACGCGCGCCTCGTGGCTGCCTACGAAGCCATGCTCGCCCACAGGCGCCGCACCCCCGACGCCGACGACGCCGACTACCTCGCCCGCACCGTCCTCTGCTGAGGACAGCGGCGACGGTCACTCGGGCACATAAATGATGTCGCCGTTCTCCAGCTCGTAGGCCACGCCCACGCGTTTGCCCTTGCCGGAGTTCGAATCGGAATCCCCGGAGGGCGTGAAGCGGTTTATCTTCTCGCCCTCCTTTGTTATTATCTCCATGTTTTCCTTGCCCGGATTCTTCACCATGGTGAAATCCTCCTGCGAGAATATCTCCGTCATGCTGTAGCGGCTCACCAGAGCCACCATAAGAGCCACGGCAAACACCATGGCCACGTCGAAGAGGTTCGACACCACGCTCATCGGGTCGGAATCCTCCCGCGTGTTCAGCAGCGAGCGGCGGCGCGTTCTCATATGCCGTCCCTCCTTTCCGCTGCGGCGGCAGCCGCCACCCGGGCAAGATATTCGAGCAGCGCCACGCGGCTTACGGCCCATCGCTCCTTGGCCTGCTGCGTGCAGAAGCCTATGGCACTCACTGTCAGACCCACGACGGTGGTGGCAAAAGCCACCTGCATGTTGTAGGCCATGGAGGAGATGTCGCCCTGCGCGAGCCCCACGAGCGCCGGTCCCATCGGGATGAGCGTGCCCATCAGGCCCAGAATCGGTCCCATCTTCGTGAGCACCTTTGAGGCGGCAATGTTCTTGTCGGATTCTATCTCGAACTCGGAGAGCAGCAGGTCGGTGCGGGCTTCATCGCCAGCGCTGCAGGCTATCTTGCGGGCATAGGTCTCGAACAGGGAACCGCCGGAGGCGGGCAGCGAGCGGGCGAAAGCGGCCGCATCGGCTGCCGTCAGCCTGCTTATGCGCGCGCCCAGGGAGGCGTTGACGCGACGGTTCTGCATGTATTCCCCGAAGAAAGAGCCTATCAGCAGCAGCGCTCTCACAAAAAAGAATATCAGCAGCACAATCACCGGCACCAGCAGACCGGTAGAAATCCAGTAGAGTATATCGGATATTACGTTCATGACGTTTATATTTTTGATTTTTTCACTTTGATTCTATAGATTACAGCTCCGGCAGCGGCGCCGGCGAGTGCAAGCGCCATCACCGCGCCCAGCGCGCCCCATTCGACGGCGTTCGTGCCGGCCGCGGCGGTGCGGCCATTTACGGTGGCCACGATGCCGAGCGCCAGGGCGAGCGCGCCGACAAGATAGATAAGCTCCAGACGCAGCTCGCGCTCGGGAACGACAAGTTCCACGAGGCGGGCGAGCAGCGGCGTGGCCAAGGCCACCGCTGCCGCCACGCTCCAGCCGAGCGTGGCGAAGTCGGCGCCCGGCATAGCGAACACCACCTCCACGAGCAGCGAGTAGAGCACGGGGAATATCATGATGCCCGGCACCCACCTGCACACGGCGAGCGCCACGCGCTCCTTGCGCCCGAGGGTGCGGCCGACGGCCGAGGCCATGAGCATGCAGAAGCATATCTGGAAGGCGACATCGACGGTGAGCAGCACCGACGTGTCGAGCATCAGCGAGGGCATCTGCAGCCATTCCCGGATGCGGGTCCTCGACTGTGTGATGGCCGACCCGTAGCTCGACACCACGAAGGCGCCGGCCACAATCGCCGCGGCCACCTGTCCCGGCCGGCTCAGAAATGTGAGTTTCAGCAGGAACATGAGCACCACGAGTGCCATTATTATCATTACGACGGTTTCCATCCGTGGCTATTTTTCAATATCGTGAGCGCCGGCAGCCAGACGTGCGCGCCGGCGGCGCATCACGGCCACAATCGCGAGGAGCGCCAGCGCCACTGCGGCGGCCACGATGGTGCCGCTGACGCGGGTTGTGGTCGTGTCGTGCGTGTTCATTTCCTCGCGCTTCATGACCATGCCCGGTTCGGCATCCGCGCTCTCGGCGCGCACCTGCGCCACAGCGGCGTTGTAGCTGCGGGCGGCCTGCGGGTCGGCGTGGTCGGAGATGAACTTGCGCAGGGCGGCGTTGTCGCACACGAATCCCGTGCATGCGGCGCCGTATTTCTCCACCATCTCGGTGTGCAGGCCGGCGAGCGCTCTCACCTGCTCGGGCGAGGCGTCCCACATGCCTTTGCGCACGGTCTCGAGCATCACGGCTGTCATTTCCTGCACTGCGGCGGGGTTGGTTCCGGCCATGCGCTCTCTGACGCCGAGGTTGTTGACGTCGGCCACATAGGTGTCGTAGATGCCGTCCCACAGTTCGTCGTCGATGGCCCCGGGCTTCATCACGTTCCAGCCGTAGGTGTTCTTCACCACATCGGTTATCGACGCCACGTCGCCTGCTCCGCCTTTGAGTTTCTCTTTCACATAGACGGGGTTGAGCACGGTTGTGCGGCTTTCCACGCCTATGGCCTCCTTGACTTCCTGCATGCGGGCACGGCTGCGGTTGCGGTAGTCGCTCAGATAGGCTTCGGGGTCGTGGCCCGTCACGTTGCGCACGGCCAGATTGAGGCCTCCCATGAATTCGTAGACATGGTCGAGGCTCAGCGCGCCCCAGGTGTTGCTCTGGCGTGGCTGCACGACCACATCGGTGCGGGTCAGCGCTGCCTCGAAAGCCTCGCGGCTGTACTGCTCCCACGTCTCCTCCGAGCCGTAGTCGGCGCCCATGTTGGCGATGTAGACCTCGGCTATCTCGCTGTCGCGGTCCCAGCGGTCGCCGGCTTCCACCATGGCCTGTATGCCCGTGCCGTAGCTTCCGCCCGCGCCTCCGAACACTCGCTTGCGCGAGAGTGCGCGCGCTTCCTTGGGCGACAGGCCGGCTGCAACCATGTGGCGCTCCGACTCTACGACGCCTTCGGCCACATAGTTGGGATAGATCTTGTCGGCGGCCTCGGCGGCGATGCCCACGGCGCGGCTGATGAGGAAGAGGCGCGAGGCGGCGAGGTCGCGCAGCTGTCCGGAGGTCTGCACCACCACGTCGATGCGCGGGCGTCCCAGCTCTTCCTCGGGGATGAGGCGCAGGTCGGTGACGCGGCCGAAGGGGTCGCGCACGGGCTCGACGCCCAGCATGTAGAGCACCTGCGCCACAGTGGCGCCTTCCGTCTCTATGAATTCCGAGCTCCACAGCGTGTAGCTGACCTTGCGCGGCAGCGCGCCGTCGTGGCTGCTACGGTACATTTCCAATGTGTTTCCGACCAGTTCCTTGCCTTTCTCCCACGCCACGGCCGAGGGCGTTCCCTCGGCGTTGACGGCATACATGTTGCGGCCCGTAGGCAGCACATCGGGGTTCAGCACCGGGTCGCCGCCCGATGTCGGCGCCGTGAAGCCGCCGGCCAGGGCGTTGACTATGGATGCCAGCTCGGCCCCGGGGGCGGCGAGCAGCGCGCGGCGGTAGTCGTCGACGCGGCGCAGCGAGCGTTCCACCTCGCCGACGGCGACGGCCAGCTCAATCTCGGCCTTGGTCAGATCTCCGGCGCTATGGCTGTGCGTTGGGGCGGACGCGCCTCGGGTCATTCCGGGCGTCACGTTCTTGCGCGCCATGGCGGCCTTCATCTTCTTTATGGCCTCGTCGTCGGCGCCCATCCTGCGCGCCATCTCGACGGCCCGGTCGGGCGACATGCCGGGCATGACGGAGTGTTTCTTGGCGGGCGCCTTGCGGTCGGCCACTTTCAGCGCCGCCGTCTGCTCGCGCGGCATCATGGCTCCCATCACCATCATGCGCGACATCATGTCCTTCGAGCCTTCTATGGCCCGGGCGATGCTGCGGGCGCTGTCGAGCAACGCCTGCGTGATGCCGGCCTCGGCGCAGATGAGGGCGTCGTCGGCAGCGGTGCCGCCTGCAAGCAGCGAGCGCACGGTGCGCTCGGCGCGGGCACGGCAAGCCTTGGCGTCGGTGCCTCTGAGGCGGGCGAGGCTGCAGGCGAGCGGGTCGACGGTCATGGCCAGGACGGTAGAGGCGACGTGCTCGTCGGAGTAGGGCACGCCGAGCACATAGTGCGCGCCGGTGATGCGCTCGTTGGCCAGCTCGTCGGCGAAGTTCTCTATGCGCGCTATGTCTCCGGCGGCGTAGGGGCGCGACAGCACAGAGTCGAGGCGCAGCTCGCGGTGGATGCCCAGCTCCACGGCGTAGCGCTTGACGAGCGCTACGGCGCGCAGCGAGTCGGCGTGCGTGGCGGCTTTGTTGTAGGCCATCAGCGCGTCTGTAAGGTTCTTGTAGACGCCGCGCACGCCGCTCTCCATGAACGGAGGCGTCAGATAGCTGATTATCTGCGCATAGCTGCGGCGCTTGGCTGTCATGGCCTCGCCGACGTTGGAGGCGGCCCACAGATAGAAGTGGGGCACGGTGCCGACAAGGCGGTCGGGCCAGTCGTCCGAGCCCAGTGCCACCTGCTTGCGCGGGGTGAACTCAAGCGAGCCGTGCGCACCGAAGTGCATGATGGCATCGGCTCCGAAGCCGTGGCGAGCCCACATGTAGGCGGCGATATATTCGTGCGGTGGTGCGGCGTCCGTGCCGTGCACTATCCTGAAGTCATCGTCGCCGAGGCCTGCGGCCGGCTGCGGAATCAGCACGATGTTGCCGAACTGCAGGCGGCTGAGCGCGAGACGTCCGTCGCCGTCGGTCATGGCGTGGCCGGGGAAGGCGCCGTCCACCGAGTCGGCCTGCTCGCGCAGGCGCCTGCCTATCGAGGCGTCCGTCCAGCGGTCGTAGTCGGCCTTGCCGATCAGCTCGGGACCGGCGGTGCGCACGAATTCTTCCCTCGCGCCTGCGGCATAGCCGTTGAAGATGCGGCCGCGCTCAGCTATCATCTTCTCGAGTTCTGCGGCGGAGGCGGGCAGTATGCCCGTGTCGTAGCCTTCGGCCTTGAGGCGTGTGAGCATGTTGAACAGCGACGGGGCCACTTCCATGCCTTCGGCCGTCAGCGAGCTCCGGCCAGGGCCTTTGAAGTAAAACACGGCCAATTTCTTGTCCTTGTTGGGTTTGCGCTTCAGCTGTATATAATTGTCGACAGTCTGCACGAATTCCTGCAGGCGTCCGGGTATGGCCTCGACACAGGGCAATCCGTCCTTTCCCTTATAATGGGCAAAAAGAGCGAAAGGACGGATTGCGCCGTCGATTTCGGGCGTCACTACGCTCTGCGACAGAAAGCCGCCGTTCATGCCGGCCTTGTCGTTCATCCATTCGTCGTAGTCGCGGTTGACGTTCAGCGGTGCGAGCAGGGGGATGTCGGCGCGCTGCAGATAGGTCGTGACGATGTCGCCCATGCGGCCGTGGGCCATGTTTATCATGGCGGCAGCGCCGATGGAGTCGGCGTGGCCGCCGGCGACGAAGCGCTGAATCACGCTCACGGGGTAGACCACCTTGCCCGAGCGCTCGAGGGCGGCCACCAGGCTGTCGGGCACGCCCATGCGGCCAGTCAGTATCACCCGCGGCGCCGTGTCGCTCCATTTGCCGGCCTTACGCAGCCAGGCCTCGTAGGCGGCCACGGAGGGGAATGCGATTTCGTCGCCGTCGGCGGGATAATAGAGCAGCGACGCTCCCGAGCCCACGACGGGGTCGCCGGGCATCGGGGCGAAGAGGCTCTTGCCGTCGATGAACCTGCGCACATAGCGCAGCATGTTGCGGTAGTTGTTGCGGCCTCCGTCGAGGTACTGTTTCAGATATTCGACGTCGATGGAGTCGACGGACACTATAAGGTTCTGCGGGTTCGTGGCTGCCGTCGTCAGCACGGGTGTGCCGCTTTCGGCTGCTTTGACGAGGGCGGCGCGCTGTTCGGCGTCGATGCGCAGGCCCATGCCGTTCACGAGCACCAGGTCGTAGTCGGCGGCCTTGTCGAGTTCCTCCACCGGCAGGTCCCGGACGGTCACGAAGCGGCTGTCGTTGGCGCGCGAGATCTGGCCGAGGCTTATGGCCTGATAGTTCACGAACGCGATGCGGGTGGGCGCGGCGAGGCACGCCCATGCAAGCCACATCCCGCCTGCGAGCAGGAGTGCCGCCAGCGCGAGCAGGAGTGTTTTTTTGTTTACGATTGTTCTTTTATTGCCCATTTATTGAATTTTACATTATTTCTTCACGAGGTCGGCCACGTTGAATGCCACGCCCAGCGTCCATGTGGTGCCTGTGGTCATGGCCGAGTTCCAGTAGTAGGTGCGCGGACGGTAGTTGAACAGGTTGTCGACGGTGAAATTCAGTTTTATTCCGCGCCACAGGTTCTGCTGCAGGGTGAGTTTCCACAGCGAGTAGGCGCCGTCGGTCGCGTAGCGGCTCTCGGGCTTGCCCATGTAGCGGCCCGAGATGGCCGCGTACAGGCTGTAGGCGCTGCCGAAGCGATGCTCGTAGTCGATGCGCCATGTGGCCGAGTGCGGTCGCGGCTGGGAGAACTGCGAGTCTATCGCCCGGTCGGCCACATGCAGGTAGTTGTAGCTCACGTTGGCTCCGAGGCCCATGGCCGCGCGGTAGCGTGCGTTGAAATCGATGCCGCTCACCTTCACGCCGTCTTCGTTGCAATAGCGCGCGCCGGCCTCTACGTCGCCCTGTCCCGGGGCATCCTCGGTGGTTATGCGCGAGTCGTAGTAGTTGTGGTAGCCGGATAGCGTCAGGCTGTACGAGCCCCGGAGCACACCGCCGCGCACGCAGCCGTAGCGCTCCAGCGCCACGTTGAAGTTGTGGCTGCGCTCGGGCTTCAGGTCGGGGTTGCCATAGATCATCTGCATGCCTGCCATGTCGAAGTTCATGTACAGTTCTTTCAGCGTGGGGGCGCGGAATCCGCCCGAGTAGGATGCGCGCACGGACAGCGGTTTCAGCCGGAACATCACGGCCGTGCGCGCCGTCACGGCGTTGTTGCCGGAGGCCGAGAAATAGTCGTCGCGCACGCTGGCCACCACGTTCAGCCACTCCAGCGGGGTGTAGTCGGCCTGCACGAATGCGTCGGCGGAGTTCTGCGAGTGCACATCGTTGTCGGCGAACTGGTATGTCGTCAGATAGTCGTGCATGAAGTCGGCACCGACGGTCAGCACCATATTGTCGAGGTAGTGGGTGTAGAGTCCGTGGACTATGTGCTGGCGGTTGCTGTAGTCGTGGTCGTGAGTGCGCAGGCCGCCTTGAAAGCGGCTCTTGTCGTAGCGGTCATAGCCGTAGGACAGTTCGAGCGTGTTGCGGTCGCGCGTGTTCCACACGGCACGCAGGCCGCCGTTGTAGTCGTTGTAGTGGTCGGTGTAGTTGGCGCGTTCGCTCTCGCGGTAGTAGTAGCCTGCGCGTGCTATCAGTTTCAGCCCCTGCGCCGCGCGCCATGTCAGCCTTTCCTTCACGTTGTGTGTAAGGCCGCCGTACATATAGTGCAGCGCCGAGGATGTGTCGAACGCGTCGGTCAGTTCGACGCGATTGCGCGTGGAGTACTGAAAGGTGGTCGTCGAACTGATGTTCCCGACGTTGAAGCCCAAGTCGGTTCCGGCGCGCCATTCGTGGCCCATCGCGCTGTAGCGCGAGTTGACGCTTGCGTGCCACGGGCGTGCGTCTTCCTTGGAAATGAGGTTCACCACGCCGCCCACGGCGTTGGCGCCGTAGAGTGCCGACGACGCACCCTTCACAATCTCCACGCGGCCCACATTGTCGAGGTTCAGGCGGTTGTAGTCGACGTTGTCCATCGTCTCTCCCGCGAGGCGTTCGCCGTCGACGAGAAACAGCACAGCGCTGCCGCCGAAGCCGCCCATGTTCAGCGATGTCTCCTGCGTCATGGCGTAGCCGAACTCAAGGCCGGGGATTTCCTCCGTCAGCAGGTCCTGGATGTTGGTGGCGTCGACCTTTCCAAGGTCCTCGGAGTTGATGACACGCGTCACCACGGGCACATCCTTCAGAGTCTTCGGGGTGCGCGTGGCCGTCACCACCACCTCGTTCAGCGAAGTCATGTCGGGTCGCAGCCTCAATTGCGGCATTTCGCCCCCGGCGCCGGCCTTAAGCACGAATGTCTCGGCCACGAAGCCCACATAGCTCACGCGCACCTTCACCGCGCCGTTGCTTTTGCAGTCGAAGGAGAATGCGCCGTTGATGTCGGTCACCGCCGACGCGCCACACTCTGTCGAGCGCACCGACGCGCCCACCAGCGGCTCGCCCGTCTCGTCGGTCACCACACCACCGCACACCGCTCCCATGGCCCTGAGGCATCCCGCCCCCAGCACCATCAACAAAACAATCTTTCTTATCATAATCAATTTACGTCACCCTCCCGGGGCGGGCCGGACTTGTCCGGCCCGCAAAATCCATTTCCTATCTATTAATTTTTGCTTCCGCTGAAGTTTCCCACCATCTCCATCGGCATCGCGCCGTACTGGAGGGTGAAGCGCAGTGTCAGCACGCCGTCCACAACGTCGCCCTCGACGGCTCCGGAGGCCGTACGGCCGTTGGCCAGCGTCTGTTCGTAGTCGGTTCTGGCGATTTTGTAGGTCTCGCCATCCTTCGTCACTGCCAAGCCGGGGATGTCGAACTCCTGTATCTGCATCGGAGGGTTGCCGTAGGTCGGGAATGTCAGTGTGGCGTGCGTGTCGTCCGTGGCCGTCAGGCTGAATGTCACATCCTCAGTGGTATCCGTCGAGCCCATCACTGTCATTCCCAGGTCGCCCGTGTAGCTGCCGGCCACGCTCTTTGCTGCGGGAGCGGCGGGTTCGTCATTGTTGTCGTCGCTGCAGCTCTGCAGCGAGAGAGAGGTCAGAAGGCCTGCGGCCACCATGATAGCGGAGAGGAATTTCACAGTCTTTTTCATTATCTTCATCTTGGTTGTTTTTATCCCGCGGCATCACGCCGTAGCGGGACAGGTAAGCTACTTGATTTTTTCGACTGCAAAATTACAACCCCTCGGAGCGCCCGTCAATACTCAAAAATTACCAAATCCTTCCCACGCCATTCGCCCTCGGCCACACGCCATATACCCACAATTCGGTATCGTTCGCCAGCTAAATTGCTATTCAACTCCGTCCAGCAGCACGAATGCCGCCCAGAACTCGGGCGCGCGCCATTGCGGGCGCGCTTTCACCGCCGCCTTTGCTGCTTCAAGCGCGGCATACTTTCCCGTGCCTGCCTGCAAACGGCGATAAAACTCCGTCATCAGCGCCGCGGTGGCCGCGTCGTCGACCTTCCACAGCGACATCACGACGCTCTGCGCTCCCGCCAGCTTAAATCCGCGCTGCAGCCCGAACACACCTTCGCCGCTGATGGCTCCGCGCGCGGTCTCACATGCCGACAGCACCACCAGCTCAAGCCCGCTCAGATCCATCGCCCCGAGCTCCGCAGCGTTCACACAATGCTCCTCCACGGGGCCTTCGTTGGCGCCCGCGAAACACAGTCCGCATCCGCGCAGCGAGCGGTCCTGCAGGCTCACAGGCACAAATGCCGGGTTCAGTTGCGACGACGCAGCCGGCAAAGTCTCCGCATAGCCGTGTGTGCCCACATGCAGCAGCCGCACGCCCGAGCGGCTCAGTGCCAGCAGGCTATCGCGCGTAGCCGTCCTGCCGGCATACACCTTCGCGCTCCCTTGCGGCAACACGGCCACTATGCTGTCGATTTCCGCGCGTGTGCCCGGAAGCGGCCGCAGCATGGAGGCACCCTCGCGCCGCCCGTCGCCTGCGGCGTTCGCATCGCCGCCATAGTCAATGTCGCCGAACAGCACCGCTCCGCTGCCCGCGGGCGTCAGCGGCTTCCGCAGCAGCTCGCGCGTAGACGACACGCGGTAGAACTCGCAGCGCACGGCGGACGGCACACACGACTCCACCGGCAGCCTGTGCAGATAGCCCGCCGCCGAGAAGTAGACGCGTCCGCCGGGGGTGAAATAGCGCGCAAGAGGCCCCCACACTGCCGTGCCGTCGAAATCAAGTTCCACCGCATCGGCCACCTCGTCCTCCGCTCCGAGCACGACAAACACCGGCATCTCAAGTTCCGGTGTCACTACGGCCGCGCCCAGATAGCCGCGCCTGTCGAGGTCGCTGTACTGCACGAACTCCACCGCCGCATCGCCATCGCCGAGAGCGGCGCGCACCGCTTTCCAGTCGGCCTTCATGCGCGCGGCATAGTCGCCGTAGGAGGCGCACTCATTCATCAGTTCCATCTCCAGGCGCTCCGCCTCGGCTCGGCGCGCGGCCTGCTCAGAGGCGCTCAGTCCGTCGCCGTTCAGCGAACGGGCCAGCCTGGCGAACCGGGCGTATTTTTCCGTCAGCGCCTCGTCGCCGCTCTGCTCCACGGCGCGGCGCAGGCCCAGCGAGGAGTTCAGCAGCAGTCCTTTGGCGAAGAGTTCCAGATTGTACACGGCCGCCCCGAACGCACTCGGGCGCCCTGCGGCATCGCCGGCAAAACGGCCGGCATCCTGTATCTGCTTGCTGTACATGCGCCAGTAGGCCGCACGCTCGTCCTCGGTCATGCCTGCAAAGCGGCTCTCCGTCATGGCCACGATGTCGGCACAGTGTGCGGCATACAGTGCGCGCGCCTTCTCCTGCTCGCCCTTGCCCAGCGCAATCTCGCTCAGCATCTGCGTGCGGTAGAGCCGCTCCACGCTCAGTTCCGAGCGGCCGGGCGTCTCCTCGCTCAGCAACGATGCGGCAGTGTCGTAGTTTCCCGCCTTTATGTGGTACATCGCCAGTCCCGACAGATAGCCCGACGCCATCGCGGGGTTGCTTATCCGCGAACGCACCACGGCCTCGCAACTGTCGGCCGCAGCCAGCATCGCCGCATTGTCATTGTCGAGAAACGCCGCCGTCGCCGCATGCATCAGCTGCATCACCCTTGCCTCGGCATCGGCTGCGAAATTGCTGCCGCAGATGGAATCGAGAGCTTCCACCGTCCGCTTCAGCCCGGCTATTGCCGCCGCGCGTGCGGCCTCATCGCCGTCGCAGGCCACGTCGGCCAGCGACACGAGCGCGGCAGCCTTGTCTTGGAGCAGCTGCCGACGCGCCATGGCGTCGGGCGCACGGCCCGCAAGGTCGTCGGCCATCACCACCGCCCTTTCATAGTTGCCTCCGGCCAGCAGCGCCATCATCAGCTCCCGCTCTATCCCGTAGCGCTCGGCAGCGCTCAGCCCTTCCTCGCCCAGACACTTGCTCAGCAGTTCGACGCTCTCCCGGTTGCGGCCCTGCATCTGCAGGAAACTTGCAAGCAGCTTGCGGGTGTTGCGCGCTATCGACGGGTCGAGCTGCCCGAATGCCCTTTCCGTGGCGGGCAGCGACTCCCGCAGGTATTCCACCGCCGCCTCAATGTCGCCCAGATGCGCGTACATCGACGATATTCTCCCCGCCATCATCGACATCTGCGTCTCGTCGGCAGCCGCAATGGCGGCCCGGCCCATCGCCTTTACGGTGTCGGCTGTGGCGTATGCCTCCGCCATCCGTCCGGCCTTAGCACGAAAAATGGCCAACGCGCACAGGTCGGCAATATCGTCGCGGCGGGCACGCAGCTCCACTGCCGCGAGAGCTGTCTCGGCCTCCTCCTGTCCCATCGTCGGCGCATTCAGCACAGGCGACACCCCCACAAAGTCGGCCGCCGTGGCGCCTCCACCCGCGAACTCCGCCAGACACAGCCCGTAGGTCTGCGCCATCGCCTCATAGTCGTGTACGTCATAATAGAAACATGCCGCCTGCATCAGCAAGGGCAATCTATCCTCGTAGTCCTCCGGCATCATCGCGGTCATATGCCGATAATATCCCCCGGCCTCTTCCACGTTGCCCTCTGCTGCTGTCAGCTCTGCAAGGCGGGCAAAAAGACCCGGGGAAGACGCATTGGGCCGACCGCCCGACATCGTGTTCACGGCACGGATGGCATAGATCCTGTAGAGCTGCTCCACTTTGTTCTGGCCCTTGGCCCGTGCGCGTTCTGCCACGGCGCCGGCACACATTAGAAAATATATATCGTGGTAGGCTTCGGCCTTAGCGCATAAGCGCAACGCCCGGCTCATCTCCGCGTAATCGGCCTTTTCGCTGTCGGTCATAAGCATGAAACTTTCCAGGGTAATGCGTCCGCTCACCTGCAGCCACAGCGGCAACGCCAGCGTGTCGGCGTACAGTCCCTCGCGCAGCGTTTCGGCCGCCGACTCCACCAGTCGCTCCTCCAGCAGTTCCTGCCCGTCCATCATCGCGTCCATTTCCGCGCGCAGCATCAACGCCGCATTCTTCACAGCGGTCTCTTTCTGTTCCCGCGAAGAAAACAATCCCTCGCCCGCAGCGCCGAGCGCGAGCGCCGCGGCCACTGCCAGTGTGCACAATCTCCTCATAATCTTTCAACAAAAGGGCAACGCGCCCGCCGCAAAGTTACTATTTTTTTCGCAATAACCTCCATGAATCCGATTAGAGCGCGTTTCGCCAAAACATTCTCCAATTATGCACGGCAGGCACAATAAAGGCGGGGTGGAATGCGTTAAGTTAGTGCTATGAAACGTCTTTACGGATTTTTAATCATCATATTGGCGGCGTGCGCGAGCGCGGCGGCCTTGCCCGTGGAGCACTATGCCGCACATTCGGTGCTGGCAGAGGGCCGATGGGTGAAGGTGGCCGTGGCCGAGACCGGCCTGTACCGCATCACTGCGGCACAACTGCGCGGCTGGGGCTTCTCGAGCCCGGAGGCCGTGCGGGTGTACGGCTACGGCGGGCGCCGCATCGCCGACGAGCTGTCGGCACAAAACTATATCGACGACCTGCCCTTAGTGCAGAGCGTGGCCACGGCTGCGGGCATCGTCTTCTACGGTGTGGGGCCGGACGAGCTGACGCCGACGAGCGACGGCCACTTCAACGTGACGACAAGCCCCTACACCACGGCCGGATATTATTTCCTGTGCGAGAGCGGCGCCGCGCCGCGCGAGATAGCCACAACGGGCGTGGCCGAGGCGCGGGACGCGGCCACTACGTTCACCGAGGTGGCCCACTATGAGCTGGACCGCGTGAGCCCCGGCGAGGCCGGGCCGCTGCTGGTGGGCGAGGAGTTCCGCCTGACGCCGGCGCGCAACTTCACCTTCGACACGCCCGGCATGGCGGAGGACCCGCAGCACCCCGACAGCACGGCCATGTGGCTGCAATGCAGCTTCCTGGCGGTGACGCCTTCGGCTGCGTCGTATGTGGACCTGACGGTGAACGGCACGGCGCTCGAGCGCAATTCGACGTCGACCGTGCCCAAGATGTCGTCGTCGAGCTATCAGCACGCGATGATGACAAACGCGACGCACAGCGTGTGGCTGCCGTCGGCAGAGCGCGTGCGCGTGGATGTGAAGCATGTGTCGCCATCGTCGGCCGTGTACAACGCATGGCTCAACTATCTGACCCTCAACTACGAGCGCTCGCTGGCGATGCCCTCCGGCGGCGGTGTGCTGGCGTTCCGCAGCACGTCGTCGCGACTGCGGCTGGCCGGCGGCGCCGGCGCCACCGTGTGGGACGTGACCGACCCGCTGGACATCAGCGCGATGCGCACGGGCTCCGACGGCCAGGCGGCAGTGTGGACCAACGACTACACGGGCCTGCGCCACTATGTGGCCTTCACCGACAATGCCGTGCTGCCCGCGCCCGAGTATGCGGGCGCGGCACCTGCGAGCGACCTTCACTCGCACTCGGGCTGCGACATGGTGATATTCACCCCGGCCATTTTTGCCACGGCGGCAGAGCGCATAGCGCAGATGCACCGCGCCGAGCCCGACACGATGCGCGTGGCCGTGGTGGACCTGGAGCAGGTGTACAACGAATTTGCAAGCGGAGCAGCCGACGTGTCGGCGCTGCGCAAGTATCTGAAGATGCTGCACGACCGCGGCAGCACCGACGGCCACACGCTGCGCTACGCGCTGATAATGGGCCGTCCGACCTACGACAACCGCCATCTGACGGCCGACATGCAACGGGCATCGTGGCCGACAGTGCCCGGCTGGGTGAACCGCGACGACGCCGCATCGCTGAGCGACTCGTACGGCTTCGTGACGGACGATTTCATAGCCATGCTTGACGACGGCAGCGGCACGGCGCTGGGCAAGGACCGGCTGAACGTGGCCGTGGGCCGCATCCCCGCGACCACGACTTCCGATGCGGACCAGATAGTGGACAAACTCGCGCAGTACTCCTCGCGGGGGGCGCGCACGCCATGGAAAAACGTGGTGGTGCTGCTGGCCGACGACGGCGACGCCGGCGTGCACATACAGCAGGCCGACAGCCTTGCCAGCTATCTGCTGGCCACTCCCGGACAACAGCACTTCGTGAACAAGGTGTACACGGACGCCTACGAGCTTGTGGGCGGAGTGTATCAGCAGGCCCGCAACGACCTCTACCGCCGTCTCGACGAGGGAGCCGTGTGGTGGACCTACATAGGCCACGCGAGCAACCACGGCTGGACCGGCGAGGGCATGCTGACGTTCGCCGACATCAACAACATGTATCTGCGCAACGTGCCGTTCATCTACGCAGCCACCTGCTACTTCCTGCGCTGGGACAGCAACACCGTGAGCGGCGGCGAGATAATGCACGCCGAGCGCAACGGCGGCTGCATAGGCATAATAAGCGCGACGCGTCCGGTGTACATCACCGACAACGGCTATTTCTCCAACGCGATGGGCCGCGCGATGGCCGCGCGCGACGCGTCCGGGCAATTGTTGCGCGCGGGCGACGTGTACCGCACGGCCAAAAACGACATACGCAACTCCTACGGACGCCCCGACAACAACGAGAACAGGCTGCGCTTCGTGTTCGGCGGCGACCCGGCGATGCGTCTTGCCACGCCGTCGAACGTGGTGCGCATCGACAGCATCGACGGCGTGCGCTACGACCCCGAGGAACAGCCCACACTGGCGGCGCTGCAGCAGGCCACGGTGAGCGGCCATGTGGAGACCCCCGGCGGCATGCTGCTGGACGGCTTCGACGGCACGGCCACGCTGGAGCTGTACGACGCCGAGCAGTCGCTGACCACGCACGGCAACAACGAAGGCGCCCAGATCACCTTCGACACGCACGGCAACAAGCTGCTGTCGGTGTCGACACCCGTGAGCGGCGGCCGCTTCCACGCACGCGTGGCGATGCCGTCGGACATCAGCGACAATTTCCGCCCGGCCACGTTCAACATGTATGCCACGACGGCCGACGGCTCGGTGGAAGCAGTGGGCACGGACCGCGACCTGTTTGTCTACGGCGTGGACGAGACGGCGCCCGCCGACACTGAGGCTCCGCGCATCGACAGCTATGCGATAAACCACAGCTCGTTCAAGTCGGGCGACGTCGTGAGCACGATGGCTCCGATGGCGCTGGCCTCGGTGAGCGACAACGTGGGCATCAACATATCGTCGGCAGGCGTTGGCCACCAGATCACCCTGCAGCTCGACAGCACGGTCACCTACAGCGACGTGGCGCTATATTACACGCCCCACAGCGACGGCACGCCCGGCGGCACGATAGCCTATCCGCTGCCCGACCTGGACGAGGGACTGCACTCGCTGCGCCTGCGCGTGTGGGACACATCGGGCAACACCACGGAGAGCACCATCGACTTCTTTGCGCGTGCCGACGTGGCGCCTCAGATATTCGACCTGTACAGCGACGCCAACCCTGCGCGCACGGCTGCCAACTTCTACATCTCGCACGACGCTCCGGACGCGATGGCCACCATCACCGTGACGGTGTACAACATGCTTGGCAGTCCAGTGTGGACACGCACGGAACGCGGCCGCAGCGACATGTTCACCTCGACACCCGTGACGTGGAACCTGTGCGACGGCACGGGACGGCGCGTGCAGCGCGGCATCTACGTGTACAGCGCCACCATCACCGTGGACGGCGAAACCTACCGCACGGCCGCGAGAAAGCTCGCCGTGACAGCTTATTGACGGATTGGGATAAAATTCGTAACTTTGCAGCCGTGAAAACCACAGTGCCCACTTCTTCATCGCCCAAGGACTGGCTGCCGGAGCCTACGCTCAGGCGGCTTCCGTGGTATCTGGCCTACGTGGCGATGCTGCGCCGCGACGGCGTGGAGTATGTGTCGTCGCGCGGCATCGCCGACGCCATCGGAGTGGACGCATCCCAGATAGCCAAGGACCTGTCGCACCTGGGCGTGCGCGGCAAGACGCGCATAGGCTACGAAGTGGCCGAGCTCGAGCGCGAACTGCGCGACTATCTGGGCTTCGACACTGGCCACAACGCCGTGATCGTGGGCGTGGGCAGCCTCGGCGGAGCCTTGATTCAGGACCGCGGCCTGCAGCGCTACGGCCTCAACATCGTGGCCGGCATCGACGTGAACGCCGACCTTGTGGGCACGCGTGCCGGCGGGATAGTGATCACCGGCTATGAGTCGCTGCCGCGCATCGTGAGCGAGCACGACGTGACGGTGGGCATCGTGACTGTGCCCGCCCGCAACGCCCAGGAGGTGGCCGACCGGCTGATGGACGCCGGCGTGCGCGCCATCTGGAATTTCACCCCTTTCCGCATACGCGTGCGCGAGGGTGTGGTGATTACCAACACATCAATCTACTCACATCTGGCGGTGATGTACAACCGCCTTGACAACGCCAACCGATGAAGACCCTGCTCGTAAGCCTCGCCACCGGCCGCCTTGCCTTGAGGCAAGTGCCCGATTCGGCTCTGCTGACGCGCAACCTGCCACTGTTTCTGCCCGAAGGACGCACTGACGCCCGGCTGAGGGTGATGCCGGCGGTGCGCATAAGTCGCCTCGGACTGGCCGTGCCCGAGAAATTCGCCGGCCGCTATTTCGACTCCGCCACCCTGACGGCGCTGAACGTGCCGTCGCTGCCTGCCGAGGACACCGACCTTGTGGCCGACAACGCTCTCGTGGCGGGCGAATGGGGCGAGGTGCCGGACGACGGCCGATGGACCGTGGAGAGCGGCGACGGCCGGAGAGCGGAGTGGAACCTGGCCGACACATTCGTGCGCGCAGTGGCGGCGGTGTCGGAACGCTCGACCCTCAAGACCGGCGACATAATCGCTCTCGCCGACTTCACAATCGACGTCGACGCACGCACTGACGAGCGTGTGGCCCTCGGGCTGAACGGCAGGCAGGTGCTTAACTTCAAGATAAAATGAACATGAGAATACGCACACTCCTTCTGCTCCTCATCCTTGCCTCTGCCGCGGCCTACGCGGCGCCGAGCAAGCTGGCTGCAGGACATTGGGTGAAAGTAAAGGTGGAGCGGGAAGGCATCCACCAGATCAGCCACGAACTGCTGCGGCAATGGGGTTTTGACAATCCGGAGGCTGTGGGAGTCTACGGCTACGGCGGCTCGGCCCTGGCGCTGGAACGCATCGGCGCCGGCGCCGACGACTTGCCCGCCGCGCCGAGCGTGCACACCGCCGACGGACGCCTGCTTTTCTACGGCGACGCGGACGGACGTCTGGACCTGCGCAGCTTCGAAGCCACGGAGAGCCAGACCAGCGAGAACGGCACGCTGTGGCGGCGCAACCTCTACGACACAGGCGGCTACTACTTCCTGAGCGACTGCGGAGCAGGGAGCCCCGGGGCCGCAGTGGCAGCTCCGACGGCCGACACCGAGGTGGAATACACGGGCCACATGCACGCCGACGTGCGCGACACGGACGCCGTGGCGCCCATGGGCATGGGCATCGCGTTCGGCGAGCGCGAGTTTTCCGACACCACCCCCTACATCATCAGCTTCGAGATGCGCGACCGCACGGCATCGGAACTGAGCGACGGCAGCACCGCACGCGCAGCTGTCCTGATCTACAACATACTGGTGACGGGCGCGGCCGGCAACACCACTGGCACGACCACCGTGCACAGCCTGGGAGGCGACGCAGCCACCCTTACGGCCACCCACACGGGAGCCACGGGCCCGCGCTACAGCGTGAACGACTACGAGCAGCCGCAGGGACGCGTGGTGTTTCCCGATGCCGGCGAGATGCCTTCGGGCAACATCAGCGGCGAACTGGCGCTGACGCGCCCGGCCGGCGGCGCCGCTTTCAGCTACTACTTCGACCGCAGTGCCATGGTGTACTGCCGCCGCAACCGCCTGACGGCCGGCGAGAGCCAGCTTGTGATGCACTATCCGCTGTCGGCCATCGGACGCAACATCCGCCTGGAGAGCGCGACGGCAAGCACCCGCCTGTGGGACGTGAGCGACCCGGCGGCGGTGCGCGAGCTCGAGCTGCGCCACGACGCCGACGGCAGCGCCGTGGCCGCGATGCCGCGGGCCTACGACCGCAGCATGCCCGGACGCATGGTGCTGTTCGACACGGCGGCCGAACATCTGACGCCGGAATATGCCGGTGAGGTGGCCGCACAGAACATCCACGGCGCACCGACGCCGGTGATGGCCATAATCACCACGGCTGCATGCGAGCCTGCGGCGCGGCGGCTGGCCGAAGCCCACGAGCGCGCGGACGGCATCAGCGTGGGAGTGTTTCTCAGCGAGCAGGTGTGCAACGAATTTGCCAGCGGCGCGCTGACGCCGACGGCCTACAGGCGCATGGCCAGGATGTTCTACGACCGCGACCCGGACACGTTCCGCTATGTGCTGCTCGTCGGCGCGGCAAACTGGGACACACGCGGCGTGGTGGCCGGCGCCAACGGCAGCGAGCAGGTGCCTGCGCAAGCGTGCACCGTGCCCTCGGCGCGCTACAATTCCAACTCGTGCTACGCCACGGACTCGTATGTGGGATGCCTTGACGACTTCAACTTCCTGAACGGCTACCGCGCGCAGATGACGGTGGCCGTGGGCCGCATCACCGCACGCACCGACGCCGAGGCTACCTCAATGATCGAGCACACGATAGACTACATAGAGAACCCGCCGTCGACGGCGACGTTCTACAACGCCCTGATGGCCAGCGCGGCCGGCGACCAATATGAACATTACTACTACAGCGAGGACATGGCCGCCGTGCTGGAAGGCGCCAACAGGGGCTTCGTGGTGAGCCGCGTGCCGATGATGGCCTATCCGATGAGCGGACTGAACTATGTGGAGGCCAACCGCCAGCTCAGAAACCACCTGGGCGAAGGCCGCGGACTGCTGTCGTACTTCGGCCACGCCGCCGCCGGCAACAGCCTGGGCAGCGCTTTCTACACCTGCGCCATCGCCGAGAGCATCAACTACGAGGTGGCGCCGCTCGCCATGCTGGCCACCTGCAACGCTTTCGGCTTAGACAGCAGCACGAAGAGCCTGGCCCAGTCGATGCTGGGCAAGCGCGGCGGAGGCGCCATCGGCGTGGTGGCAGCGACGCGCAGCGTCTATTCCGACTACAACCGCAGCATGGGCGTGGCAGTGGCCGAGGCCTACGCCGCGGCCAAGCCCGGCGACACCACGGGCGACATCTTCATGCGCGCCCACAACAGGGTGGTGGCACCCGGCACATCGGCATCGCTGTGCTACAACACCAAGTGCTACAACCTGTGCGGCGACCCGGCCGTGCGCCTTCCGATAGCACAGTCGCCGGTGACGCTGACTTCGGCAGGGAGCGCCACAGGCGCCGCACGCGGACTGGCGCCGCTGCTGCTGAGCGGCACCGTGGCCGACGCCGACGGCAACCCCGACAGCGGATTCAACGGCACGGCCGACATCGTGGTGTACGACACGCCCACGAAGGGCACCGTGGTGGTGGCCGACCCCAAAGCCTCCTCGACGCCCGAAGTCAACATCACCAACGTGCGCATGGCCACGGCCACCGTGGCCGTGAGTGGCGGCAAATGGAACGCGGAGATATTTCTGCCCGAATTTTCGGCGCCCGGCGCCACGTTCGCGCTGAGCGTGGACGCCACCGACGGCGAGGGCCACAACGCCCACGGCTTTTTCAAGGACCTCCCCACCGAAGCCGGGCCAGCCTCGACGGATGGCATTGACACGTCGGCACCGGAAATCGTGGAAATGTATGCAGGCACGCCCGACTTCGCCGACGGCGACATGACGGGCCCCGACGTGGACGTGCGCGCACGCATCTCCGTGCCTGCCACGGGCATCAACATCAACGCAGCCCCGCTGCGCGGCGCCTCGCGCATCACCCTGGACGGCTCGTCGACCGTCAGCAACCTCTCGGGCTACATGCAGCCCGACGGCGACGGCTACATGCTGCTGACGATGCCCTACAGCGCCCTTGGCGAAGGCCGCCACAGCGTGACGCTGAGCGTGGCCAACAACGTGGGCGCGGTGGCCGAGCGCACCATCGGCTTCACCGTCGGCGCCGCTGCTGCCGCTGCGTCGCTGAGCGTGGAAGAGCGCCCGGCGCGCACACAGGCCACGCTGACGCTCGAGCATGCCCTCGGCAGCGCAGCCGACGCGCTGCTGGTGGTTGAGGACCACGCGGGCCGCACAGTGCTCGCTCAGCCGTTCGAGGGCAAGTGGGACCTTAAGGACAACGCCGGAGCGGCAGTGGCCGACGGCGTGTACCACGCCTATGTGCTCGTGCGCAGCGGCTCGAGCCGCTGTTCCACCCCGCGCACTGAAATCATCGTAGTGAGGGAATAAACTTCCGTCCCGACCACAGAAAACGGGCTTTTCGCGCCATAAAGTGCGGAAAAGCCCGTTTTTTGCACAGCGGCAATTCTTATGCCGGGCTGCCCGGCGCCTTAACTCAATTTAACAAAGTAAATTGCATCAAAAACACAAAGTAAATCGCATCAAAAACACAAAACAATTTTGCTATGCAAGATTTAATCATTAATTTTGCAGATAGTTATGGATGAGATGAGATATTTGAAAAGAATCGCTGACAAGACTCTTGATTTGAGGCTTGAGGCTTTCGGTGCGGTGCAGATAGCCGGCCCTAAGTGGTGTGGCAAGACAACGACAGCAGAACGCCGTGCGGCAAGTGTCATCAAGATGCAGAATCCTGACCGGCGGGAAGGCTACCTTGCCACCGCGCGGACAAAACCATCGTTGCTACTCAAAGGAGAAACTCCACGACTTATTGATGAATGGCAGGTTGCTCCTGTGATATGGGACGCGGTGCGTCATGCCGTTGATGAGCGAAGGGCGAAAGGTCAGTTTATCTTGACAGGCTCGACTGTAATCGATGACGATGAAATAATGCACTCCGGAACCGGACGAATTACCAGAATGTCAATGTATCCCATGAGCCTTTTTGAATCGCTCGAGTCGAACGGCACAATCTCGCTGCGCCGACTTTTTGACGACCCGGATTATGATATTGACGGAGAAGCCTCGCAACTTTCAATTGAGCAGTTGATATTCGCAGCATGCCGAGGCGGATGGCCGGCCTCACTCGATGTCATGAGCCGTGAAGCAAAATTACTGATTGCAAAGGATTACGTTGATGTTATCTGCAACGAAGATATTTCAAGAGTGGACAAGACCCGGCGCAATCCGGCTTTGGCGAGGTTGATACTTCGCTCATACGCGAGAAACATATGCACTCTTGCAAAGAAAACATCCATGCTTGCCGATGTATCCGAGGAAATGGAAGGAACATCAATGCCTACATTCGATGATTATGTCGGTGCGCTGGAGAAGCTGTTTGTCATTGACGACATAGAGGCATGGTCGCCGGCCATACGTTCAAAAACTGCGATTCGCACGGGAAAGAAACGCTGTTTTGTAGACCCCTCCATTGCAGTGGCATCGTTGGGAGCTTCGCCCGAGAGCCTCGAACTTGACCTCAACACATTCGGATTTGTCTTTGAGAGCCTATGCTTCCGCGATCTTCGGGTTTATTCGCAGGCCTCAGGTGGCCGTCTATCGTATTACCATGACCGTTTTGGACTGGAGGCTGATGCCGTACTGCACCTTGATGACGGACGGTACGCACTGATAGAATGTAAACTCGGGAGCCGGGAGATAGAGGACGGAGCAAAACACCTCCTTGAAATCAAACGGCTTGTCTCTGAAAAGAATAAAACCGAGAAACAGATAAAACTTCGAGAACCGGATTTACTGATTGTGCTCACCGGCGGCGAAATGGCATATACTCGTGAAGACGGAGTGAAAATAATTCCAATCGGCTGCCTGCGGGATTAGGCAGACTTTCTGAACGTCCGTCCCGACCACAGAAAACGGGCTTTTCGCGCCATGATGTGCGGAAAAGCCCGTTATGGGATGGAATGTCAATAAGTTCAGAAGTTCCAGCCGAGCACTACGCTGAACATGCTGCCTTTCAGATCCAGTCTGTCATTCTTTTTGCGGTCTTTGTTGCTGCCGCTGTAGTAGTTGGTCAGTCCGAGATCGTACTTGACGCCCAGATACATATGCTTGTATTCGGCACCCAGGCCGAATGTGAGACCGTATGCGAAGTTGCTGTCGTCATCCGAGAACGCGTCGCCCTTGCCATGAGTGCCGCCATTCATAGAATAGTTGTTCTCGGACTTGCCGTCGCCGACTCTATACTCCATATATGGACCGAAAAGCGCCTGCACATTGACCACCTTGAAGTTGTAATGATAGCCGAGCTGCACGGGGAGCTGGACGTACATGGCCTTCATGTCGAGATTGCGCCAGGTCGAAGAACTGTTAGCGTTTGTCCCTTCAAAGGCCGAGTGACGCTCGGTGAGCCAAAGACCAGTCTGCACGGAAAGGCCCCATCGGCGATACACGGGAATGTCTACGACTGCTCCGGCATTGTAGGTGACTTTGCGCTTGTTTTCAATGTTCCAGTTGCTTGCTTTTGTGCCGCCTATCAACAGATAGGCGTCGGACGACGAGAATCCGCCGAATCCCATTCCGGCTCTAAGGCCGAACGTGGTCTTTTCGCCAAGCTGTGCCGATGCCGCGAAAGCAACGCCCGCCATAGCGAAAATTAAGATGAAAAGTTTTTTCATACACGATGTGATGATTGGTGGTCTTACAGTCCCATCGACCGTTAACAGGATAAAGAAACGTGGACTGGTCCGCCACATCTCCAAAAGAAGGTCCTGAGAAAACCATGTACGCGAGATATGAAAGTGCAGCCCACGCTATATAGCGCGAGAACCGCCTTGTTACCTCTTGCGTACGTTGAAAATTTCTCAGGTTTTCTTTTGCAAGATAAGCAAAACGTTCTTTGTTTACCGATATGTCTTTGTCAGTCCGTGGAATGACGATGCAAAAATACGCCAAATCCTTGAAATGTGCAAATTAGAATTGCGGGCGGCGCGCGGACACGGCTGCGGCGTGCGGGCGGCAAGGGCAATAAATCGGGAAAGACTGCGTTATATGGTTGTAATATGCTTGAAATGAAATCTCTGCCCAGAATTATCATCGTGGCTGCGGCGGCGCTCGGATGCGTCGGCGGCGCAGCTGCCCAGAAGAACGAGTTCAACCCGGTGCAGACGGGCGTGACGTCGCTCAACATCGCTCCCGACGCGCGCGGCGCGGCCATGGGCGACCTTGGCGCGGCCACCGAGCCGGATGCCTACTCGCAGTACTGGAATCCGTCGAAATATGCCTTCGCCTACAGCACGGCCGCGGTGTCGCTCAGCTACACGCCGTGGCTGCGCAAACTCGTGAACGATATTTTCCTGGCCGACCTGGCCGGCTACTGGAAGGTGGGCGGCGGCGACAACCAGGCCCTAAGCGCGTCGCTGCGCTATTTCTCGTTGGGCGAGGTGGTGAGCAACGACGCCATCACCGGCGGACCCGTGCAGAGCATGAACCCCTACGAGATGGCTTTCGACATAGGCTACTCGCGCAAGCTGAGCGAGAAGTTCTCGATGGGCGTAGTGTTCCGCTACAGCTACACCGACCTGGGCTTCAGCGACAGCTATGCCGGCGACAACAACACGGGCGCATCGGCTTTCTCGGCCGACATCTCGGGATATTTCACCACCTACCCCATCATCGGCCGCAACGAGTGTCAGTGGTCGTGGGGCTGGAACATCAGCAACGTAGGCTCCAAGGTGAACCTGCAGAACGGCGAAAATCCGGCCTTCCTGCCCACCAACCTTAAGCTCGGCACATCGTTCACTTTCCCGCTGGCCGACTACCACAACCTTATGCTGGGACTGGACCTTAACAAGCTGCTCGTGCCGACACGCCCGCGCGAAAGCGACTACGACATGAACACGACCGACGGACAGCAGGAATACCTCGACGCCATGCAGGACTGGCGCGACATGTCGAGCATCACCGGCATATTCAAGAGTTTCAGCGACGCCCCCGGCGGCCTCAAGGAGGAGCTGCGCGAAATCAGCTTCTCGCTGGGCGCCGAGTACAGCTACAACAACCAGTTCTTCGCCCGCATGGGCTACTACTACGAGAATGAGTTCAAGGGCGGCCGCAACTACTTCGCCGTGGGCGCGGGCTTCGCGCTGAACGTGCTGCACCTCGACGCATCTTACATGATGGCGACGGCTCAGAACTCGCCGCTCGACCAGACGCTGCGTTTCTCGCTCACCTTCGACATGGAGGGCCTCAAGGACATATTCGGCCGCAGGAAATGATGGACATACGCACAGGCAACGGTTTTGACGTGCACCGCCTCGTGGAGGGGCGCAAGTGCATCGTGTGCGGCGTGGACATCCCGCACTCCAAGGGTCTGCTGGGCCACAGCGACGCCGACGTGGCGCTGCACGCGCTGGCCGACGCCATCCTGGGCGCGCTGGCCTTGCGCGACATCGGCTACCATTTTCCCGACAGCGACCCGCAATGGAAGGGCGCCGACTCGCGGCGGCTGCTGCGCGCCGTCGTGGCGATGGCTGCGGAGCGTGGCTACCGCGTGGGCAACGCCGACATCACCATCATGGCGCAGGAGCCGAAAATGCTGCCGCACATAGCTGCCATGCAGGCCAACGTGGCTGCCGACCTGGGCGTGGAACCGGACCGCGTGAGCGTCAAGGCCACGACGACAGAGCGCCTCGGCTTCACCGGTCGCGGCGAGGGCATCGCGGCCCTGGCCTCCTGCCTGCTCATGAAGTGAGCCGGGCGGCAAGGATGCAAAACTGACACAAAAAGGCTGTCTGACATTTTTTGGTTCGTCAGACAGCCTTTTTGTTTCGGCGTGGCGGATTCGTCGGCGTTGACGTCGCCGGGCGAATCAGACGGTGAGGATTTCTTTTTCCTTGGCGGCGAATACCTCGTCGATCTGCTTGAGATACTTGTCGTGGAGCTTCTGCACAGCGGCTTCGCCGTCTTTCTCCACGTCCTCGGGCATGCCTTGCTTGACGGCTTTCTTGAGTCCGTCGATGGCGTCGCGGCGGGCGTTGCGCACGCTCACCTTGGCCTGCTCTGCCTCGGCCTTGCTCTGCTTGACGAGGGTGCGGCGGCGTTCCTCGGTGAGCGGGGGAATGGAGAGACGGATCACCTCGCCGTTGTTTTCGGGCATGATGCCGAGTTCGGAGTTGATGATGGCTTTTTCGATTTCCTTGAACATGGCTTTTTCCCAGGGCGTGATGGCGATGGTGCGTGCGTCGGGGACGCTGACGTTGGCCACGTTGCTGATGGGCACTGCGCTGCCGTAATATTCGACGCGTATGCCGTCGAGTATCTTGGCGTTGGCCTTGCCTGCGCGTATGTGGGCAAGGGACTCTTCGAGATAGGCCACGGCGAGTTCCATTTTCTCTTCGGCGGGGCCGAGGTAGGTGTTGACGTTGGTCATGGGAAGGTGTATTTGAGGTTGTTAATATACGATAGTGCCGATGGGCTCTCCGGCGAGCACGCGCTGCAGGTTGCCCACGGTGTCCATGTCGAACACGACGATGCGCATGCCGTTCTCCTTGCAGAGGGCTGTGGCGGTGAGATCCATCACCTTGAGGCCGCGTGCGAGCACGTCGGCGTAGGAGATGGTGTCGAACTTGGTGGCCGCGGGGTCCTTCTCGGGGTCGGCCGTGTAGACGCCGTCGACGCGTGTGCCCTTGAACATGGCGTCGGCGCCGATCTCGACGGCACGCAGCGCGGCGCCGGTGTCGGTGGTGAAGAAGGGGTTGCCCGTGCCTCCGGCGATGATGGCCACGCAGCCGTCCTCGAGAGCCTCAATGGCGCGGCGGGAGCTGTAGTAGTCGCCGATGGGATACATGTTGAGGGCTGTGAACACCTTGGAGGGACAGCCGATGCTTTCGAGCGCCGAGCTGAGGGCCAGCGAATTGATGACGGTGGCGAGCATGCCCATCTGGTCGCCCTTGACGCGGTCGAAGCCTTTTGCGGCACCCTGCACGCCGCGGAAGATGTTGCCGCCGCCGATGACGATGGCTATCTGCGTGCCGGCGTCGACGGCGGCCTTGATCTGCTCGGCATACTGGCCGATGCGCACGGGGTCGATGCCGTAGTGCTGGGCGCCCATGAGGGATTCGCCGCTGAGCTTGAGGAGTACTCGGGTGTATTTCTTTTCCATGATTTCAGTAGTGTTTTGGCAAAGGTAATACTTTTTACTGATTATGCCGATTTTTGAGAATAAAATTTTGCCGTTAGCCGCATAAGAGTTAACTTTACAGCCCCAAAAATACCATACACAGTTAACCCTACAATTATAGTATCGCAATGAACATGCGTAATACCTTAATTCTTGCTCTCTCCATGTTCGCGGCCGCCGGCGCATCGGCAGCCGAGCCTTCGGGCTACTACGACGCATGCCACGGCAAGGGCGGCGAAGCCCTGCTGACAGCATTGTATCAGAAAATCAGCAGCCACACGACCGTGAGCTACGACGGTCTGTGGACCGTGTACACCACCTCGGACGTGCACCCCGACGGCACCGTGTGGGATATGTATTCGACGAAAAACTGGGGCACCTATTCCCAGGCCAAACGCTGCGGCAACTACAGCGTGGTGGGCGACTGCATCAACCGCGAGCACTCGATGCCAAAGAGCTGGTTCAACAGCGCGACACCGATGTACAGCGACGCTTTCCACCTCTACCCCACCGACGGCAAGGTGAACGGCCAGCGCAGCAACTTTCCCTTCGGCGAGTGTGCCAACGGCACCACGCTGCCCGCCAACGGCTCGGTGAAGGCGCTCGGCAGGCTGGGCAAGAGCACGTTTGCCGGCTACTCCGGCACGGTGTTCGAACCCGACGACGAATACAAGGGCGACTTCGCCCGCTCCTACTTCTACATGGCCACGGCCTATAACGACCGTATCTCCACCTGGAGCAGCGACATGCTGGGCGGCAACGACTACCCGGTGTTCACCACCTGGGCTCTCAATGTGCTTCTGAAATGGCACCGCGAGGACCCCGTGAGCGACAAGGAGCGCACGCGCAACGATGCCGTGTACGCCCATCAGCGCAACCGTAACCCCTACATTGACCATCCCGAGCTCGTGGAATACGTGTGGGGCGACAAGAAGACCATGACGTGGACCGGCGAGGACGAGGCAGCAGGCACGTTCATCCTTCCTGTCGACGGCTCCACCATCGACATGGGCACGGCCGGCACCGGCGTGCCCGTCAGCAAGACCATCACCGTAAAGGGACAGGAGCTGACAGGAGCCGTGACGCTGAGCGCCACCAATGCCCTGCAGATTTCGCCCGCCACGCTGACGGCCGCACAGGCCAACGCCGGCGCCGAAGTGACGCTGACATGGAAATTCTCCCGCGCCGGGCAGTACAGCTCGACGCTGACAGTCGCCTCCGGCTCGGCCAAGACCACGGCCACCGTGCGCGCCAAGGTGCAGGACGGCCTGCCCGCCATGGACGCCACCGAGATCAGCTCCGAAAGCTTTACCGCACGCTGGACCTATGTGGGCGGCGACACCGACGGCAAATACACGCTCGACGTGAAACAGGACGGCGCCAGCATCGACGGCTACCCGCGCGCCGTGCCCGCCGAGGCAGGCAGCTACACCGTGGACGGTCTCGAGCCCAACACCACCTATACCTACACCGTGAGCTCGGCCACGCTGACGTCGAACACCGTGACGGTGACCACCGGCCAGCTGCTGCCCTGGATAGAGTTCCTCTACGACGGCGTCCTCGCCTTCTACAGCGAGCCGGGCGTGCCGAGCGACGTCGAGGAGATACTCGTCGACATCGAGAACATCACGGCCGACATAGCAGTGAGCGTAGCCGCTCCCTTCGAAATCAGCACCGACCGCACCACATGGGGCACGACTCTGGCTCTCAAGGCCGCCGAAGACCGCATCTACATGCGCCTGAACGCGGCGCAGGCGGGCGAGTACGCCACCACCATCAAGGCCGTGGCCGGCGACTATGTGGCCGAGAGCGGACGCGTGAGCGGCACATGCGCCGACGCCGCAGCCGAATTCCTGGAGACGTTCGAGGCCAATTTCGCTCTGACCTACACTACGGGCGAATATCAGGGCTCGGCCGCCAAGTGGTACATCAGCAATGTGGGCGTGGTTAGCGCTGAAAGCGCCGGCGACCGCATCTACGACGGCGAGAAGGCCTGCCGCTTCGGCAAGAACGACGACTCGTACATCGAGATGCTCGACGGCAAGACCGGCGGTGCCGGCACCGTGAGCTTCTACGCCTGCCGCTGGCGCAACAACCAGGGCAACGACGACCCCGAGGCCGCCATGGACGTGGAAGTGAGCACCGACGGCGGCGAAACATGGACCAAGGCCGGCAGCGTGACAATCTCCGCCACCACCTATACGCAGTACTCCGTGGCCGTGAACAAGGGCGGCACCGTGCGTGTGCGCCTGCAGCAGACCGAAGGCCAGCGGCTGCACCTCGACAACGTGGCCATCAGCAACTACAAGGACAGCGGCCTCAACGACCCGACCGACGACTACTACAGCTGGGACGCCTACTCTCCCGCGGCTGGCATCCTGCGCATCGATAGCACGTCCGACGCCTGCGCCGACGTGCACGGCGTCGACGGCATCACCTATGTGCACGGTGCCCGCGTGAGCGGCGAGGCAAGTTTCGAACTTCCCGCCGGCCTGTACGTTGTAGTAGTGGGCGGACAGAGCCGCCGCGTGCTCGTAAAGTAACCAACCACTTAGAACTCCTCTGACTATGGCAGACACCCGCAAGGCCACCGCCTGGATGCAGCGATACATGTCGCTGCCCACGGTGGCCGTGCTTGCGGTGCTCGTCTACATCGTGTTCTTCGGCGACAGCTCGGTGGCACGACGGGTCGAGTACCAGCAGCAGATCGACAGCCTGCAGGCCGAAGTGGCCGTGGTGCAGGACAGCGTGGCGCACTACCGAGAGCTGAACAGCCGCCTGGCCTCGGACCCCGAGGCCATGGAGCGCGTGGTGCGCGAGCAGTACAACATGAAGCGCGACAACGAAGATGTGTTTATAATAGAATAAGCGTGACAACAAAACATGCAGATACTCGCACCCATAGGGCTGCTGATAATAGCGGCGGCCACACTGATACCGATATGCACGGGCGGCTTTGAGCTGCTGCCGGTGATGCGCTGGGTCTACGCCGCAGGAGCGCTCGTGACGCTCGTGGCGCGCCTTTTCTCGCCCTACCGGGGCACCGACCTGCGCATGAAGCGCCTGGTGCGCATGCAGGCATGGAGCGCGCTGTTTTTCGTGGCGGCGGCTGTGTTTCTCTTCGTGCCCGGCACCGCTCCGCGCGACTGGCTGGCGCTGACCATGGCCGGCGCCGTGGTGCAGATAATAGCCTCGGTGATGATTCCGAGCCGCATGGCCCGGATTGAAAAGGATAATAAATGAAACGCCCGATTCTCTTCCTCGCCATGATGCTCGCGGCTGCTGTAGCTGCCGTGGCCGGCGTGTACAAGCCCTCCGAGGTGCCCAACGTGCACACCCAGGACCGCACGCGCTTCACCTCCGACCCCGACGGCACGCTGTCGGCAGCGGCCATGGCCCGCATGGACTCGGCCATGGCGCGCGTGCGCCGCGAGTCGACGGCCGAGATGGCCGTCGTGATGGTGGACGACATCGCCGATCCCGACAACATCGACGACTACGCCACCGAACTGTTCGGCCTCTGGGGGCTCGGCAAGAAGGACCGCGACAACGGCGTGCTGGTGCTGGTGGTCAAGGACCGCCGCAAGGCGGCTATCCGCACCGGCTACGGCGCCGAGGGCGTGCTGCCCGACATCGTGTGCGGCACGATACTGCGCGAGCAGATGTACCCCGCCTTCCGCGAGGGCGACTACGACGGCGGCCTCACCGCAGCCACCGAGACCATAGCCGAGCTGCTGACCGACCCCGATGCGGCGGCCGAGCTGCAGTCGAGGCTGCGCGATGCCGACGAGACTGCCGGCAACTCCGAAGGCGAGGAGATATTCCATGCCTACCTTTTCGTGGCCGCACTGCTGGCTGCGGGAATGCTCGCGGTGCTCGCCATGAAATGCGTGAAGCTGCGCGGGCGCTCGCGGTTCGACAAATACAAGGCGCTGGAACAGCTGAAGCCCGTGTATCTGATTCTGGGCTTCGTCACTATCGGCATGGGCATGGTGGCCGCCATCATCCTGGTGGCACTGATGCAGCACTGGCGCAACGGACGCCGCGCGTGTCCCAACTGCGGCACTCCTATGCGCAAGGTGGACGAAGTGCACGACAACGACTACCTGACACCCGCGCAGGACATGGAGGAGCGCATCGGGTCGGTGGACTACGATGTGTGGCTGTGTCCGCAGTGCGGCGAGACCGATATCCTGCCCTATGTGAACCGTGCGTCGACCATGCGCGAGTGCGAGGCATGCCATGCGCGCGCCGCCCGCCTGTCGGCCGACCGCGTGCTGCGCAGGCCCACCGTGGGCCGCGAAGGCACGGGCATGAAAGAATACACCTGTCTGAACTGCCGGCACATCACCCGCGTGCCCTACACCATAGCGAAAACACCGCCCGTTGTGGTCGTGCCCATGGGCGGCGGTGGCTCGCGCGGCGGCGGATTCGGCGGAGGAAGTTTCGGGGGCGGATTCGGCGGCGGCATGACCGGCGGCGGCGGCGCCTCCGGCGGCTGGTGATTTCCTTGCCGGACAATCCGAGAGCCGGCTCGCAAAGCCTCAGCACTTGTTTTCAAGACCCCGTTCCCCGATATTTGTCAATGCCGGGAAACGGGGTCTGAACAGTTTCTTATTTTCTGCCGCGGCCGGTGGTCGTGGTTGTAGGAGTAGCTACGGGTTCGCGACGCACTGGCGTCGAGGGCCGCAGGTTGCTGCCGACGTTACCTCCCGAGCCGGGGCGCACCGAAGGCGTGGAAGGGGGGGCCGGAGCTGAAGGCAACCCGTTGTTGCCGGGGCGCTGTGTGCCCGAAGGGGTTGTGGGCACAGCGGGGCGAAGGGGCGTGGACGCTCCGGGCGACGAAGGCTGCTGCGCGGGCGGAACAGGCCGCTGCGGCGGAGGCGGCGGAGGCAAGCCCGGGCCGGGGCCGTAGTTGGGACCATAGTAGCCGCCGTAGTAGTTGTTGCCGTAGCCATAGCCGTTGTACCACAGATTATCGTAGCCGATGCCGTAATCGGGAACCAGGGCATCGGTCATGCCGAGGCATGATGTCATTGATGCAAAAACTGCCGTGAGGCAGATAGATGCGAGTACGGTGCGGAGTTTCATGTTCTTTGCTTTGTATCTTTTATATATAAGACGCGTAACATTGTGAAAAGTTTAACCGTTCAATCGGGTATTAAAAGATATATGATGTTGCACAACATGTTAAATTTGTATCAATTTACCGATATTTTGTATAACTTTGCGGCAGTTTTATAAATCCAACCAATAATTAACCTTAAACTTAATCGCATGATTAAACGTCTACTCTTCAGCGCCATGGCCGCAGGCAGCATGGCATTTTCCGCTAACGCAGCAGAAGTGACCCTCTGGCAGGGCGAGTGCAACCTCGGCACCTCGTGGAGCGAATCTTTCGCAATTCCCGCCGCCGACCTGTCTGTTCTGCCCGCCGACAACGCCGTGCTCAAACTCACCTACACTCTCGACGCATCCTGCCAGTACTGGCAGTACAAGCCCGTAGCCGACACCGAAGGATGGCCCGCGCTTGAAGTAGCCAGCGAACTCGGCAACAGCTACAGCTGCATCAGCGTAGACGCCGGTTCCACCACCACCAACCTTCCCCTCGGCGCCGCCGACATCGCCACCATCAAGGCCGGCGGTCTGCGCTTCCAGGGCTATGGCATGATTTTCTCCAAAGTGTCTGTCGACACCGAAGCAGAAGTGAACGAAAACCTTCTCTGGGAAGGCGAATACACCATCACCGGCTGGAACAGCGGCGCCGAATTCGCCAGCAGCAAGGTAAGCGCAGGCGATATCCTCTGCTACACCTTCACCGAAGCCGGCAACTCAAGCGCACAGGTGCTGCTTAAGAACAGCAGCTGGGCCAACCTGCTCGGCACTTCCAAAATCACCAACGCCGACATGGCCAATGGTTCCGTGTATGTGGGCGTGACGCAGGACATGCTTGACAACTGCGGCGGCAAAATCTTCGTCCAGGGCGACGGCGGCGCTGTCCTCACCAAGGTAGAGAAGACCGGCGAGACCTTCGACGCAGAAGGCGTTCTGGCTTATGGCGCACGCGTGCCCGGCGTACAGGTGTTCGCTCCCATCCCCGACGATGCCAAGGCTATCGCTGTTGAATTCGACGCCAACCCCGAATGGGCACAGTTCTGCAACAGCAGCTGGACCGACCTTGAACTTGCCAACACCAAGAACGAGGCCGACGGCAAGGCGACCATCACCTACACCCTCACCGCCGATGTGATCGCAGCCATCAACGCAACCGAAAACAAGGAGTTCATCATCAATGGTGGCGGCGCAAACGTAACCAAGGTGTACGTTGTCGACCCCAGCCAGGTGGGCATCTCCGACATCACTGCCGACGACAACGCTCCCGTAGAATTCTTCAACCTGCAGGGCATGCGCATCAGCGAGCCCGCTGCCGGCCAGGTGGTGATCCGCCGCCAGGGCGACAAGGTGCAGAAAATGCTGGTGAAATAATCCCGAACCTTTATAATTAATCTCAGAAAAGGCGTTGCCGCAATCGCGTGGCAACGCCTTTTTTTTCGGGGGGGGATGTATGATCAGAAGAAGAACAGGGGCGACTGGTCGAAGCGCGGGAGAGCCATCAGGCGGACCGTGCCGGGGCGCGTGGCATAGACGGGAGCATCGGCGGGGAGCACTTCGGCTCCGGCACGCGCAAGACCCTCGGCCGCGGCGGCGAGAGCCAGTTCGGGGGTATTGTTGTCGTGGGACAGATGACAGAGGAACACATGATGGAGCGCGGGCGTCCACAGCGAGGCGAGCTGAGCCGCCGTGTCGACATTGTCCATGTGGCCGCGCGGGCCGCGGATGCGCGCCTGCAGATACTGCGGGTAGCGTCCTGTGGCAAGCATGCGGGCGTCGTAGTTGGATTCTATCATCAGCACGGTCGCGGCCTGCATATAATGGAGGGCGCGGTCGGTGACGACGCCCATGTCGGTGGCCACGACGAAGGTTTCGGCGCCGTAGGAGATGGAGTAGCCGACGTTGTCGGTGCCGTCGTGGCTCGTGTCGAAGGGCGTGATGGCGAGCGGGCCTGCGTTGAAGGCGAATTCCTTGTAGACGGGCTTGTGATACTCCTTGATGCGGCGCGAGATGTTGTGGCGCCGCAGGATGCCCGCGAATGCCTTGGGCGTGGCCCAGAGAAACTTGCCTGTGGTGCGCCGCAGCAGAGGATAGGCGAAGCGCACATGGTCGCCGTGGTCGTGGGTGAGAATGATGCCGTGCACGGCCGTGGCGAAGTCTACGCCGTTGTCCTGCAGGCGGCGGCGCACGGTGTCGGCGTCGACGCCTGCGTCGATGAGCACGCCGCCCGAGGTGGTGCCGATGTAGGCGCAGTTGCCGCTGCTGCCACTGCCGAGACTGACGAACATCAGACGCTCGGCGCGGCGTGCCGTGGCTGGGTCCATGGCGAGCTCGGGCTGCACGGGCTCGGCGGCCGGGGTCCGCAGACGCTGCACCTCCTCGGCCACGATGCCGGCCACGCCGAAGGGGTCGGCGCCGTCTATGGCGTCGAAGAGGCCGGGATGGGTGTCGGCGATGCGTATGGTGCGGCGGGAGCGCTTCATGGATGTCAGCAGCCTAAAAGGAATATCGTGGGGATTTTGTCGAGCTGCGGGGCTTCCTTGGCCCAGCGGCCTACGGTCATGGTGCGCACGCGCTGCGAGGGGCCGGTGATGTCGGAGGCCACGCAAAGGAGGAGGTGCGGCGAGATGGTCTCGATGATGTCGGCGAGCAGGCGGTTGTTGCGGTAGGGCGTCTCGATGAAGATGTGGGTGCGCTGCGAGGTGCGCATCTCGCGGGCGATGGAGCGCAGGCTCGAGCGGCGGCGCTCGGTGTCGACGGGCAGATAACCGTCGAAGCAGAAGTTCTGTCCATTGAAGCCGCTGGCCATCAGGCTCATGATGATGCTGGAAGGCCCGACCAGAGGCACCACCTCAACGCCTGCGCGCTGGGCGGCGGCGACGAGATCGGCGCCGGGGTCGGCCACGGCAGGGCAGCCGGCCTCGCTGACCACACCTATGTCATGGCCCTCGAGCACAGGCTCCAGCATGGATGCCACTTCGGAAGCCGGCGTGTGCTCGCTGAGCTCCACAAAGCAGCACGAATCGATGGGAAAATCGGGGATGGCGGCGCGCAGAAAGCGGCGGGCCGAGCGGATGTTTTCCACAACAAAGTGGCGCACAGCGCCGAGCAGCTCGATGTTGCGAGCCGGAAGCACCTCGGCCGGAGGCGTGTCGCCCATCGGCACGGGGAATAAAATCAGACGTCCAGTTACAGTTTTGCTCATAGCAAGTGCAAATATACGGATTTTTTTGCGCCGGCGCAAACCTGGCGGCAAATACAGCCCACTATTGCACGGGCGGGGAAAAATGATTATTTTTGCGTGATTTTTCTATTTACAGGAATGAGCAGAAACAATGAAGAACTGGCAGGCTGCACCCTGCTGGGCAACCAAGGAACCAAATACCCCACCGACTACGCTCCGGAGGTGTTGGAGACTTTTGAGAACAAGCATCCGGACAACGACTATGTGGTGACGTTCACCTGCCCGGAGTTCACCTCGCTCTGTCCCAAGACGGGGCAGCCCGACTTCGCAAAAATCATCATCAACTATATCCCCGGCCGGCTGATGGTGGAGAGCAAGAGCCTCAAGCTCTACCTCTTCAGCTTCCGCAACCACGGCGATTTCCACGAAGACTGCGTGAACATTATAATGAAAGACCTTGTGAAGCTGATGCAGCCACGCTATCTCGAGGTCATAGGCCTGTTCACGCCGCGAGGCGGCATCAGCATCTACCCCTTTGCGAGCTATGCCGACGCCGACCACGACGAACTGCGCCGCGCGCGCATGCTGGCTGCTTTCCGAAATGACTTCTGACATGAACAAAGACGCGATAATGGTGCTCAGCGGAGGCATGGACTCGACAACCATGCTCCACGACTACGCCGACAGAATAGCTCTCGCTGTGACCTTCGACTACGGGTCGAACCACAACGCGCGCGAAATAGAGTGTGCCCGCTACAACTGCGACAAACTGGGCATAGAACTTGTGGAGGTGAAGATGGACTTCATCGGACGCCTGTTCAACAGCTCGCTGCTGAGCGGAGCCGAAGCCATCCCCGAGGGCAACTACGACGACGAGAACATGCGCTCCACGGTGGTGCCCTTCCGCAACGGCATCATGCTGGCCGCAGCTGCGGGCCTGGCTGAGAGCCGGGGGCTGAAGACCGTGATGCTGGCCAACCATGCCGGCGACCACGCCATCTACCCCGACTGCCGCCCGGGCTTCGTCGACGCCATGAGCCGCGCCATCAGCGAAGGCACCTACGACCACATCACCATCTTCGCGCCCTACACGGCACTGACCAAGACGCAGATAGCCGCGCGCGGCGGCGAGGTGGGCGTGGACTTCGCCCACACCTACAGCTGCTACAAAGGCGGCGAGAAGCACTGCGGACGCTGCGGCACATGCTGCGAGCGACGCGAGGCGCTGCACGACGCCGGCCTGCCGGACCCGACACCCTACGAAGAATGAACACCGACAACATAAAAGACACCATGCGCGCCATCCTCGAGGCCGAAAGCCGCGCGGTGGCCGCAATCCCGGTGAGCGACGACTATGCACGCGCCGTGGAGCTGATTGTGGAGCATGTGCACCGCCGCCACGGCAAGCTGGTGACGTCGGGCATGGGCAAGGCCGGGCAGATAGCCATGAACATAGCCACGACGTTCTGCTCGACGGGCACGCCGGCCGTGAATCTGCACCCGAGCGAGGCACAGCACGGCGATCTGGGCGTGCTGGCGCCCGACGACGTGCTGCTGCTCGTGAGCAATTCGGGCAAGACGCGCGAGATTCTCGAGCTCATCGACCTGGCCGCCGGCCTTTATCCGGGCCTGCCGACAATCGTGATCACCGGCGCCACGGACAGCCCCCTCGCCCGGCGCGCCGACGCCGTGCTGCCCACGGGAGCTTCGCCCGAAGTGTGCCCGCTGGGTCTGACGCCCACCACAAGCACCACCATGATGACCGTCATCGGCGACGTGCTGGTGGTGAACGTGATGCAGGCCATAGGCTTCAGCCGCGAGGACTACGCGCGGCGCCACCACGGAGGCTACCTCGGCTCCGCCGCCCGCGGCGAGGTCGCTCCCGACAAATGAAACCGACACAAAAGGACAAAAGCGACAGACCGGCACACCGTCGTCCCTTCTTTTTGTTCTTTTGCATCCTTGAGCCACTGACTGAATTATGAGCAAAAAAATTATATGTATAGGCGAGTGCGGGCTCGACATCGTGTTCGGCGCCGACGGCATGCCTCTGGGCGCCATGCCCGGCGGACGCCTGGCCAACGCCGCCGCGCTGCTGGCGCGCGGCGGGCTGCCCGTGGTGGTGGCCGGCGAGGCTGCGGCCGACGCCGTGGGCGACACCGTGGTGGCCTTCCTGGCCGACGCCGGAGCCGACACGCACTGCGTGGACCGCTTCACCGAGGGCCGCACGCCCGTGACGATATTCATGCCCGCCGCCGACGGACACATGACGGCGACGCGCTACGAGGCCTACGCCGAGGAGTGCTTCGACATCGTGTGGCCGCGCATCGACGAGGGCGACATCGTGCTTTTCGGAGGCTACTACGCCATCGACCGGCGCATGCGCGCGCGCATGCTGCCGCTGCTGCAGCACGCCGAGGAGCGCAAGGCCGTGCTGGTCTACCTGCCCGGATTCATGCCGCAGCAGGAACCGCGCATCACACGGGTGATGCCGGCAATCCTCGAGAACCTTGAGCTTGCCCACATGGCATGCACCCGCTCGGCCGACCTGCAGATGATTTTCGGCGGAAAAGACGCCGAGGCCTGCTACAAAAACCACATCGGCTTCTATTGCAGCACGCTGCTCAACGTCGACGCAGCCGCACGCACCCTCACCCTCTACTCACGCGGCGGCACCGACACGCTGGAACTGCCGCTGTCGCAATGCACGTCGCTGATATGGAACGCCGGCGCCGCCGCAGGCGCCGTCAAGGCCCTTCACGAAGCCGAGGCCACGCCCGAGCTGACAGCGGCTGCGCCCAAGATGCTGCGCGACAGCATCCTCCGGCAGGCCACCGCCACGGCCGACACCGCCGTGGCCGCCCTCGCCGCCGACTGGCAGCGCGCCCACGAGTAGGCGATATTGTTCAAAAAAACTTCGACCATAGACCCAAGATATGTCAACATCCCTGAAACACTCGGCGCCTGAAGGCGCACTGCCCAAGGCGGATGGCAAGCGAGTGGCCATCGTCACCGCCGAATGGAACCGCCACATCACCGGCGCCCTGCGCGACGGCGCCATCGACACCCTCCGCAGCGCCGGCGTGGCCGACGACGACATCGAACTGTTCGACGTGCCCGGCGCCGTAGAGCTGACCTTCGCGGCATCCAACCTCATCGAGGCCAGCCGTTTCGACTCGGTAATCGTGTTCGGCTGCGTCATCCGCGGCGGCACGCCCCACTTCGACTATGTGTGCCAGAGCGTGACGCAAGGCGTCACAACGCTCAACGCCGACCGCGACGTGCCCGTGATTTTCGGCGTGCTCACCGTCGACGACGAGCAGCAGGCCCTCGACCGCGCAGGCGGAGCGCTGGGCAACAAAGGCTGCGAGGCAGCCGAGGCAGCCGTCAAGATGATGGCTTTTGTGGACCAAGTGAACGAAGCATGAGCCTGCGCAAGACAACCGTTTCCCTGGCTGTCGGCTGCATGCTCGCGGCCTGCGGCGCAGGCGCGCAGAGCGAACGCATCGACGCCGCCGAGCAGAGCCTGCATTCGGGCAACATAGCCGCTGCACGCCGTGGCGTGGAACTCGTCGACACGGCAGGCCTGTCGGCCGCCGAGCTCTGCCGCATGGCCGTGGTGTACGCATCCGTGGCCGAGGACAGCACGGGCAGCGAGACCGACGTGGCCATGGCCGCCCGCTGCATCCGCCGCGCCATCGCCAAGGACTCGGCGGCGGTGGATTCGTTCATCCGCGTGATGCCCGTGGACCAGCGTCCGCTCATGGCACTCGTGGTGCAGCTGTGCTCCGCGGTCGACGCCGGCGACATCCGCTCCTACGAAGAACCCGACAGCGTTCTCTACCATGAGTGACAACCGACTTGAAGCCCTGGCGGCATTCCTCGCCGCCAACCCCGACCTGCCCGAGGGCAGCGACCCCGCGCCCGCCCCTGCGCCGAAGAAGCCCCGCACCCGCCTGACCATCGCCATGGAGCGCAAAGGCCGAGGCGGCAAGACGGCCACCATAATCGCCGGCTTCGCCACCGAGGCCGACGCAGCCGAAGCCGCGGCCGCGCTGAAGAAACGCCTGGCCACGGGCGGCTCGGCCCGCGACTGCGAGGTGCTGCTGCAAGGCGACCGCCGCGAGCAGGCACGCGAGGCCCTGCGCGCCATGGGCTACAACACATAACCATTTCACACCCCGCTCTCCCTCGTGCTGACAATCTACAAGGCATCGGCAGGCTCGGGCAAAACCTACACGCTTGCCTACGAGTACATAAAGGCCCTCCTCGGCGTAAAGGCCGAAGGAAAAGACAGCTACACGCTCAACTCGGCCCGCTACTCGCCGTCGGGCCACAGGCAGCGATGCCGCCACCGGGGCATCCTGGCCATCACCTTCACCAACAAGGCCACCGAGGAGATGAAGGCGCGCATCGTCAGCAAACTCAACTCCCTGGCAAAGGACGGCCCGGAGGCCGACTATGCCGACCGCCTCACAGCCCTGATGGGCTGCACGCAGGCCGAGCTGGCCGAAGAGGCCGGAGCCGCACTGCGCGACATGCTGCACGACTACCGCCACTTCAACGTCAGCACCATCGACAGCTTCTTCCAGATGGTGCTGCGCACGTTTGCACGCGAGGTCGACCACCAGGGCGACTACGAGGTGGAGCTCAACGACCGCTACGCCGTGGCCTCGGGCGTCGGCATGCTGTTCGACGAGCTCAATTTCGGCGAGGCACCCCGCGAGGCACAGATAAAAAACTGGATAGCAAGCTATATGCGCGAGCGCATCGCACGCGGACAGAGCTTCAACGTGTTCGACCGCTCGAGCCGCCTGTCGGGCGAGGTGGTGCGCTACGTCCACCGAATGTGCGGCGAGGATTTCAAGCCCTACGCAGCCGCCACGCAGGCCTATCTCGACGACCCGGCGCGCCTGCGCCGCTACCGCGCGGCCATCCGCACAGCCCGCGCCGACATCGCCGAAGCCATGCGCGCGGCCGCCATCGCCGCCCTGGAGGGGCTCGACGCCGAGCCGGGAGGACGCGCCATCGGCAAGAGCGCCCTCGTCGGCATGCTCGAGACAGCGGCGAAGGGCGTGATGCCCGACGCATCGAAATTCGCCGTCGGCGACCCCGAAAAAGCCAAGACCTTCAAGGCCATACTGCGCGAGGGCGGCGACGACAAGGACGTGTACACCGTGTCGAAGCTGCCCAAGATAAAGCGCCAGACAGTGTTTCCCGCCTCCACGCTGACCGCCCTGCTGCGCGGCGCCGCACGCGCCATGCAGGAGGCTTTCGTGCGCGACTCCGTGCTGCAGATGCTCGCCGACGCCACCGCGTCGCTGGAGTTCCTGGGCCTGGCGTGGAAATATGTGGCCGACTTCCGCCGCGAGAACAACCTGGTGCTGATGAGCGACACCAACGACCTGCTGCGCCGCATCATCAACGGCGCCGAAGTGCCCTTCATCTACGAGCGCATAGGCATGGAGCTGCACACGTTCCTCATCGACGAATTCCAGGACACGAGCGTCATGCAGTGGGCCAACCTGCGGCCGCTCGTGGCCAACAGCATCGACGAGGCCGACAGCCTCATCATCGGCGACGAGAAACAGGCCATCTACCGCTTCCGCAACTCCGACAGCAGCCTGCTGCACCACCGCGTGGCCAACGACGACTTCCCCGGCCGGCACCGCGAGCGCGGCAGTGCCCCGGCCGACAACACCAACCACCGCAGCGCCCACGGCGTGGTGCGCTTCAACAACGCGCTGTTCACCCGCCTTGCGGCTCAATACGGCGTGGAGGGCTACGAAAACGTGCGCCAGAGCCTCTTCGGCAAGCTCGACGGACTGGGCGCCTATGTGTGCGTGCGGCCCATGACCTCGCTGACTGCCGGGACAGCCGACGAGAACGCCAGACCGTCGTCGGCCGAGCTGCGCGACGCATCCGTCGACGCCATGGCCGCGGAAGTCGTGCGCGAGCACGAGGCCGGCTACGCATGGAGCCGCATCGCCGTGCTGGTGCGCCGGCGCGCCGACGCCCGGGAGGTGGTCGACGCCCTCATGCGCCGCCATCCCGAAATCCCGCTGCTCAGCAACGAAGGCCTGCGCCTCGACAGCAGCGCCGCCGTGCGCATGATTGTGAGCGTGCTCAAGTTCGTCGACCGCTCCTACACCACCGACGCGCCCGCCGACGCCGACGAGCAGCGCTACGCGAGCTACGGCGACATACTGCTGATGCTGTCGCGCTTCGAGTATGAGCTGGGACGCGGCGACTGCACGCCCGGGCAGGCGCTCGACCGCGCCGTGGACGGCAGCGGCGGCGAGGAGCTGCGATCCGAGGCCACAGGCGTGCGCTCGGCCAAGGCCGCCAACCTCCCGGCGCTCGTGGAGGTGATCATCAGCCGCAACGTGCCCGAGGAGCAGCGCGCCCGCGAGTTCGCCTACATCTCCGCCTTCCAGGACGTGGTGCTCGACTACTGCGCGGCCTACAACCCGTCGGTCCACGCCTTCCTGGCATGGTGGGAGCAGAACGGCGCCAAGCAGACCGTAGGCGCCGCCGCCACACTCGACGCCGTGACCGTGATGACCGTCCACAAGGCCAAGGGCCTCGAATGGGACTGCGTGCACATCCCCTTCGCCAACTGGGAGATAGAGCCGCGCAGCGAGGACGTGTGGCTCGAGACCGCCACCGTGGCCGTCGGCGACCCCGACGACCGGCCGCCGGTGCTGGCGCTGCCGCTGAGCCGCCTCTGGACGGCGGCCGGAAGCCCCTTTGCCGGGAAATATGCCGAAAACGCGACCCTCCAGGTGGCCGACAACCTCAACATGACGTATGTGGCCTTCACGCGCCCGCGGCGGGAGCTGCACGTGCACTACGACCCCTCGCGGGGCGTCGGCAAGCTGCTGCAGCCGGCACTTATGTCGGCCCATCCCTCCGACGCCACGCCCGAAGGCATGCCCCTGCCCGAAGGCGCCGAGGGCGCCGGAGGCACTTTCGTCTACGGCGAGCCCACCGTGCCCGAGGAAGAAAGCCCCGTGGAAAGCGACGGCGACGTGTGCCCCACCCCGCGCTATACCGTGTGCTTCCGCGACGACACCCGCGAGCTCACCACCATCGACGACCTGACCACGCACGACCCCGACCTGGGCATCGGCAACGAGGAACAAAAGCTTGACGACGTGCCTGCCATCACCCACTCGCCCGAGGAGCATGCACGCGCGCTCGCCGCAGCCCGCGGCAACAACCTGCACAACATCCTGGCCCGAATGACCGTCGCCGCCGACCTGCCCCGCGCCGTGGCGGCCACCGCCCTGCGCGAAGGCCTCGACGAGGCCGTGCAGGCCGAATACACGGCCACGCTGCGCCATGCTTTCGACGAGGCCGGCGACCTGGCCGGCCGATGGTTCCGCCCCGGCCTCAAGGTGCTCACGGAGCAGACCATCTACGTGGGCGAGCGCGGCGAGAGCTTCCGCCCCGACCGCATCGTCTTCTACCCCGACGGCAGCATCGACATCGTGGACTACAAGTTCACATCCGAGCCGCGCGACGAGCACCGCACCCAGGTGAAAGGCTACCTGGCCATGCTCCGCGCCATGGGCCACACCGTCCTCCGCGGCTACCTCTGGTATCCCGAGCTGCGCCTCGTCCTCCCCGTCTCCTGACAAGCGCCGTCTGTTTCACGCTTGTTTCACCGTGTTTCACTGTTTCGGGGTGAAACAGTGAAACAAACGAAACAACATCCCCCGCCGCTGAAGCGCTATTCAAGCGAGGCGTAAACCACGGCCGAGACGCGGGCGATGACTGCTGCCGCCTCGCTCTCGGAGCCGTGGAAATCCTTTACGAACACGGCCAGCGTGTAGCAGCGGCCGTCGGGCAGGCTGACGCGGGCCACGTCGTTGTGCGCCGCCAGCGTGCCGTCGGGCGAGCGGAATCCGGAGCCTGTCTTGTGGGCCACCTCCACGCCCTCGATGCCGAGTAGCGGCGCCGCTATGCGGTCGGCGCCCGTGCGGCACTCCGACAGAGTGGAGCGGATGAAGGCGGCGCCTGCGATGCTGTCGGCGAAGAGACGGTCCATCACAATGGCCGCACCCAAGGGCGAGGTGCGGTTTTCATAGGCCAGGGCGTGGTCGCTCCACATGTCGGCCTCCGTGTGGCGCAGGCAGAAGCTGCATCGCGGCGCTATCGTGGCCGTGAAGCTGTCGACGGCCGCCACAGGCTGCAGATGCTCGAACATATAATTGCTCGCGTTGTTGTCGCTCTGCATGAGGGCGTAGCGCATCAGCCCGCGCACGGCCATGTCAATCGTGTCCTCCCTGTGGTCCTTGAGCATCGGCGACCATGTGTCGGGGTTGAGCCCGCTGCGGGCGATACGCACCACCGAGTCGACCGACAGGCCCCGCCGCTCGAAATCGCTGCACAGCGCCATGGCCTGGTGCAGTTTGAACACGCTCATCAGCGGATACTTCGTCTCGTTGTTGACAAGGACGGTGTCGCCGCAGTCGGTCAGCACCGCGATGCCCACTTCGCCGTCACACCCGTCGGCAATCCGCTGCAATGAATCGCACAGCGCCCCGATACGCGCCTGCCGCTGCGCTTCCCAGCTTCCGGCCTGCCGCGCCGCACATCCCGCCAGCGCCGCCACGAGCGCCAGAATCCAAAACCTTTTCCACATAAAAAACACATTTTAAATACTCTTGCAAAATTACCAATTATCTTCCGCAAAACAAACCGACGCATTCTGTTTCGTTTGTTTCACTGTTTCACCCCGAAACAGTGAAACACGGTGAAACAAAAAAACAAGCAGATGCCCGTGCCGGGATTCAAGGCGCTTTTCGGGCGTTTTTGGATATGTCGGTAAAAATTGTTATTTTTGCAAGTTGAAAAATCATATCGTAACAGAAATGGAAAACAAATATAAACGGACGCTGATTACCACAGCTTTACCCTACGCCAACGGACCTGTGCACATAGGCCACCTGGCAGGCGTGTATGTGCCTGCCGACATCTACGCCCGCTACCTGCGCCTGCAGGGCCGCGACGTGCTGATGATAGGCGGCAGCGACGAGCACGGCGTGCCCATCACCATACGCGCACGCAAGGAGGGCATCACACCGCAGGATGTGGTGGACCGCTACCACAAGCTCATCAAGGACTCTTTCGAGGAGCTGGGCATCTCGTTCGACATATATTCGCGCACGACGTCGGAGACGCACGCCGAGACAGCTTCGGAGTTTTTCCGCCACATCTACGACAAGGGCGGATTTGTGGAGAAGGCGTCGATGCAGTTCTACGACGAGGGCGCGGGACGCTTCGTGACCGACCGCAACGTGGTGGGCGAGTGCCCCGTGTGCCACGCGCCCGGCGCCTATGGCGACCAGTGCGAGAAATGCGGCTCGTCGCTGAGCGCCACGGAGCTTATCAACCCGCGCTGCGCCGAGACCGGCAACACGCCCGTGCTGCGCGAGACTTTCCACTGGTATCTGCCGCTCGACCGCTGGCAGCCGCAGCTCCAGAAATGGATTCTGGAGGGCCACAAGGAGTGGCGCACCAATGTGTACGGCCAGTGCAAGTCGTGGCTCGACCTGGGCCTGCAGCCCCGCGCCGTGACTCGCGACCTCGACTGGGGCATCCCCGTGCCCGTGGAGGGCGCCGAGGGCAAGGTGCTCTATGTGTGGTTCGACGCGCCCATCGGCTACATCTCCAACACCAAGGAGCTGCTGCCCGAGCAGTGGGAGAAGTGGTGGAAGGACCCCGAGACGCGCATCATCAACTTCATTGGCAAGGACAACATCGTGTTCCACTGCATCATCTTCCCGGCGATGCTTCTGGCCTACGGCGACGGCTACCAGCTGCCCGACAACGTGCCTTCCAACGAGTTCCTCAACCTGGAAGGCGACAAAATCAGCACGTCGCGCAACTGGGCCGTGTGGCTGCACGAGTATCTGCGCGACTTCCCCGGCAAGCAGGACGTGCTGCGCTATGTGCTGACGGCCAACGCTCCCGAGACGAAGGACAACGACTTCACCTGGGCCGACTTCCAGGCCCGCAACAACAACGAGCTCGTGGCCGTGCTCGGCAACTTCGTGAACCGCGCGACGGTGCTGACCCACAAGTTCTTCGGCGGCACGCTGCCCACGCCTGCGGCCCTGCAGCCCGCCGACGTGCAGCTGGCTGACGACCTGCGTGCAGCCGTGGCCGAGCTGACCGCATCGCTCGAGGGCTTCCACTTCCGCGAGGCTCTGAAGCAGGCCATGGAGATAGCCCGCCTGGGCAACCGCTACCTGCAGGAGACCGAGCCCTGGAAGGTGGCCAAGACCGACATGGAGCGCGCCGGCACCATCCTGTACACGGCCATCCAGCTGTGCGCCAACCTGGCCATCGCCTTCGAGCCGTTCATGCCCTTCATGAGCAAGCGCCTGGTGAAGATGCTGGGCGTCAAGGACATCTCGTGGGACATGCTCGGCCGCATGGACCTCGTGGACGCCGGCACAGCCATCGCGCAGCCCGAGCTGCTCTTCGACAAAATCGAGGACGAAGCCGTGGCCGCGCAGCTGCAGCGCCTGGCCGACACCAAGAAGGCCAACCTCGAGGCCGCATGGCGCCCCGCCGAGCAGCAGCCCGACGTGGACTTCGACACCTTCTGCCGCTCCGACCTGCGCGTCGGCACCGTGGTGGAATGCGAGCGCGTACCCAAGGCCGACAAGCTGCTGCGCTTCCTCATCGACGACGGCACGCCGGAGAAGCGCACCATCGTCAGCGGCATCGCCAAGAGCTATCCCGACCCGTCCGTGCTCGTGGGCAAGCAGGTGGTGTTCATCGCCAACCTCCCCCCGCGCAAGCTGCGCGGCATAGAGTCGCAGGGCATGCTGCTCTCGGCCGAGGACAAGGACGGCCGCCTGGTACTCACCACCGTAAGCGACGCCGTAGCGCCCGGCGCGCAAGTGAAATAAGATGAAGCCCAGGATTCTCATAGTCTACACCGGCGGCACCATAGGCATGATCGAGGACCAGGCCACCAAGGCCCTGCGCCCCTTCGACTTCTCGCACCTAATGGAAAACGTGCCTAAGGTGAAGATGCTGGACTATGTGATCGACAACATACAGTTCGACCCGCCCATCGACTCGAGCGACATGAGCCCGGCCCACTGGCAGAGCATCGTGCGCGCCGTGGCCGACAACTACGACGCCTACGACGGCTTCGTGGTGCTGCACGGCACCGACACGATGGCCTACACGGCCTCGGCGCTGTCGTTCATGCTCGACGGTCTGGAGAAACCTGTCATCATCACCGGCTCGCAGCTGCCTATAGGCGAGGTGCGCACCGACGGCGAGGAAAACCTCATCACCGCCCTCCAGATAGCCGCCGAGCGCGACACCGACGGGCGGCCGATGGTGCAGGAGGTGGCCATACTGTTCGAGGACTTCCTCTGGCGCGGCAACCGCGCCAGCAAGCGCTCGGCCGACAATTTCAACGCCTTCCGCAGCAGCAACTATCCCGAGCTGGCCAAGATAGGCCTGGGCATCCACTACAAGCGCGAGAACCTGCACCGCGACCACGCGCACGGCAGCGGCATGCGCGTGCACTACAACCTGGACACCAACGTAATAGCCATAGACATATTCCCCGGCCTCACGGAAAGCTCGCTGCGGCACATGCTGCACACGCCCGACGTGAAAGGCATAGTGCTGCGCACATACGGCACGGGCAACGCGCCGACGGCGCAGTGGTTCACCGACGCCATCACCGACGCCGTGAAGCGCGGCATCGTGATCGTGAACGTGACGCAGTGTGCCAACGGCGGCGTGCATCCCGGGCGCTATCTGGCCGGCGACATCCTCAGTTCGACGGGTGTCGTGAGCGGCGCCGACATCACTTTTGAGGCCGCCCTGGCCAAGATGATGTTTCTTTTCGGCCTCGGCCTCGACGCCGATGCGGTGCGCCGCCGCATGGCCCACACCATAGCCGGCGAAATGTCGGTGTAGCAAAACCTCTGCTGATGAAACGATTCCTGCTCATACTCTCCGTCATCGCCCTGCTCGCCTCGGCTCCCGCAGCCGGGGCCGCTCCCGCGCGGACGTGGGAGAGCATAGAGCTGACGGCGGCCGACAACGACTCGCCGCTCGACGTGCGCGTGAACGTGCGCGAGGGCTATGTGTATGTGACGGTGTCGCGGCGCACGCCGGTGAAGCTGTTCACCATACTGGGGCAGACCGTGTCGCAGACAGAGCTTCCGGCCGGCACCTCAAGGCTGCGTGTGGGCGCGCGGGGCATATACATACTCAAGGCCGGCGACACCACCGTGCGCATAACGCTCTGACACCGGAATCTGAACTTTAGCGGAAGGCGGGGGGTTAGATTATTGGAGATTCAAGAGTGCATGTACGTTTAAATGGTTTAATCTCCTGCATTCCGCAAAACACATGAAGATGGACAAACTGAAAGTAAAGATAATCAACCGTTCGGGCCACGAGCTGCCGGCCTACGAGACCAACGAATCGGCAGGCATGGACGTGCGCGCCGCCATCGAAGAGCCGGTGACGCTGCAGTCGCTCGACCGCGCCCTCATCCCCACGGGGCTGCGCGTGCAGCTGCCCGCCGGCTACGAGATGCAGATACGCCCGCGCAGCGGCCTGGCTCTGCGCCACGGCCTGACACTGGCCAACAGCCCCGGCACCGTCGACGCCGACTACCGCGGCGAAATCGGCGTCATCGTCATCAACCTGGGCCGCGAACCTTTCACCATCAACCCCGGCGAACGCATCTGCCAGATGGTGGTGGCTCCTTACACGCGTGTGGAGTGGGAACCCGTCGGGGAAATCGACGAGACACGCCGCGGCGACGGCGGCTTCGGCCACACCGGACTGAATTAGCACAATGAGAATACGACTTCACCACATAGTCCTGGGCCTGCTCGTGGCGGGCGCCGCAGCACTCTCGGCCAAGGCCGCGGGCGACTGGGACGAGGATGCACGCAGCCGCAAGGCGGCCTACATCTTCCTCGACGCCATGAACGACCTCAGCAGCGAGGCCTACACGGACTACACCAACAAACTGCGGCGCGCCACCGCCCTCGATCCCGCCGACCCCGACATCGCCGCCGAATACGCCGACCTGCTGCTGCAGACCACGCAGCTGGACTCGGCCGAGACCGAGGCGGCCTACAGGGCCATGTGGCGCCGCTTTGCAGCCAACCCCGCCGACTACGCCAACGCCACGGCCGTGGCCGAGGTGGCCACGCACCTGCAGAAGTATGCCGACGTGGCCGCCGTGTGGAAGGCTCTGCGCGACGCCCTGCCGGGTCGCAACGACCCGGCCATGAGCCTGGCCGACACCTATGTGGTGATGTACATGAAAGGCGACTCGGCCGCCTACGACAGCGCCATGACCATCTATTCGGCGCTCGAGAAGGGTCTGGGCTTCGACATCGGTCTGAGCAGCCACAAGATACGCGCTCTTGCGCTGCGCAACGACACGGCCGCCGTGCTCGGCGAGCTGTCGCGCATATCGGCCGCCGCGCCGGCCGACCCCGACGTGGCCCTGTACACGGGCCAGATGTTCGAGAGCTACAACCGCCCGGACAGCGCCCTGGCGCGCTACAACGCCGTGTGCGGCATGGACAGCACCGACGGCCGCGCGCTGATGCTGCGCGCCAACCTGCACCTGCGGCAGGGCGACAGCACGGCCTTCGACGACGAGGTGTTCCGTGCGCTCGAGAGCCCGAACCTCGACTTTCCCAACAAGATGCGGATGCTCTCGTCCTACATCCGCGCACTCTTCGACGACTCCACGCAGCATGCGCGCATCGACCGCCTTTTCGACGTGATGCGGCAGGTGAATCCCGGCGAGCCGGAGCTACACACTCTCAACGCCATCTATCTGGCCCAGACGGGCCGCGCCGATGCCGCCGCCGAGCAGGCCGGCTATGCCGTGGACCTCGACCCGGAGAATCCGGAGCTGTGGACCATGCTCGTGCAGATGCAGGCACGGCGCAACGACGACAGCGCGATGATCGACGCCGCCCGCCGCGGCGCCGAGCGCTTTCCCGAGGCGCTCTACTTCCCCATAGTCGGAGCCGCCCGCCTCAACTATCTCAAACGCTACGACGAGGCCGCGGCCATGCTCGACTCCTTCGACATAGCCGGGGTGGACAACCCCGAGGCTGCCAGCGAATACTGGGCCATGCGCGGCGACGTGGCCTACGGCATGGGGCTGCGCGACAGCTCGGCCGTGCTCTACGAGCGCGCCATCACCGTGAATCCCCGCAACTTCATGGCCATGAACAATTACGCCTACCATCTGGCCGTGAACGACACTCTGCTCGACAAGGCCGAGCACTATTCGGCACTGGCCGTGAAGAGCGAGCCGGAAAATCCCACCTATCTCGACACCTACGCATGGGTGTTCTTCCGCAAGAAGGACTACACGCTGGCACGCCGCTACATCGACGCCGTGCTGCGCATCATGACCGATGAAAGCGACGAAGGCAACGACTACGAGCCCTCGGTCGAGGTGTACGACCACGCCGGCGACATCTATTTCATGACCGGCGACCGCGACGAGGCGCTTGCCTACTGGCGCAAGGCTCTCGCTCTCGACCCCGACAACAGACTAATAGCCAAAAAGGTACAGCACAAGACAATATTTTTCGAATGAAAGCCCGCATATTCATCATAGCCGCCGCGGCAGCCATGCTGGCCGCGTGCGGCTCGCAGAAACAAGCCACCGGCACCTCAACAGCCACGACCCTCACCCCGGAAGCCGACGCGACGCCCGTGCAGCGCTATGCGTCGATGACCTCGGCCTACGGCCTGTGGCACGACGTGCGCATGCCCATGCGCGCCACTCTGCGCTCGCCCATGAGCATCAGCGCGTCGGGCACGCTCACAATGGTGCGCGACGAGCTCATCCACGCCAGCGTGCGTGTGCTGGGCATAGAAGTGGCCGTGCTGCGCGCCACGCCCGACAGCATCTACCTCGTCGACAAGTTCCACCGCTATCTCGTGGCTGAACCGACTGCGGCCGTCACCGCCCGCACCGGCCTTACGCTGCCCGACATGCAGAGCCTGCTGCTGGGCCGCGCGTGCATCCCCGGCGCAGGGACCGCCACGCCTTCGGCAGCCTCACAGCTGCGCATCACAGCCGACGGCGCCGACGGCATAGCCATCGCTCCGGCCACCGCCCCGAAGGCCTACGACTGGACCATGAAGGCCACGCGGCTGGCCGACGACCGCATGGCGCTCACGTCCGTCACCGTGTCGCCCAAGGGCGGCAACGCCGCCACCTGCACGTTCACTCCCGCGGCGTCGCTGACCACCATCGGCGCCATGGCCTCGGCCATGACCGTCAAGGCCTCCGTGGCCAAGAAAACCGTGGACGCCACGCTCTCCTACACCCTCTCCGACGCTTCCTACAACGCCACGGCCGCGCCTGCGATGCCCTCGCTGAAGGGCTACAAGCGCGTGGATGCCGCCGCAATTCTGAAAGCAGGAATTTTCTGACCGCGCCTATGGGAACGACCAAGACCGTATGCTGGATAGAAGCCATGCGCCTGCGCACGCTGCCCGTGTCGCTGGCCGGCGTGGCGGCCGCCTGCGGATATGCCGTGGCCGACGGATGCTTCCGCGCGGCGCCGGCGGCGTTGTGTGCGGCGTTCGCCGTGCTGGCCCAGATAGCGAGCAACTTCGCCAACGAATACTACGACTACACGGCCGGCCTGGACCGCGCCGGACGCGAGGGGCCACGGCGCGGCGTCACCGAGGGCGACATCACTCCGCGCGCCATGCTGCGCGCCACCTACGCCACACTGGGCCTGGCCTGCATGACGGGGCTTTCGCTCGTGGCCTGGGGCGGCTGGTGGCTGGTGATAGCCGGCGTGTTCATAGCCCTCGGCGCTCTGGCCTACAGCACGGGGCCTTACCCGCTGGCGCGCAACGGCTGGGGCGAGGTGGCCGTGGTGGTGTTCTTCGGCGTCGTGCCCGTGTGCCTCACCTACTATGTGCAGAGCGGCACGTGCACGCCCGACGTGGCGCTGGGCTCTGTGGCCATCGGCCTTATGGGAGCCAACGTGCTAATCGTCAACAACTACCGCGACTGCGACGACGACCGGGCGGTGGGCAAGCTCACGCTGGCCGTGCGCTGCGGACGCCCTGTGGCGCGCGCTCTCTACCTCGTCGACGGCATCGTGGCCGTGGCCCTTACCATCCCCGAGTGGCACACCATGCCCATGGTCGCGCGCCTGATTGTGCCTCTGGGCTATCTCGTGGCCCACACGGCCCTGTGGCTGGCGCTCGGAAAGCGCCACGGACGCGCCATCAACCCTCTGCTGGGCATGACGGCCATGCTGATGCTGGCCTATGCCCTGGGATTTCTCACATGTGCAATAGTAACAAACTGACATAACTGACATAATATGTTTTCCGGAATAGTAGAAGAAGCCGCCACCGTGGTCGCAGCCGACCGCGAAGGCGGCAACCTGCAGCTGACAGTGCGCTGCTCGTTCGTCAACGAACTCAAGATAGACCAGTCGGTGGCCCACAACGGCGTGTGCCTGACGGTGGTGTCGCTCAACCCCGACGAGACCTACACCGTGACGGCCATCCAGGAGACCCTCGACCGCTCCAACCTGGGCCTGCTCAAGGCCGGCGACCTCGTGAACCTCGAGCGCTCCATGCTGATGAACGGGCGCCTTGACGGCCACATCGTGCAGGGCCACGTCGACACCACGGCCGTGTGCACCGACATCGAGGAGGTGGACGGCAGCCGCTATTTCAAGTTCGAGTACGAAGTGTCGCCCGAGATGGCGGCCAAGGGCTACATGACCGTGGAGAAAGGCTCCGTCACCGTGAACGGCGTCAGCCTCACCGTGTGCAACAGCGAGCTGCGCTCGTTCCGCGTGGCCATCATCCCCTACACGCTTGAGCACACCAATTTCTGCCGCATCGAGAAAGGCACGCGTGTCAACCTCGAGTTCGACATCATAGGCAAATACCTTGCCCGCCTGCAGGAGGTGAAAGAGGCATAACAGATTATTGAAGAGCGGCAGGGGTCTTTCATGTCCCCCGGCCGCACTCCCAATACCCAAACCACGAAAACACTACAGAACCACATTAAGACCCCGTTTCCCAATATATTGGCGAACGGGGTCTTATTTTTTGCCGAGGAGGTGCAGGAGGATGCGGCGCAGACGGCCGGGGATGGGCGACGGGGCCGAGCCGGCATCGGAGGCGTGCGGGTCGACGAACGAGGTGAGCGCCGGCGTCTCGCCGAATTGCTCGGGATAGATGATCATCAGATTGTTGCCCGAGAAGTAGCGCTGCAGGAATTCGGGCAGATGCACCATGTCGGAGTCGTGGCTCACGGAGTTGGCGCGCGCTCCGATGACCACGAAAAGGTCGTCGTCGAGCACACGTCCGGCCATGGGGATGAAGTCGTCCCATGTCTCGGCCGTGCGGAACTCGCAGCGCACGCCGTAGTTGGCCTGATAGAGCACGCCGCGGATGAGCGGCTGCACGGCGGCCGGACAGCAGAAAATGATGCGGCAGCCCAACTGGTGGGTGAGACGCGCCAGACAGCGCACCCAACGGCTGAAACCCGTCTCGTACTGCGCGCCGGCGGGCACCCGCACGACTATGCGCGTGAGCGTGTTCGGGGGGATGTAGCAGCGTGGGATTATGACCATGCGGTTGGTGGCGCGCAGCAGCTGGTCGACCTTCGACCCGAAGAATGAGTCGATGACGCCGACACGGCGGTGCATGCCGAGAATCACTTCGGTGATGTCGCGCTCCTCTATGACGTTGACCATGCCGGTGATGGCGTTGAGGTCGTAGCGCTCGAGCGGCTGCACCTCCACGTCGACAGCCGAGCCGGCCTTCGTGGCGGCGTCGAGAGCGTAGGCCGACACGCGCTTGGCCTGCGGAGCGTTGTCGGCCCGCACATGCAGTGCATAGAAATCGTGTGTGCCGCGGTCGTTGCGCATCAGCACGGCCATCTCCACGAGCGACGGTGCGGTGAGCGGATTGGCCACAGGCACGAGCGTGCGGTTGTGGCGCAGCGGACGGTCGTCGCCGTCCTCGTCCTCGAGCATGGCGATTTTCTCTTTGGCGGCGGCACGGGCTGTAATCATCGGAGCGATGGCGCATGTGACAAGGATCACGAGCACGGTGCTGTTGAGCACGCGCACGTCGAGCAGGCCCAGGTCGTAGCCCACGGTGACGACGGCAAGAGCCACGGCTGTGTGGGCACATGTAAGGCCGAACATCACGTCGCGTCCCGAAGTCCTGTAGCCGTTGACACGCTGGGCCAGAAAGGCGGGCAGCCATTTTCCGACTATCGCCACGGCAAGCATGACGGCGCTGACGGCAAGCGTGTCGGCGTTGAAAATGACGCGCACGTTTATCATCATGCCCACGCTGATGAGGAAATAGGGAATGAACAGAGCGTTGCCTACAAACTCGATGGAGCTCATCAGCGGCGATGCGGCAGGCACATAGCGGTTGAGCACAAGGCCGGCGGCAAAGGCGCCGAGCACAGCCTCAAGGCCGATGAGCTGCGCACTCCACGCGGCCATGAACACCATCACCATCACAAAGACGTACTGCGTCACTTTCTCGCCGTAGCGCTTGAAAAACCAGCGTGTGAGGCGCGGAATGCTGTAGAGCATGGCCATGGTCCACAACATCATCTTTACAAGCAGCCACAGCATGGCCAGCAGGCTGAACTGGCCGTCGCGCGCCACGCTGCCCACTGCAGCAAGCACGAACAGGGCGCCGGCCACTGCTATGATCGTGCCCACAATGGCCACGAGCACCGGCGCCGACTTGGTGATGCCGAAGCGGGCGGCGACGGGATAGGAGATGAGCGTGTGGGAGGCGTACATGGCGCCGAGCAGCAGCGAGGTGGTCCACCCCAGGCGCAGCAGAAACACAGAGCTGAGCACTCCGAGCACAAGGGGGATGACGAGCGTCATGACTCCGAACAGCATGCCGCGGCGCAGGTTGAGCCGCAGATGGTACATGTCTATCTCAAGGCCCGCAAGGAACATGAGGTACAGCAGGCCCACCTGGCCGAATATGGCGAAACTGGAGTCGTTGTCGAGCACATTGAAGCCATAGGGCCCCACCACCACACCGGCGACAATCATGCCCACGATGTGCGGCACTTTGAGCCGGCTGAGCAGCAGCGGCGCAAAGAGTATGATCATCAGCACCACCGAAAAGATGGCGACCGGCTGGGTTATGAGTGGAGAGAATGGCATAGTGCTTCGCGATGGACGCGGCTCGGGCCGCGGTTATGAAGGACTTATCTGTGGTCGAGAATGTAGCGGGCAATCTGCACGGCATTGAGGGCGGCGCCCTTCTTTATCTGGTCGGCTACGCACCAGTAGGCCAGGCCGCAGGGGTCGGCGAGGTCCTCGCGCACACGACCTATGAACACAGGGTCGGTGCCGGCTGCATGCAGCGGCATGGGATAGCCGTCGTCCACCACAACTACGCCGGGCGCGTTGCGCCATGCCTGCCGGGCGCGCTCCACGCCGATGGGCTCGGCGGCCGACACCCAGATGGCCTCGCTGTGGGCGCGCATCACGGGCACGCGCACGCATGTGGCGCTCACCTCGAGAGCCGGAGCATGCATTATCTTCTTGGTCTCGAAGTGCATCTTCATCTCCTCCTTGGTGTAGTCGTTGTCCTGGAACACGTCGATGTGGGGAATGACATTGTCGGCCAGCTGATGGGCGAATTTCTCCACGCGTGGCGTCTCGCCTGCGGCTATGGAGCGGTGCTGGTCCACAAGCTCCTGCATGGCGGGAAGTCCGGCGCCGCTCGCAGCCTGGTAGGTGGCCACATGCACGCGGCGCAGAGGCGCGATTTCGGCCAGTGGCTTAAGCGTCACGACCATCTGTATGGTGGTGCAGTTGGGGTTGGCGATAATGCCTCGGGGAGCGTGGAAAGCGTCGTCGCCGTTGACTTCCGGCACCACCAGCGGCACATCGTCGCACATGCGGAAAGCGCTGCTGTTGTCTATCATAAGCGCTCCGTGGCGGGTGATTGTGTCGGCAAACTGCTCGGACACTCCGGCTCCGGCACTTACGAAAGCGAAATCAATGCCACGGAAGGCGTCGCCTTCCTCGAGGGCTTCCACCGTGACCTCACGGCCACGGAAGCAGTAGCGCGTGCCGGCGCTTGTAGCGCGGCCGAAAAGGCGCAGCTCATCGACAGGGAAATCCTGCTCGTCGAGCACCTTCAGAAGTTCCTGGCCGACAGCGCCGCCGGCCCCGACAATTGCAATGTTCATTAGGCAATCTGGCAATAATGCAAATAAATCGTAATTTTCGGGTGCAAAATTACTAAAAATATGGAATATATGAACGGAACAGGCACAAAAAAAGGGTAAGCTATCTACATCGCGACGCTCAACCCGATACCCTTGCTTCGGTCAAGACCTGGGGGATTCTCGGGGAGCTGTCCGTGCAGGACTTACCCCGGTGCAAAGTTACGCACCTTTTTTCATCCACGCAAATTTTTTCCAATTTATTTCATCTGTTTAATCCCGCTTTTAATGCTTTTAATTCTGCATTCTCGGCAAGTTCCGTACAAATGCGCAAATCCATAATCCGGGAGGACTATTCTCTATTCAAAAAGGGACGACCCCCTTTGCGACAGCATATAGCGCTGCTTTGAGCTTGTCGGCTTGTCCGGCCTTGACATCGCAATGTATCCGGCGGAGATTGCCGGCTCGAGAATATATCTTCTAAGTTTATAAAGACTACCGATATTGAGATTATCTATCAATTCATTAGATGCAAGAGACTTTTTCCTTAGCAAGACGAACAGCTTTGCCACATCCGAAATCAGCATAATGTGCTCGGTCTGCGCTTTCTCCCAGACTTGTAAATAGACTTGTGAAATTAGATTTAAAAGTCGAGTTTTTAGTGCATTAACATCCTCAATATCACCAATATAAACTTGTAAATCTCCATTCACAAGTTCTTTTTCAAGTTGAGAAGCAATTCCTCTCAGCAATGTGTCAGCACTACCTTGTCTTACATTCTCTCTATCGTTTATTTCAATCATATCTTCCCGACATGGAATAGTCATAAGAAAATATGTGCGGTCATCATCCGTGTCTATAACAGCCGGCTTATTGCCATTAAGTTTCAAATGCTTTTGAATAGTAGGGATACCCGTTGCACGACCTTCCGTCAGTCCGAGCTCTTTTAGAAAGTCGCCAAGACGACGGTTCCGGTATCTGCGCGCCTTAAGTTTTATTGCCTCTTTAATTGCCGCTGTACTGATCGAGCGATCCGGCCCCGCATAACTCAATATATCTATATGGGTCGGTTCGATTGTTATCTCTACCGGTTCTCTTTCCATATAATCACGATGATACAGGGCATTTACAACAGCTTCTTCAATGGCTTGATAAGGATAGTTAAAAATCTTGATGGATTTTTCATCATCTGATGGTTTTGTTATTCTCTGCTTTATTACATTTGTGCGCAGATATGACAAAGTTTCTTTGATTATTTTTGGAACCGGCCCTACAATCTTAGGGGATTCAATCATAACATCAGGATTTTCTATGCTCCCCTCCGGGAAGTGAACAATATCAACCTGTGTTACCGGAAAGAATTTTTCCGGATGATCACAAAACATCATCGCAGCCACATTCTTAATCTTGCGATTTTCCGTTGGCCCTACAAGCAAATCCATTTCATCAAGAATATCCATCAGCGATTTTCGGCCAAACTCATCAACCAATTTACTACCAATGGTTTTCAGATGTTCATATATTCTGACGCCAGAGATATCGTCTATGGTTATGCTATCATTTCCTCTCTCATCAAATGGCACCCGGTTAGCGATTTCGCGGAGTTCATCAAGTATCTCACCCTTTGCCTCGATTGTCGAAGATTTACTTCTAATGTAAAACTTATGTACTGATTTCTTGGCCACAACACTTTCCATCACAGAATACGGCCGATTCATTCCTGCAGGAGCCCATATGACGATAATAGTACGTCCGTCAATCTCCTCAAGGGAGACTTTACAAATATACGCCGGTGAGATTTTGGCATCATAACCGACCATATCTTTGAGAATTCTATCAATTTCAGCTTCACTCACACCCTTGACCGGGCGCTTGGCTATACCATTTTCCTCCTCAACTCCAACAAGAATATAACCACCTCCAGTGTTCTCTATATCTGTAGCAAAAGCACTGATGGTATGATAAATCTTATCCGGATTCCAGCCCGACTTAAACTCAATACGGTTCGACTCGACTTTCCGCTTGTTGAGCAAGTCCTCTATATTAATCGGCAGTGCCATATTATGCAATAATTATTAAAATTGATTAGGTATAGATATTTCAATCAAAGACCGCGGAGGTCGCGGAAAAGGGAGAGGTAGCGGCGGGCGACGGCGGGGGCGGCGAAGCGCTCGCAGACGGAGCGGCGGAGGGCGTCGCGGTCGGGCGCGGTGTCGATGGAGCGTGCAAGTCCGGCGGCTATGTCGGCGGCATCAAGCCAGCGGGCTATGTAGCCCGTGCGCGGCGGGTCGATGATGTCGCTCTGGCCGCCGCGGCCGAAGCTCACGGGCCATGCTCCCGCGGCCTGTCCCTCGATGAGGGTGCCGGGCAGCGTCTCGTAGAGCGATGTCGACAGCACGACGCGGGCATGGGCATAAAGAGAGCGCAAGCGCGCAGGGTCGGCCACGGTGCCGAGATGGACGAAGGGCACAACGAGGCCGTCGAGGGCCGTGGCGTCGCGCAGTGCGCCGAAAAACACAGGGATAAAGCGGCCGGCATAGCCTGCGTCCGCAAGGCGGTTGAGCGCGTCGACGGCCACGGGCAATCCCTTCACGGGGTCGTCGAGGCGGGCCGCGCCCATCACTATGATGTGGCGGTCGTCGTCGGGCAGTCCGAGCTCAGCGCGGCTCAGCGCGGGCGTGAGCGAAAAATCGTCGACGGGGAAAGCATTGGGAATCACCTCTACACGGGCGTCGCGCAGCAGGCCGCTCTCGCGGCATCGCGCGGCAAGCCAGGTGCTCACAGCCACAAAGGTGATGCCCGAGCGGGCATAGCATGCGGCCTTGCGCTCGAAGCGGCGGCGCGAGAGGTCGATGCTGCGGGGCGAGCGCTCCACGAGCGGACAACGCCCGCATGCCTCGCGGAAGCGCGTGCAGTCGCCGGCATGATGGCACAGGCCGGTGGCGCACCACATGTCGTGCATGGTCCACACCACAGGCTTGCCGAGTGCGGCGATGCGCTCCACGCCGCGCAGCGACAGCATGCCCTGGTTGACCCAGTTGAGGCACACCACGTCGGCCTCGCGCACCCACGGATGGCGGTGGAGCGGCAGGCCCGCACGGGCGGCGTCGAGCTTGAAAAGGTTGCGGCGGTGAAGTCCGTTGTCGATCCACGTCATGCCCTCCTCGGCCATGAAGGCGGCTTTGGCCACAAGCTGCGGAGCGGCTTCGGCCACAAACTCCGACGCAGGCCCCTCGCGGCGCACCACGAGCATGCGTGCGTCGACGCCCTCGCGGCGGAGCGCATCGGCAAGGCGCGCCGTCACCACGGAGGCGCCGCCACGCGTGTCGCTGTGATTTACGAGTACTATTTTCATCGCCTGCGGAGACCGGGAAGAGGTATTTTTTCATATCGCACGATGGCGCCCACATAGGCAATGAGCAGCACGGCCCGCACTATGCCTGCCACCGGCTGCGGCACGCCTGCCAGACAGTCGACACCGAGGAAATAGAGCACGGCCGCGGCGGCGCAATAGGCGAGAATGCGGCCTGTGGGGTAGCTTATGGGATAGTAGCGGCGGCCGGCGATGTAGCTCGCCACCATCATGACAGCATAGCTGGCAAGGGCGGCATAGGCGCAGCCCATGTAGCCGATGCGCGGCACAAGCGCCACGTTGAGCGTCACCGTCACCGCCAGACCGAGCAGCGAGAACCACGCGCCCCACATGGTGCGGTCGGTGAGCTTGTACCAGAGCGAGAGGTTGAAGAACACACCGAAGCACAATTCGGCGAGCATCACCACCGGCACCACCTTCAGACCGCTGAAATAGCGCGGCGATATGAAGTAGCGCAGGATGTCGAGATAGAACATGACGCCGAGGAAGATGAGCAACGCGAAAAGCACAAAGTACTTCATGGCGTCGCTGTAGGCCGCGGTGCGCGCCTCGCCTTGCTCCTTGCTGCGGGCGAAGATGAAGGGCTCGTAGGCGAAGCGGAAGGCCTGGATGAACATCACCATGACGATGGCAATCTTGTAGTTGGCGCCGTAGATGCCGAGCTGCGCCATGGCGTCGGCCTTGTCGGCCACCAGATGCGGAAAAAGAATTTTGTCGATGGTCTGATTCATAATGCCTGCGACGCCGAGCACCAGCAGGGGCGCCGAGTACACAAGCATCTCTCGCCACAGGCGACCGTTGAAACGCCAGCGGAAGCCGCGGAGTTCCGGAATCATCATCACAAAGTTGACGAGCGTGGCCACAAGGTTGCTGAGGAATATGTAGCCGATGCCGAAACCGGGGTCGTAGAACCAGTCGACCGTGGCGGGTGCCACGCGCATGAGCCACGGGCAGAGGAGGATGAAGAACAGGTTGAGACCGATGTTGACGCCTATGTTGACGAGACGCAGCATGGCAAAGCGCACGGCACGGCCGCGATAGCGCAGATAGCAGAACGGCAGTCCGAGGAATGCGTCGAGGGCCACGCACACAATCATCATGGCAGCGAACGACGGATGATCGGCACACTGCAGCCATGCGCTCACCGGCCCGAGCGCCGCCAGCGCGCCGACGATGAACACGGCGCCGGAAGCGGCCACGGAGATGAGCACCGTAGAGTACACCTCCATGGGATCGTGCCAGCGTTCGTGGTTGGCGAAACGGAAGAAGCCCGTCTCCATGCCGTAGGTGAGCACGAGAAGCGCCACGGCCACGACGCTGTAGACGAGCGTCACCACGCCGTACTGCGCCTGTGAGAAAGTGATGGTGTAGAGAGGGACAAGACACCAGTTGAGGAATCGCCCCACTATGCTGCTGAGGCCATAGACGGCGGTGTCCCGCGCCAGACTCTTTATTCCTGCCATGATAGTCGGTTTGTTATTTCTGTGCAAAAATACGATTTTTTTGTGTTATATTTGCAAGCATAATGGAAGAACCTGCCGTTGACATCGTATATAGCCGCACGGCGCGGCGTTTCATCGGCCGCTGGAAAAGCGGCCGCGTAAGGCTGACAGCGCCTGCAGGCGCTTCGGAGGCCGAGATACGCCGTGCGCTCGACTCGCTGATGCCGCGTCTGCTGGCCCGCAGGCCGGCCGCCTCGCTCTACGCCGACGGGCAGAAAATCGAGCAGCCGGGCATATGCGTGGTCATCCGCGTCAGCCCCGATGCCCGCGGCCGTGTGGCCGTGCGCGGCACCACAGCGAGCGCCGAGCTGCTCGTAGACCCGTCTCTGAACCTTGCCGACGCCGACGTGCAGCGTGCCGTGTCGGGCCTGTTGCTGCGCATGGCGCGCTCCCGCTCGCGGGAGGTGCTGCTGCCGGCAGCCGTCCTCAAGGCCCGCGAGCTGGGTCTGGCTCCTGCATCCTGGGCCACCGGAAGCGGAGTGCGCACGCTCGGCACATGCTCGGCGCGCGGAGAGATTACGCTCTCGGCGGCGCTGATGTTCATGCCGCCGGAGCTGCGCACCTATGTGATATGCCACGAACTCGCCCACCTGACCCACCACAACCACAGCGCCGCGTTCCACGCGCTGCTCGACAGCTACCTGGACGGCCGCGAACGCGAGCTCAAGGCGAAGCTGAGGGCGTTTCCACTGCCGCTCGTGAGATAAACAAAAAAACAACGACTCACTACAGAAAGACTATATATGCAGCTATCCATGCGCTTGACAGGATTGATTCTGGCTCTGGGAGTGGCCATTGCGGCATCCGGCACCGACTACACACTGACGGAGCGGCGCGCCGAGCGCAACTTCGCTTATGGAGAATGGGCGCAGGCAGAAGCCCTGTACGAGCTCATGCTCGACGAGCGGCCCGACACGGCGCCGGTCTATGCCCGCGCCATTGTGGCTTCCACCATGATGGGCGACACGCTGCGCTGCGCCGACCTGCTTGAGCGCGCCATGGCCCACAGCGTGCCGCTCGACTCGGTAGTGGAGGGGGTGCGCCGCGCAGCCTTCGGTGCCGGCCGGGCCGATGCGTATGTAGACTTCCTGCAGCGCACGCGGCTGCGGATGCCGTGGATGGCGCGCGCACTCGACGCGCGGCTGCTCGACTATTACGACAAGCGCTCCGACGGGCCGGAAATAGTGCGCCTGGCCGGAGAGATGCTGCGCGGACTTCCCGACAGCCCCCGCTATCTCTCCCTGCTGGCCCGCGGCCACATGCTGCAGGGCCACGGCCCCGAAGCCGAGGCTGCATGGTGCCGGATACTGACACTTGAGCCGGACAACGTGGACGCACTGCGCTCGCTGGGCCTCCGGCTGCTCGCCACCGGCCGCGACGCCGAAGGCCGGCCACTGCTGGAACGCGCGCAGGCCCTTTCTCCCACTCCCTACATAGAAAACATGCTGCAATGAAACATCTGCTGAAAAGTCTGCCCGCGCGCATCCTCGTCGCCATCGCCGCGGGTATAGCCCTGGGACTTGCGGCCCCCGCATGGCTCGCCGGCGCCGCCGCCACGTTCAACAGTCTCATGGGGCAGCTGCTGCGCTTCCTGATTCCTCTCATAATCATAGGATTCGTGGCCCCGGCCATCGCCGATGTAGGCCGCCGCGCGGGCCGTCTGCTCGTGGCCACGGCTCTGCTTGCCTATGCGGCCACCTTCCTGGCGGGCCTGATGAGCTATGGCATAAGCGCCGCCACCTTCCCCATGATCATCGACCCGTCGCTCGCCTCGACAGCCGCCGAGGCTGAGGTCCGCTCGGTGCGGCCGTGGTTTGAAGTCGACGTGCCCGGCCTCATGGGAGTCACCACCTCGCTCGCCCTGGCCTTTCTGCTCGGACTGGGCTGCGCCGCGGCCGACGCGCCGGCCCTGCGCCGCGGGCTCTCCGAGTTCCGCACCATCGTGGCCATGGCCATCGACCGCGCCGTGGTGCCGCTGCTGCCGCCCTACATCATGTGCATCTTCCTCATCATGGCCGTGGAGGGCCGTGTGGCTCCGGTGCTGGCCACCTTCGCCGGCATCATAGGAGTGATTTTCGCCATGCACATTCTCATCCTGCTTGTGCAGTACGCCGTTGCCGGAGCCATAGCAGGCAAGAACCCGCTGCGCATGCTGCGCACGATGCTGCCGGCCTACCTCACGGCGCTGGGCACGCAGTCGTCGGCCGCCACCATCCCCGTGACGCTGCGCCAGACGGTGCGCATGGGCGTGTCGGAGGACGTGGCCGGCTTCACCGTGCCGCTGTGCGCCACCATCCACATGAGCGGCAGCACACTGAAGATTGTGGCCTGCGCAATGGCCCTGATGATGATGCACGGCCAGGCCTGCCCGCCCGTCATGTTCATGCATTTCATAGCCATGCTCGGCATCACCATCATCGCCGCGCCGGGTGTGCCCGGTGGCGCCATCATGGCCTCGCTGGGACTGCTGGCATCCATCCTGGACTTCGACGCCGACATGCAGGCCATGATGATAGCGCTCTACATAGCCATGGACAGTTTCGGCACGGCCTGCAACGTCACCGGCGACGGTGCCATCGCCGCCATCATCGACCGCTTCTTCGGCAAACGGCGCTGCGACACGCCGAAGATGTAACAGTTTTTTATTCTTTATTTTTTACTTTTTATTTCCTAAAAGTGTTATCTTTGCAGGCGCTTACATAGCGCTTACATAACTATCCAAATGGACTACAGCATTCTTGACTTCTTTGGCCTGCTCGGCGCCGTCGGTCTATTCCTCTACGGCATGAAAGTGATGAGCGAGGGCCTGCAGAAAGCCGCCGGCGACCGCCTGCGCAACATCCTCGGAGCCATGACCCGCAACCGCTTCTCCGGATTGCTGACAGGCATTGTAATCACCGCCCTCATACAGAGCTCGTCGGCTTCCACCGTGATGGTTGTAAGCTTTGTGAACGCAGGCCTTATGACGCTCGCGCAGTCGATGGCCGTGATTATGGGCGCCAACGTCGGCACCACTTTCACAGCCTGGATCATAGCCATCTTCGGATTCAAGGTCAACATATCGGCCATGGTGCTGCCGCTGATAGCCATGTCGGTGGTGCTGCTGTTCATGAAGAAGAGCCGCACACGCAGCATCGGCGAATTCCTCATAGGCTTCGCATTCCTGTTCATGGGCCTCGACATGATCAGCACCTATGTGCCCGACCTGCAGAGCAATCCCGAGATGTTCGCCGCCTTGAAACAATATTCGTCGATGGGCGTAGCCTCGGTGTTGCTGTTCGTGTTCGTAGGTCTGGTGGTCACTATGGTCATCCAGTCGTCGGCCGCGACGTTCGCCATCACCCTTATAATGTGCAGCAAAGGCTGGATTACGTTTGAGCTCGCCTGCGCCCTGGTGCTGGGCAGCAACATCGGCACCACCATCACCCCGCTGCTGGCGTCGATGAGCGGCAACGTGGCCGCCAAGCGCGCCGCCATGGGACATCTGCTGTTCAACCTGCTGGGCACCATATGGTGCATCTGCATCTTCATCCCTTTCGCCCACTTCAACGCATGGCTCACCGAAGCAATGGGATTCGGCAATCCCGACGACCTCTACGCTTTCGTCAACGGCCTTGAGCAGAGCAATCCCGACCTGTACAACCACCTGTTCGACAACTCTCTTCCCGCGGGCCACGACGTGCTGCAACGCATAGCCACGCTGCAGCTGAGCGTGAGCTTCGGCCTGTCGATATTCCACACATCGTTCAACATCGTGAACGTGTCGATAATGATTTGGCTCACAAAAGTGTACGTCAAGATTGTCGAGAAACTCGTGCCGAACAAGCACAAGGACGACGAGGAATTCAACCTCAAGTTCATCAACGGCGGCCTCGTGGGCGCCTCGGAACTCAACCTGGCGCAGGCCGAGAAGGAAATCGTGGTGTACGCACAGCGCGTCGGACGCATGGTGGGCATGGGTCAGGAGCTCATCCACACGAAGGAGGACAGCGAGGACTTCAACCGCCTGCTGTCGCGCCTCGAGAAGTACGAGGACATCAGCGACCGCATGGAGCTGGAGATAGCCAACTATCTCTACCGTTGTTCCGAAGGCCGCCTCTCCAACGAAGGCAAACTGCGCGTGGCAGCCATGCTCGGAATCATCAGCGAGATAGAGAGCATCGCCGACAGCTGCCTCGGCATCGGCAAGATTCTGCTGCGCAAGATGCAGAGCGGCGTAGAGTTCACCCCCGAAATATATGCCAACGTCGACGCCATGTACGTCTACGTGAAAGAAGCCATGGACATGATGCTCTCCGAGCTCGAAGGAGTGGAACACCTCAGCGAGAAAGAACTCATCCAGAGCTACAACAAGGAGCGCGAGATAAACAACATGCGCAACTCGCTGCGCACAGCCAACCCGGACAACATCAACTCCAAGCGCTACAGCTACCAGGCGGGCATCTACTACATGGACATCGTGTCGGACCTCGAACGCACCGGCGACTACATCATCAACGTTGTCGACACGCTGCGCGAACAATTCCGACGCCACATTGTCTGACTCCTTTTTCCATCGCCTTGACGGATGCCCGAAACGGCTCCGCATGGCGATGAAAATTCAATTTAACTTAAATTCGGGCACAATATTGTTACAATAAGGCCTATTCTCGCCACAATTCAATACTTTTGCAGCATTAATTTCCAATTGCAACAAGAGTGGCTTCATCATTAGGCAAAATACTGATAGTCGACCGCGACTCCCACATCTCGGAGCTTCTGCAGTGCAACCTGCGCGCCGAAGGCTATGAGACCGACGTCCATCCCGACGCCGCCACAGCCACTTTGCTCGACCTGTCGGACACGCGCGTCGTCATAATCGATGCTTTCGGCTCCGACCAAGGCATGGAGACACTCAAGCAACTGGCTTCGTCGCCCGCCACAGCCCACATCGGCATCATCGTCTGCTCGGCAGGCGAAAGCCCGGGCGAAGCCATCACGGCCCTCGACACCGGCGCCGACGACTACATAGCCAAGCCATTCTCGCTGCGCGAGATGATAGCCCGCGTGCGTGCGGTGATGCGCCGACGCCGCCCCATGGCGTCGGCATCCACCGGCTCCGTGGCCCGCGCGGGCGCCCTCTCCGTGAACTACACGACCCGCACAGCCACGCTGAACGGACGTCCGCTCAGCCTCACACCCACCGAATATGCCATCCTGGCCATGCTGCTGAAAAACCGCGACCGCCATCTCACACGCCTTGAAATCTTCCGCGAGGTCTGGAACGGTCCAGAGGTGAGCAGCAACGAGCGCGTCGTCGACACCAACATCTCCCGCCTTCGCCGCAAGCTCGAGGACATGGGCCCTTCGATTCAGAACCACTCCGGCAGCGGCTACATCTTCGTAGAGCAGGACTGACCCGGCCCCGAACAGGCCCGGAATCTTCCGGTTCTATTTGCAGATTCGGTGAATAATGTGTATATTTGCGGGCTAACTCCGGAGTTAGCGCCTACACGTTTATGGGTAAAATCAAACAATTACGCTCAAATATCGCCCACAGCGACTCGCTGTTCTTCTCGTTCCTGCGCTCGGGTGCGTCCTCGCAGATGGCATCGTGGGTCGACCTCGGCCTCGGCTTCGCGCTCTTCGCGTGGCTGGGTCTCGCGCCATGGCTGTCGGCAGCCGTCGGAGCCGTGTGCGGCGGCGCCGTCAACTGCGTGCTTTGCTACCGCTACACCTTCCATGCGCAGGGATGCCCGTGGAAAGCCGTAATCGTCAAATACGCGATGGTGTGGCTCGGCAGCCTCATCCTCAACTCCGGCGGCACACAGGTGTGCTACCTGGCCATGCAGAACTGGCCCTACCTTGAAGAACTCGGTTTCCAGCCCGACGGCTACTACGCTGCGGCGCGCGTGTTTGTGTCGCTGCTCGTGGGATGGTTCTGGAATTTCGTGCTGCAACGCTATTTCGTGTTCCGCCACAGCAGTTTCGACCCCTATGCCATACGCTTTGTCGACAGCCTGCGCCTGCGCCGCCGCCGCGAACTCATCGTAAACAACAAGTAGCCCCATTCCGACATGGCCAAGAAAATAGTGGAAACGCCGCTCATGAAGCAGTATTTTGAAATGAAGGCGCTTCACCCCGACGCCGTGCTGCTGTTCCGCGTCGGCGACTTCTACGAGACCTACGGCGAGGATGCCGTCGTCGCATCGCAAATCCTCGGCATCACACTGACCAAACGCGCCAACGGCGTCGGACAGCACGTGGAGATGGCCGGATTCCCCTACCACGCCGTCGACACCTACCTGCCGAAACTCATCCGGGCCGGCAAGCGCGTGGCCATCTGCGAGCAGCTGGAGGACCCCAAGCTCACCAAAAAACTTGTGAAGCGCGGCATCACCGAGCTCGTCACTCCGGGCGTGGCCACCACCGACACCGTGCTGCAGAGCGGGCAGAACAACTTTCTGGCCGCCGTGCACTTCGGCCGCAGCGCCACCGGCGTGGCTTTCCTCGACATCAGCACCGGCGAGTTTCTCACCGCCGAAGGCGACACGGCCTACATCGACAAATTGCTTTCGGGCATGGCGCCAAAAGAGGTGCTCGTGATGCGCGGAAGCAAACGCCGCCTCGAGGAGGAAATGACACAGCGCTACCTGTCGTTCGAGCTTGACGACTGGGTGTTCACCCTCGACGCAGCCGACGACCGCCTGCGTCGCCAGTTCTCCACAGCCTCGCTCAAAGGCTTCGGCATCAACGGCATGCCCGACGCCATCATAGCGGCCGGCGCCATCCTCCATTATCTCGACATCACCCAGCACACACGCATAGCCCACATCAGCGCCATCTCGCGCATCGAAGAGGAGCGATTCGTGCGCATGGACGCATTCACTGTGCGCAACCTCGAACTCATCGAGCCGCTGAGCGCCGAAGGCCGCAGCCTGCTCGGAGTGATCGACCGCACCGCCACGCCCATGGGCGCGCGTCTGCTGCGGCGGTGGCTGTTGTTTCCGCTGCGCGACCCGCGCGCCATCAACGACCGTCTCGACGTGGTGGAGCACTTCTTCCGCGACACAGCCGCCCGCGACCGCCTCGGCGAACTCCTCGCCCGCGTGGGCGACATGGAGCGCCTCTGCTCCAAGATAGCCAACGAACGCATCACTCCGCGCGAGCTGCTGCAGCTGCGCACCGCCCTGCAGGCCATCTCCCCCGTGCGCGCCATCTGCGAAGGCTCGGGTCTCGAGGCCCTCATGGCCATCGGGCGCCAGCTCAACGACTGCGCGGCCGTGGCCACTCGCATCGGCGCCGAAATCAGCGAGGACGCCCCGTCACTGCTCAACCGCGGCGGCGACATCATCCGCGCCGGCGTCGACGCCGAGCTCGACCGCCTGCGCGAAATCTCGCGCGGCGGCAAGGCATATCTGCTGCAGATGCAGGAGCGCGAGAGCGCGGCCACCGGCATCGGCTCACTGAAGATTGGCTACAACAACGTGTTCGGCTACTACATAGAGGTCACCAACACCCACCGCGACAAAGTGCCGGCCGAGTGGATACGCAAGCAGACACTCGTCAATGCCGAGCGCTACATCACTCCCGAGCTTAAGGAGTACGAGCAACAGATACTCACCGCCCAGGAAAGCATCGAGAGCATCCAGATGCGTCTGTACGGCCGCCTTGTGGCCGACGTCGGCGCCTACATCCCCGCCATGCAGCTCGATGCCGCCATGCTTGCGCGTCTCGACGTGCTGCTGGGCTTCACCCGCGCCGCCGCTGAAGGCCGCTACTGCCGCCCTGCCGTCGACGACTCGCTCACCATCAGCCTCACCGAAGCGCGCCACCCCGTGATAGAGCGCGAACTGCCGCCCGGCGAGCCCTACATCGCCAACAGCCTCGAGCTTGACAACGCCGGCACGCAGATAATGATGATCACCGGCCCCAACATGAGCGGCAAGTCGGCACTCCTGCGCCAGACAGCCCTCAACGTCATCATGGCCCAGTGCGGCTGCTTCGTGGCGGCCGACGCCGCCCGCATAGGCGTGGTCGACAAGGTGTTCACCCGCGTGGGAGCCAGCGACAACATCGCTCTCGGCGAGAGCACCTTCATGGTGGAGATGAACGAAGCCGCAAGCATCCTCAACAACATGAGCGAGCGCTCGCTCATCCTCTTCGACGAGCTCGGCCGAGGCACCAGCACCTACGACGGCATCTCCATAGCGTGGGCCATCGTGGAGTATATCCACGAACACCGCGGACTGCACCCCAAGACCCTCTTCGCAACCCACTACCACGAGCTCAACGACATGGAGGCGCAATACGGCCGCATCGCCAACTACAACGTGAGCGTGCGCGAAATCGACAATAAGGTGGTGTTCCTGCGCAAGCTCGCACGCGGCGGCTCCGAACACAGTTTCGGCATCCATGTGGCGCGGCTGGCTGGCATGCCCCGCAGCATCACCGAGCGCGCCGACGTCGTGCTCCGGCGCCTCGAGGAAGGCGCACGCGAGCAGCGCCCCGAGGCCGGCGCCGCCGCAGCGGCCGCCACGCAGGCCGGCGTGCAGCTGTCGTTTTTCCAGCTCGACGACCCCGTGCTCGCGCAGGTGCGCGACGAGCTCCTCGGCATAGAAATCAACCGCCTCACTCCCCTCGAAGCTCTCACCAAGCTGAACGACATCCGCAACATCCTCACCGGAAAAAGCAACTGACACATATTTCTTTCTTATATCCCATGAAAAAACTTCTGATGGCCGCCATGCTCCTGACGGCTGCGTTCACGGCCACGGCCGACGACAAAAAAGAGGAGCCCTGGAACTATGTGGACGCGCAGGAACTGCGTGTCATAAACAAAGGATGGGACAACACCCTGCGCCCCTACACGCGCATCCCGGCCAACCTGAAGGACAGCGTGCGCCCCGACCTCTGGGAGCGTTCGCAGTGCTCGTCGGGCATAGGTGTGCGCTTTGCCACCGACTCCAAGCGCATAGGCGTGAAATACGAGCTGCTCTGGAACACCCACATGATACACATGGCCGACACCGGCCTCAAAGGCACCGACCTCTACATCTTCGAGGGAGATTCAGTGTGGCGCCACGTCAACACCAACCGCCCCTACACAAAGAGCAAGGAGGAAAAGCTCGTGGAGAGCACCTACGTCAGCAACCTTGACGGCGCCATGCACGAGTACATGATATACCTGCCTCTCTACGACGGCGTGGAGCGTCTGTGGGTTAAAGTCGACAGCGGCGCTGTCATCACCCCCGGACGCCCGGAACTCATCGATCGCGACACAAAAATCGTGACCTACGGCACAAGCATCCTGCAGGGCGGATGCGCATCGCGCACAGGCATGGCCGCCACCAACATCCTCTCGCGCGAACTCAACTGCGAGGTAGTCAACATCGGCATCAGCGGCGAAGGCAAGATGGACATGTGCATGGCACGCGCCATGGCGCAGATTCCCGACGCCGACATGTATGTGCTCGACCCGGTGCCCAACTGCACGGAAATGATGTGCGACACGCTCACCTACGACTTCGTGCGCATCCTGCGCGACGCCCGGCCCGACGTGCCCATCGTGATGGTGGAAGGCCCCATCTACCCCTATGCCCGCTACGACAGCTACTTCGGCAATTACCTGCCGCGCAAGAACGCCGCTTTCCGCCGCAACTACGAGCGTCTGAAAGCCGAGCGCCCCGAAGGACTATACTACGTCGACGCCATTGAGCTCGACGGCCCGGAGGACGACGGCACCGTGGACGGCATCCACCTGACCGACCTCGGCTTCCGCCACTACGCCAACAAGCTGCGCCCCATTCTCCAACAGATTCTAAGCAAAAACCATCTGCAGAACGCCAAACCATAGGGCCGGAGCCTATAGCCAAGACACAAAAAATCCCGCTTTCGCGGGATTTTTCATATGCGTTGGCTGCGAGCATCACAGGTCTTCCTCGATGGAGAAATCGTCGGGGAGAGTGGTGTCGAAGAGGTCGCCGCCGCCGTCGGCAGCGGCCGGCGCGGCGGGCGTTTCGGCGGCAGGAGCAGCTGTGGCAGCATCCTTCTTTTTGGCCTCCCGTTGCGCACGAATCACAGGATTCTTCTCGGCTTCCTCGAGAGCGGCGGCGATGCGTGCCTCGATCTCATCGGCAAGCTCGGGGTTGTCCTTGATGGTGCGGATGGCTGCGTCGCGGCCCTGGGCCAGCTTGGAACCCTCGTAGCTGAACCACGAACCGCTCTTCTTGACAATGCCGTAGTCCACGCCCAGGTCGATGATTTCGCTTGCGCGGGAGATGCCCTCGCCGAACATGATGTCGAACTCGGCGCGCTTGAAAGGAGGCGCCACCTTGTTTTTCACCACTTTCACCTTGGTGTGGCGGCCGAGCACATCTTCGCCGTCCTTCAGCGTGTTGCTCGAGCGGATGTCGATGCGCACCGACGCGTAGAACTTGAGGGCGTTGCCGCCGGTGGTGGTCTCGCTGGGGCCGAACATCACGCCGATTTTCTCGCGCAGCTGGTTGATGAAGATGCAGGTGGTGTTGGTGCGGGCGATGGCGCCGGTGAGCTTGCGCATGGCCTGCGACATCAGTCGCGCCTGCAGACCCACGTTGCGGTCGCCCATCTCGCCTTCGATTTCGCTCTTGGGGGTGAGAGCGGCCACGGAATCCACCACGAGAATGTCGAGTGCCGACGAGCGGATGAGCTGCTCGGCGATCTCGAGGGCCTGTTCGCCGTTGTCGGGCTGGGCGATGAGCAGGTTGTTGATGTCTACGCCCAGCTGCTGGGCATAGAAGCGGTCGAAAGCGTGCTCGGCGTCGATGATGGCGGCGATGCCGCCTTTCTTCTGAGCCTCGGCTATGGCGTGGATGGCCAGCGTGGTCTTACCGGACGATTCCGGACCGTAGATTTCGATGATGCGTCCGCGGGGATAGCCGCCTACGCCCAGAGCGTGGTTGAGGCTGATGGAGCCCGTGGGTATCACCTCCACGTCCTCGATGGCGTCGTCGCCGAGTCTCATCACGGCTCCACGGCCATAGCTCTTCTCAATCTGTCCGAGGGCTGCGGCGAGCGCGTCCATGCGTGCGTCGGCAGCTGATGCGGGGCTTAGTTTGGCGCTTTTCCCGGCCTTGGGGCTTTTTTCGGTCTTTGCCATGAGATTTCTATGTTTTTGAGTTATTGTTTCTTTTATGATGCAAATTTAATGCCGCATGCGGGCAACTTTTATTCCCAAATTCATTAACAAATATTAATCACAACTTTTTTTCATCCTGCCACGAACCAAAAGTGGTGGTCCGTGTTTTAATAGTACATAGCAAGATTACTTTTTCCATTGCAAGAAATGTGATAATGATTGGTTTATTA
>CAMWNB010000006.1 GCA_947175495.1 uncultured Porphyromonadaceae bacterium | reverse complement strand
AAATAAGTGATTAAATTGTAAGTTTTAATAAATTAATTGTGTACTTTTGCAAAATAAACCTCAAAACCATATTACCATGAAAAAAGTCGGCGTCTTTCTGCTCGTGGTGTTTTTGTCACTCGGCATTGGCTTACGTGCGCAGGGCACATCTGATATTGTCATAGACGATATCGTTTTTGCCAACCATGAAGAATACACCTCTGTCATCAAAACACTACCGAAGGCATCCCGATTAACATCCCCTCTTGTGTTTGAAATAGACGGTTATCGCTTCTCGTTTTCCAAAAACAATAACGATGGAGGCATAATGCTTGATTATACCGGACGTCTGATGGTTTTGCCACAAAGCTTAATTCAAATTGAACGTCTGGATGGCAACGCCCTGCGTTCAATTTTTATAACCGTATCGATTTCAGCAACACCGGCCGACATCGCCGGATATACGCCTATAACCTATTTCCGAGGCTCTGTTGATGGCACTGAGGTGCAGACCTGGTATAATAAAATCCAATTCAACTCTACGTCATTAACGATAAGAGCACTTCCTTCAAACAACAACAAGGGCACCTGCTATTATTTCACAGGCATAACCATCGGACGAGATGCAGGAACGCCGGAAGCGCAGATGCAGATGGAACTCTCGATTACGGAAGCTACAGCCATAGGCTCGCGCACGGCAATTGTTGATTTTACGCTCGGCGTGGCAAACGACGACGGCATCCGCGATTTCACCATTACCGCCACCGACGAGGAAGGGGAAGAACATGGAAGCCGCACATTCACCCGCCAAGAGATAGAGGAAGAATCGCAGGCCATGGTGGATGACGGCGAGGCTTCAGATGTCAATGGCAATTACACTCTTAGCAGCAGAATGAAGCTCTCAAATCTAAAAAAGAACGAACGACAGAATCTGACATTTGCGGTTACCGCAAACTACGACGACCGCGAGAGCATACCATGCACGACAACTCCGGTATATGAAGTGAACACAATTGGCGCCACCGGCATCGAGGACATACCTGTCGAGGACAACGAACCGGCCGAATACTTCAACCTGCAAGGCATGAAAGTCACCGCTCCCCATGGAGGAATATTCATTGTGAAGCGCGGCAATATTGCTACCAAAACATATATTCACTAACGTCGTAACAACTCCGAAAATCCCATTCTTAACACATATGAGGCTGTCTGACACAAACAAAAGTCAGACAGTTTCTTATTAAATGAATCGCCACCGAGAGCATCAACTCTCTCAGTGGCGATTCAATATATCGATTCAATTAGTCCACATTGCCGGGAGCTCCCCAAAACCAATCATAATCTGTCGTAATAATGTGGGCATTGCTGTAATTACTGCCTATCGGAACAAGCGCCGCCGACCTACCGACCGAATGCGATGTTTCACCCTCCGGCTCAGCCTGATTCAGCGTATTTGCAGACATTATATATAGATTTTTCGCCATATACACATCAAGATAGTATTCTTTATCCTGTGTCCACTTGTTGTTCCAGTTTGCATCCGAATTCAAAATCAAAGGCAAATCATTTTGCAGCCGACATCTGACTTCTCCGGGATGAAGCAGCAATCCGTTTTCGTCAGTAACGTAAGCTGCGAAAGTCGGGTCCACCCATATCCATTTGCCGAGAGATTCGCTCCAGGCCACGCATATGACATGGCAATCGCCGTCAGTATCCCACTTCTTTGATTCACAAGTTATATATCTTGCGGGTATTCCTTCGGCAAGCAATGCTTCCGTCAAACATATGGCTAATGCACGGCAGTTGTAGCCACAACTGTCGCGCTTCGAACAATCGTATGTATTTCTCAAATTTCGCGCTCCGGGCGCCAGGCCATTGCTACCGTCATGCGTAATATTATCATGAACCCAGTAAAGCAGATTCATGATACGACTTATATCGTCACCGTTTCCGGCGATACTGTCAAGATTAAACCGCTCACGGGAGAGTCGCAGAAGAGAATCCGAGGGCTGCGCGTAGACAAATCCGGGCTTATCAACCGTGTCACGTCCATACGCAGGCGATTCTTTCAGAATCTCAAGCTCGTTTTTGACGTCATCACCTAAATTCCAGGCATATTCCATTGCACGTTCCAACACAATGGATTTGTCACTTTTCAATTGTTTAAGCACCGGGAGCAATTCCTTAGCGCTGCTATACTGAAAGGCTCGCATAAAGTCTGGGTTTGTTGCCGTGAGTACTTCGGCCTGCCACTCGGCAAGTTTCTCCAAATCCGATATGATACGAGGATTGTTGCGAAGCTGGTCTAATGTTGTTTTAGGAGTAAGACTGTCATTATACACTGCTAAAAAAGCACCGTGATTGGTATAATTTGATAATTTAGGGCATAGTTGCTCCGGAAACATTCCCAAACCAAATTTAACAACTGCACTCTCAAAAATCACACTGTCAAGTTGCGGACAATCATATACAAAACCGGGACCTCCGGTGCTGGAGACCGGACCATGAAACACAATTTTACGGAGTTGGGGGCAATGCGCCACCAGATCACAATCAAAATGTCCTACAAGCCCGTTGAATTCAATCTCTTCAATCGTATTATTACCCACAAACAAATCCGCTGGCAGATAGTCTATGTTGTCGAACGACACCTTTTTCAAATTAGTAAATCCATAGTCGTTGAATCTACCGATCATTCCAACTTCAGGAATCTGTATCACTTCCGCGTCTTTTGGATACACGAGACTGTCGGGAAACAGCTCATGACCGTCGCGCAAGGGGAACTTGAAAATTTCGGGTGATGTAATTGTCACAGTCTCGGCATCAGACAAAATGCTTGACGAAAACAACATTAATGAGAAGATAACAAATTGCCGTATCATAGTTATTCTTTGCCCTTGACCCATAGGCTTGATTAGACTGTAAGAAGACGTGAGCCAAATACGCCATGCCCCGACTTGGTGTCCGTAGAAAACCACTACCGTTAATTCCCTGCGCATTCAAGCTCCAAGCAAGCATAACGCTTCTTATTCTTCCGGAATTTTATGGACCGCTGCTGGCAATCCAATCGCAAAGATAGCTATAATATTTTAGACCCCGTTCCCCAATATTTGTTAACGTCGGGGCGGTCAAGCGTCGTGCAGATGTGTTCGCACAGTGAGGGAGCAATGCGGTTGCATTGTGACCGAAACAAGCGGACGCAGATGCATGACGATTGGCCGAGGCGATGGTAATTTATGCCACGGAGAACAGAGAATATATGTTGTCGTGATGAATTAGGGTTTAGGCAGAACTATACGAAGCGGTTAAAACCTTATAACTGATTCAGAGCGCAATTAATTGTGTGATGTATAATCGCCAAAACGAAACGAGCACAAGTTGGAGATACAACCGCAAATTTAGTTCACAAAATTCATGCTATTTAAGTGTTGATTTAACGCCAATTATCCTATAAATTGGGCTTATTCGTGTTACTTGTGTAACAAAAAAACAAAATTCGCTATAAATCAACGCTTTACAAAATTGAACCTATCAAAATAAAACGAAGCGAGCATCGGTTCAGCCCTTGAAATGTTAAAAAGTGGATTTCTTTAATACATCCGTTAAACTAACATTAAACTCTTTGCAAAAGTCATTAATAACTGTTTGGATCAAAAATTTGGTGCGTGGACCATCGCCAACAAATTGACGCCGGTGCAACTCTATTTTGCTACCAACTTTTTTTAGAGCCAAAAATTTCCACATTTCTTTTTTTGTGGTCATGTACTTACGCCAAAAGAATTTTTGCATCCTGGGCGTAATTGTTATGCTTGCACCCTCATTATGTGCCGCCGCATAAGGTTTAGCGGATGAAAACCGAACACCATTAGAAACAACCTCCGCGTTGATACTCCGGCGTAATCCGTTTGATACAGCCATAAGAGAGCCACGGGGATAAGGGAACGCTCGCGGCTTCCATTTGTCAGAAAAAAATGCCTTGCGTCCGAAATTAAGGTCAAACTCCTCATATAGTTCGACCTTGATGTCATTTAACAATATACGTTTTAATTTATCAGCTCTAAACATAATTTATTTTAAGTTTGCAAGCGGACACTATCTGCGCCCGCTTGCTCGTGTTGTTGTATGTCGTAGGATCTTAATCTACTTTCATTTTAAGGTAGTCTAAAAATGTGCGGTAACTGATACCCATTTCGGGCAGAATGAACCGCCGCCAAACCGCTTTGTAGCATTTGGCTTGATTGCCGGACTCGTAGTGCTCCGCGGCTATCTTTTGAGCCTGACAAGCGCGAAATAATGTGCTTGCAAACATACTCAAAAGGGTTATTCGGTCACTACAGCGCTAACAATCGCGCCTATACCTTTGCCACGGATAGGCAGGGCGACAAACTTCTTGTCAAAGCCTACAATCGTGCCGCGTTCTTTGGGGTCGTCCTCGCTCTTATACATGTAGATGTCGCCGTCTGCTTTCATCACCTCTTTAGCGTAGAACGCAACGGAGGCAAACTGAGCCGTTGCTTCCTCTCCAAAAGGAACTTTGGTTAATACACCTTTGACGGCTTTATAACACGGCATTTGCGCGAACTGATAGCAGCCGAACCCGGCGAACTGGTGCGGCTCGCCGTTCCTTATGTCGGTGAGGTCTTTGAATAGCTTTATATCCTCCAGAAGCAAGTCGCTGACGTGCTTAGGGTGAAGAATGATATAACGCTCTTCGATAGGGATTCCGGCTTCATCAAAACGCTCTTTTAGCGTCAGAATGTCGGCAAAGGTCAGACGGCGGCGACCATTGACGGGCGCGCCCGTTGTAAGTATAACCGGGGTGTCGGTTGTGTCGGTCTTAGGGGCGTAGGCGTGAGCCGCTTTCATCGCCACGCTCTTGTGAAGTGTTGCGCGGTGCTGTCCGATCACGCTCTCCAGCTTGTTGTAACTGTATTCTATCGCGTCCGGGCGGCGGATAAGCGTGTTTTCTGTTTCAAACTTTGCGAGGGGGATTTCGTTGTCATCGTCCTCACGCTCTACAACCTTTATAGGGTAGGTTGTATTGTCGACCAATACTTTGGGGTCAATACCAGCCGCCGGAATGTGTAAGCGGTTGTTATCAACGAACTCGGAGTAATTGACAACCTTGTTTAAGAAGCTGTCATCGGGGTAAAATCCCGACAAAATTTGATTAATCCATATTTCTTTGTTAAGTGCCATCCAGCTAATTAGTTGTTAGTTTGTTTATTCTGTTTGTTTCGCTCTCTCTTTGCTTCCTCCAGCATTTGCGCGTAAAATTCGGGGTGTTCGCGCAGATACTCCGGGTTATTCTTTCGATACCATTCCAACGAGTGCGCCCCTACTTCCTCGCCCTTTTCGGCTTTTACCAACCGGGCGTATAATTCGGGGTTGCTCTCCAGCTCTTGCGGCGCAAACTTGCGGTAATCGTCAAGCATCCATCGGGAGCGGTCAGAATACGCCGCGCCGCCGTGTATTAGCTCCGTCGGCTTCGGCATGGGGCGCAACGTGAACAATATCTCGCCTAACATCTTTGCGCCGATTTTTGCGCCTATACGCTCGTAAACACCGCGCTCACAATCTAATAACTTGCGTTTTGCCTGTGCTTCATCAATAAGCCGGGCAATTTCGCCCGATTGCGCCGCGCCTTGTGTTTTTACGAAATCCCGGAACGCCGCCCGGTTGCCACGCGCCAACGCTATGAACGTGCCACGCTGTCCGCTGTCAATATATCCGCGCATAATTGCATCATCAACGGCATCCTCGGGCGTTTCGCGCCCCTCTAACGCCGTTTTGACGGCTTGGATAATATCTTTATCAGTTGTGTCATTTGAAAGGCTTAGAAGCGAAATTAAGGCGGTTTTAAGGTCTTGCGGTGCTTCATCCTCCAAATCGTTCAGCCGATAGACGTAGCCCCCGGAACGGTGCATCAGCTTAACGGCGTTACTGTTGCCCGGTATATCCACGATTGAGGCTTCAATTAAACGGCTTTTAACCACTGTTTCAACGCCGTTTAATACATCCTTTGTTATTCCCTCTATACCGATAGACACGGCGCGGAGGAAACCGCCCTCCACTTGCTTTTTAACTTGCGCCCCTAACTCGGTGCTATCATCTAACACGGCATCGGCTAAAAGCCGCTTTTCTTCCTTGCGGATATTCTCCCAGCGTCCTATAACATTGCCGTCCCGGTTGTGCATGTAGAGCATTACCGGGTTGCGCTCAAATACGCTTGTATCTATACCCTCGGTCAATACAATAAAGCCGTAAGTATTAACGGACTCATCGTTTAACACAAAGGTTATAGGCTTGTTATCTCCATTTTCTTTGCTCATTCTGTTATCTTTTTTTGTAGCAAAATTGCTCACTTTTTTAAGTCGGTGCAAATGGTGTTATCAAAGTGATAATTATTTTATTCCTCTTTGCCCTAACTTGTTGCCACAAAGGTACGACCAACCGCCCCCCTGCACAAAATAGAGTGTAAAAGATTTACACTATTTTTGCGCGAAATTTGCAATTATCGCAATTTTGCGCCCGGATATTTTGCCGGGTCAGATTATTTGCTTACCTTTGTGCATCCTAAAAATTAACAGTTATGAACCCCTTTAACAATCTCCCTAAAAGATATTTGCGACCTATGGTGCGGAGCGCGGAAACGCCCCGGCGCTTGTTAACTGTTAATAGCGTAGGACACCTAAGGGTCGCTTTTTTATTTAACTTCCTAAAAATTAACAGTTATGAACCATGAAGTAGAAATGGCTGAGTGGACAGTTGGATGTTCACGCGGTCTCAATCTCGACAAGATCCTCGGTATCCTCTTGCGCGATCAACCCGTTTCGGAACTTCGCAACCACCTCCTTGACATTTACTTTCACTCAGTAAACGCCATTATTGCAGACGGGGCAGGTGTTGGAACTTTCGGCGATGCACTTTCCACGCTCCAAAATCTGATTGAAGCCATTATCGAAATGGACGATCAGTCAGGAAATCCGGGGCTTATCTCCTTGACAATGGAAAAATAAATCTAACAGCGGCAGTCGCTTTTGGGCGATTGCCGCTGCACCTATCATAATAACAACGCTAAAATGCTGAATGACAAACAAAGAGCGCATCATTGAATTGTCTAAACACTTTAACACAAAAGAAGTAGCCGAAATTTGTAACGTTTCGGTTAGTTATGTGTGTAGGGTATTGCGCCAACATAATCCCAAAACTTTAACCCTATTAAATTACCTTAACGCCATTGAAAAGGGTACGACTGCAAAATCTGAATTAGCAAACCTTTTCGGGGTGTGTTATAGAACCTTATTAAGATTTGAACAAAAGTACATGACAAAAGAAAATCTCGGACAAATGCTCTATATTGAGAAAGGGAATTTAGAGGAACTTAAAACAACCTTCAACCTCACTAATCAAGAGTCCGCGAAACTCTCAACGCTTCCAACATTGCCGGGCGTTATGGATGAATTAAAGCAAATGATTAAAGCACTTGAAAAATATAAGAATGCCACGCCACGTCATGCCGAATTATATCGGAAGATCCTAACCGCCTTAAATAATCTGAATTGTTAAAATTGTTGGGTGTCTAAGTTCAAAATGTCACATTAACAGATTATCCAACTCTAAATAAAACGAACCGTACATTATTAACACTTTTAGTCGTTTGATACTCTGAAACTTAAATAATTTAATGTATATCCTACCGCCTGTCACATCGCTATTTTGTACGTTTCGTTTTGTGCAACATCGCCGATTTTAGCCCCTTAATCGCTCAAAACGTTAAAACGCCGTTTAATCATCATTCAAACGATTAAACGGCGTTTCTATATATCGCCACTAAATCAACGTGTTAGGGAGTAAGCAAGCGTTAAATCAGACGTTAAAATTAAAGTAAAATTCAACTTGATTAAAGCCAAATTCAACTAAAATACAACCGAAACACCCCGGAAATTAAACCGAAATTCAAGCAAATTAAACTTTTTCAAATCAGTCACTTAACGCCAAACATCACCACATCAACGCGTTATACAACAAAGAGTGTGCTCGTTTCGTTTTTACCCCCATAGATGATACAAAAGTTACTTTATCATCGCATCTCTCCGGCGCTTTTTGCCTTGTTCCTCAGTCACGTAGCAAAGGCTACGCTCCTTCGTCACAAGACAAAAATCACTCAGAGATATGCGACCCCGGCGTTAACAAATATTGGGGAACGGGGTCTTAAATTCGAGAATATAGTTAGAACTGTCCATTATTTCCTGCCAAAAAGCTCACCGCGCATTGCCAACGAGTCTCTCAATGAATCCGTAAACTTATAAGACGGCATCCATAATTTCACCACAATGCACATAAGAGCCGTGCCTCCATGCCGGAGGCTATGCAGCAACAGCTCGGTACCCTCCCCTACAAACAACAGAAAGCGCCGCAATATTGCGGCGCTTTCTGTTACTTTATGCATGTGGTTCCTTGCCTACTTGCCTATGCAGGTATAGGTGAAGCCGTTCTCTTCAAGATACTCGCGGTCGTAGATGTTGCGGCCGTCTATGATAAGAGCGTTACGCATGGTTTTCTTCAGCACAGGGAGAGACGGCATGCGGAACTGGTTCCACTCCGTCACGAGCAGCAGCGCATCAGCCTCGAGTGCGGCCTCATACATATCGGAGCAATACTCCACCGCATCATCGCCCAGACGGCGGCGGCATTCGCTCATAGCCACCGGGTCGTACACCTTTACATGCGCGCCGGCCTCGTTGAGCTTCTTGATAAGCACCAGAGCCGGGGCTTCACGCATGTCGTCCGTCTCAGGCTTGAAGGCAAGACCCCACATGGCAATCGTTTTGCCTTTGAGATCTCCGTCGAAATGGCGGGAAAGCTTGTCGAAAAGAATCTCTTTCTGCTTTTCGTTCACCTCTTCCACAGCCTTGAGCACACGCATGGGATAGCCGTTTTTCTCGGCCGTCTTTATGAGCGCCTTCACGTCCTTCGGGAAACAGGAGCCGCCATAGCCACATCCGGGATACAGGAACTTCTTGCCGATTCGGGTGTCGGAGCCGATGCCCTTGCGCACCATGTTGACATCGGCGCCCACAAGCTCGCAGAGGTTGGCGATGTCATTCATGAACGAGATGCGCGTGGCAAGCATGGAGTTGGCCGCATATTTGATCATCTCGGCCGAGGGGATATCGGTGAAAATCATGCGCTCGCCGCTCAGCATGAAAGGCTTGTACAGACGCGACATCACTTTGCGTGCCTGCTCGCTCTCCGTACCCACTACCACACGGTCCGGGAACATGAAGTCCTTGATGGCGGCACCCTCTTTGAGGAACTCGGGATTGGAAGCCACGTCAAACGGAATGTCAGCGCCGCGACGCTCAAGTTCCGCCTTGACAGCCATCTTCACTTTCTGAGCCGTTCCTACAGGCACGGTCGACTTTGTCACCAGAATCGTATATTTGTTGATGTTCTCACCAAAAGTCTTGGCCACCGCCAGCACATATTTCAGATCGGCCGAGCCATCCTCGTCGGGAGGCGTTCCCACAGCCGAGAACACAACCTCCACATCGTCGAGCACCGTGCGCAGGTCTGTGGTGAAATGCAATCTGCCGGCCTCTACATTACGCTTCACCATCTCGTCAAGACCGGGTTCGTAGATGGGAATCTCGCCATGCAGAAGACGCTCGATCTTGGAGCTGTCTATATCCACACACGTCACGTTCACACCCATTTCGGCGAAACATGTTCCGGAAACAAGGCCTACATAGCCTGTACCTACGATTGCAATATTCATATGCGTTTATTGATTGGTTATAGATTATAATACTTTTTGAACCACTCCACGGTGCGGTCTATGCCCTGCTGAAGCGGGGTGGAGGGGCGAAAACCGGTGGCTTCCGCAAGCGCCGACGAGTCAGCATATGTCTGATACACATCTCCCGGCTGCATGGGCAGAAAATCTTTGCGGGCCTCGCGGCCGATTGCCTTTTCTATGCAGGCGATGTAGTCCATCAGGCGTGTGGGCTGCTGGTTGCCTATGTTATAGATGCGGTATGGAGCAGGCGACGTAGCCGGGTCGGGATTCTCCTCGTCCCACTCTGCATTGCCGGCAGGCACCACCTGGGCGATTCTCACCACACCCTCCACGATATCGTCGATATATGTGAAATCGCGCAGCATGTCGCCATTGTTGAACACCTTTATCGAACGGTCGTGAAGAATCGCATCCATAAAAAGGAATGGCGACATGTCCGGGCGTCCCCATGGACCATACACCGTGAAGAAACGCAGTCCCGTCGTGGGTATGCCATAGAGCTTTGAATAGGCATGCGCCATCAGCTCGTTGCTCTTTTTGGTCGCGGCATACAGGCTCACAGGGTGTGCTATGCCGTCATGCTCCGAGAAAGGCACCTTGCCATTGAGGCCGTACACGCTCGACGACGAAGCATACACCAGGTGGCCCACCTTATTGTCGCGGCATCCTTCAAGCACATTTATGAAACCATCCACATTGCTCTCGATATAAGCATGCGGATTGGTGATTGAATAACGCACCCCGGCTTGAGCGCCAAGGTTTATCACCGTATCGAACGAACCGTTCGCAAACAACATGCGCATGGCCTGCGTGTCTTCAAGGTTCATGCGCACAAACGTGAAACCTTCGAACGCATCAGACTTGACAAACTTATACCAGTCTATGGCCTCTTTAGCAATGCCAAGTCCGGCAAGACGTCCGTATTTCAGCTCCGGGTCGTAATAGTCGTTTATGTTGTCAAGGCCCACGACTGTGTCGCCACGGTCAAGCAGACGTCTGCACACGGCCGAGCCGATAAAACCGGCGGCACCTGTCACAAGAATTTTCATACGTTCGTTCATTTTTTATAGATTCCACAAAAGTCTAATACGGTCTTTTCTGTCGGTTCGGGAAGCGATTTGAATTGATCATGAGCAGTCAGGAACACCACAATATCGGCCTTGTCATACGCCTCACGATAGTCGGTGAGTTTAAACACATTGTGCTCGGCCACATTTGGCTCTACGACAAGAATATCAGCTCTGTTGCAGCACTGCAGCACGGTCGACACGATGTATTTGGCCGGCGATTCACGCAAATCGTCGATATTCGGCTTGAAAGCCAGTCCCATCATAGCCACAACAGGCTTCCGGCGCTTGTCAATCTCAAACTGCAGCATCGCGTTCTTGACCTTCTCCGCACACCACATGGCCTTGTGGTTGTTTATCTCTCGAGCCGAAGCAATCAACCGCGATTCCTCGGGGAAATCAGCGGTGATGAAATAAGGATCCACGGCTATGCAATGGCCGCCCACCCCACAGCCCGGCTGCAGGATGTTGACCCTCGGATGGCGGTTGGCCAGAGCGATAAGCTCCCACACGTTGATGCCGGCCTTGTCGCATATGAAACTCAGCTCATTGGCAAACGCAATCTGCACGTCGCGCGACGCATTTTCCGTCAGCTTGCACATCTCGGCCGTGCGCGAGTTCGTATGATGCAGCTGCCCTTTCACAAAGCGGGAATAAAAAGCACATGCCGCCTCTGTAGCCGCCTCATCCATGCCGCCAATCACACGGTCGTTGTGCACCAGTTCATAGCTCACATTGCCGGGCAGCACACGCTCGGGGCAGTATGCCACATGTATTTTTCCTTCAAGCTCTGGGCGCAGCTCGTATATCAGCGCGGCCATCGCCTCCGTCGTGCCGATTGGCGATGTCGACTCGATGACAAACAGATTTCCCTCTTTCAGGAAAGGTACGACCGCGCGCGTTGCTGCTTCCACAAAACTGATGTCCGGCTTGTGGTCGCCCTTGAACGGCGTAGGCACAACAATAAAGAACGCATCAGCCTCTTCAGGAGCAAGAGTGGCACGAAAAGCCCCCGACGACAGCGACTCCCGCAGCAGTTCCTCCATGCCGGGTTCCACAAAGTGCAGCTTGCCCGCATTCGTTTTCTCCACGACCGACGGATTGATATCCACTCCGACCACCTCCGCCGCGCCATAACGCGCTGCAATAATCGCCGTAGGAAGTCCTATATATCCGAGACCAATGAAACATGCTTTCATTGTTTATCTTTTTTATTCGTTAAAAAATCGGCGACAGCCTCTGCTATGCGGGAGCATGCCCGACCGTCGCCATAAGGATTGACCGCCTTCGACATTTCAGCATACGCATCAGCATCGGTGAGCAGACGCGTCATCTCGCCCACAATCCTGTCATAATCCGTGCCGACAAGACGCACCGTTCCGGCCTCAAGTGCCTCCGGACGCTCCGTCGTGTCTCGCATCACAAGCACAGGCTTGCCCAGCCCGGGAGCTTCTTCTTGAATGCCGCCGCTGTCGGTAAGCACAATGTGCGACCGCGACATCAGACGGACAAAACTCAGATACTCCAGCGGCTCAATGAAGAAAACGTTCTTCAGCCGACCATGATTCTCGCCGAACACCTCGGCAATCGGACGGCGCACATTCGGATTAAGATGCATCGGATACACAAAATCCACATCCGGGAAATGTTCCGCAAGAGTCTTCAGCGCATTGCATATCGAAATAAAGCCCGCGCCGAAATTCTCTCGGCGGTGACCGGTCACAAGAACAAGCCGACGACCGCCGGCAATGCGCCCGCAGTCGTATCCGGCAGTCCTCAGCTGAGCGTCCAGCGACTCAGCCAGAACCCTGTCCCCGCCGATCCTGTCCACCACCAGATGCAACGCATCTATCACGGTGTTTCCCGTCACCATGACCGCCGAGCCGTCAACCCCTTCGTTCAACAGATTCTCACGGCCGAGCGCCGTAGGAGCAAAATGTATCGAAGCAATGCGGCCCGTTATCTGGCGGTTCATCTCCTCCGGCCATGGCGACATCACATTATGTGTGCGCAGTCCGGCCTCGACATGTCCCACCGGCACCTGCCGGTAAAACGCCGCCAGTGCGGCTGCCGTCGACGTAGTCGTGTCGCCGTGCACAAGCACAATATCGGGATTCACCTTTCCAAGGACATCGCGCATGCCGGTGAGCACACGCGCAGTCACATCGTACAGGTCCTGCCCGGGTTTCATTATGTCAAGATCGAAATCGGGCGTTATCCCAAACACGTCAAGTACCTGGTCGAGCATACTCCTGTGCTGGCCCGACACACACACCACCGTGCGGAAATCATCCTTGCGGGCGGCAAGTGTCCTCACGAGCGGAGCCATCTTGATTGCCTCCGGACGTGTGCCAAACACAAGCAGTACGGTCTTCTGTTTCATTCAGAAACTATTGCTTATGGTTTGCCTGGGCGTACTGCTTATATGTTGCCGCATAGCCATAACGCTGATACGACGACGTATGCGCGGGGTCTGTTCCGTTGAGCAGGATGCAGAGGCTCGGATAACGGCGCTCGTCATAGTAACGCTGCAGAAGCGGCAGCATGGGCTTCTCGAAAAGACCGGCGCGCACCACCCAAATCGTAAGGTCGACAAACCTGGAGATAATCTTCGCATCCGCCACAACCTCGGCAGGCGGGCAGTCAAGCAGCACACAGTCGTAGCTGCTCTTGAGTTCCTCCATGAGTTTGCTGAACTCCGGCGTATAGAGAAGTTCCGCGGGGTTGGGAGGAAGCGCTCCGACAGGCAGCACACTGAGGTTGTCTATGCCGGACACATTTTTGACGATGGCAGCCGACAGCGGAGCCTTGCCGATAAGTACAGCCGATATGCCGACATGAGGGCTCCCCACATATTTGCTCAGCGAGGCGCGGCGCATGTCAAGGTCCAGCACAATCACGCGCTTGCCCTTAAGAGCCATCACCGCAGCGAGATTCATCGTCACGAACGTCTTGCCGGAACCGGGCACCGCGCTCGTGACCATAATTGTACGCGATTCCTCAAACGCGCGGCCTCCCACAAATTCAAGATTCGAACGAACCACACGGAATGCCTCGTTGATGATATCGGTATTGCCATCTTCTATAAGCAAACGGTCGTCGGAACCGGACTTCTTGGCAGGACGCAGACGCTTCAGCCCATGAGGCATAGGGAACGCCATGGGAATCTCTCCGACATACGGAACCGACAGCCCTTCAAGATCGCGGCGCGAACGCACCTTGTTGTCAAGAAGTTCATACAGGTAAAGAGCACCGGCAGGCACCACCAGTCCCAGCAGGAACATCACAAGCATCACATTGCGGCGGTTGGGCGAAGTCGGCAGTTTGCTGCCCATCGGCGGAGTGATCAGCCGCGTATTGTACGAGGTGAATGCCTGGTTTAGCTCATTCTCTTCGCGCTTCTGAAGAAGATACAGATACAACTGCTCCTTCACCTTCTGCTGGCGTTCTACGCTGAGAAGATATTTCGCCTGGTTAGGATTGGCCGCCAGCTGGCCGGTAGTAGCCACCTGCTGGCCATGCAGACTGTTCACCCGCGAATTGAGAGCCGATATCAGATTGTCGACAGTGCTGATGATGTTGTCACGCATCACGCGCAGCGCACTCGTGCGCTCCTGCACAAGCGGATTGGTTTCCGACGAACCGGCAATCAGACGGTTGCGGTCAATCACCATCGTATTATAGGCTCCGATCTGCTGGTTGAGGTCCGGCGACTGCAGAGCCGACGGCGTCGGCAGCTGCTGGTCTATGCGGTCGTTAGAAAGCTCATTGCGGATATGTCGCGCCACTTGAAGCTGGTTGTTCACATCGCTGATTTCGCGGCGTGTCTCTTCGTTCTGGCGCATATACAATTCGGATGCGACCTCTACGTTTGGCATAAGATGCGCGCTCTTGAAGGAGGAAATGTCGGAATCGACGTTGCCAAGCTCGCCTTCTATCACACCCAGGCGGTCGCTGATGAAGCGCGACGTGCTCACAGCCATCTGATTCTTGTCCAGCACCCACCGGTCGTTGTACACTTGTATAAGAGTGTTGAGAATGTCCTCGGCTTTCTGGATGGACGATGCGCTGTACGAAATGTCGATGATAGTGCCGTTTTCCGCACCAAGCTCCGTCACGACACCCTTTGCATAGTCCTGGGAGATTGACGACGGCTCGACATGGCCGAACATAATCTGCTTGCCGCGCAAACCTTCGGAGTCCCAGGGCGAAACGCTCAGATAAAGTTTGCCGACAGGAGTGACCACAGTGTCGCCCAACTGGCCCTTGACCACATCCTCCGGCTCCTCTTCCTCATAGCGAAAATCACTCAGCGTAAGTTCGTTTCCTTCTTCCGCAAGAACAGCGACGCAGGTGAACTCCGGCATATCTTTTTCCGCCGCGGCGATAATGAACGGCGTAGATTTGTACAGATCGGTTTTTCTAAGGCCGGTCTTTATCGAATACGAATCATTGAGTTTGAGACGCGTGATCACCTCCTCCATCAGCGAAGGGCTCTGGAGAGTGAGCATCTCGTTGTCAATATTGCTTTTAGGCTGAAAAATGCCGAGACTCGACATTTCAGCTGCCACCGAAGTGCCCTTCTTGTCATCCTTGATAAGGAGAGCGGCAGTGCGCGTATACATCGGAGCGGTCTTCATCAGATAGACAACTCCCACGCAGAAGAAGAACGCGAGGCTTATTACAAACCAGTACCATTTCTGGCGGAAAAGGTAAAGCAAGTCGTGAATTGACAGGGTGGATTCGACTTTCTCGTCGATATTAGTCTGTATTTCTGACATATCCTGTATCTAATTATTTCCAGATAAGTACTGCAACGGAGGTAAGTAACGAGGCCACACTGATCCACAGTCCGGCGCTCTTGAAGCTGTTCTCGTTCACACTGCTTTGACCGGCCTTGGTTTTATTGGGTTCCACGTATATCACGTCGTTCTGCTTGAGATAGAACACCGGCGAGTTCATCACATCGGCACTGCGCAGATCCACCTTGTAAGTGGTACGCTTGTTGCCCTCTTCTCTCACCACATACACACCGTCGCGCTTACCCGTCACATTCAAGTCGCCTGCCATGCTGAGCGCCTCGAAAAGAGTTACACGGTCATTTGTGATTTCATAAGTGGAAGGGCTCTTCACATCTCCGATAACCGATACACGCAGATTGGCAAACTCGACAGTCACCACGGGATCCTTTAGAAGATCCTCCGACTCCAGACGGTGGCAGAGCAGTTCCGCTATGCCGGTGCGCGTCAGACCTGCCACATGCACTTCTCCCAGCACCGGGAAGTTGATGTCGCCAACCTCATTGACACTGTAGGCCGACACATAGTTGTTATAGGACTTCTGCTGGCCGATTCGCGTATTCGTCTCCACAAGATTGAACATCTGCGCAAGTTCGGGATCCTTACAGCTCACCATGATAGTAAGCTTGTCGCCGGGCTGCACCGTTATCTGCTGCATATTGGTGATAGTCTCGGGCACATTCACATTTGCGTCCTGCATGTAGAGCACATTCTTCGACGAATTGCATGAAGCCATTGCTGCGGCAACAGCTGTGATGCAAAGCATATGGGTAAATTTCATCTTTTTTATCTGAACAATGGTTATTTTGTGTCTATATTTATACGAGTTTCTGCTTGTTTTATTGCTTGACCGAGCCAAATATTAATCACCACAAACACCAGCACATCCACACCAAGCAGGAACGTACTGTTCATCATAATTGACAGCCAATAGTTTGCAGCGATGAACACGAGCGATACAAGAAGAATGGAGACCATGGCCACACGCTGTCTGAGACCGGCAGCAAGCAGTTTGTGGTGAATATGCGACTTATCGGGCAAGAAAGGATTCGTGTGGTGGCGGATACGGCGGAAATACACGCGCACAACGTCGAAACACGGAATCAGCAACGGAGCAAACGCCATCACCAGAGGATCGCAGTCGAACCCGTGGGCCGCAACATCCAGATTGCAGATATGCAGACCAAGGAAACAGATTATGATGCCGGTAGTGAGAGCACCGGTGTCGCCCATGAATATTTTTTTTCCGACTTTGGCATTGCCGAACACATTGTAATAATAGAACTGGATAAGCGCGCCAAGAAGACCAAACGCAACCAATGCGTACGCCGTCTCCCCGCAGCACAGAAGCACCCAGCCGTAGAACAGCATCGCTATGGAGCTCAAGCCGGAAGCCAGGCCGTCGATGCCGTCTATAAGGTTAATGGAATTGGTCACAAACACCACTACCAGCATCGTAAACGGCACCGCGACATAAAGCGGAATCTCATATATGCCGCAGAATCCGTAAAGATTATCAATCGTCAGACCCGACACCGAAAGAAATCCGGCGGCAAGAATCTGTGCGACAAACTTCGCGCTGTAGCGCACGCCGATAAGGTCGTCGGCCATGCCGACAAGATACATTATCATAAGAGCGCACACGCCGAAACAGAAAGCCACGAAAGTCTCCTCCGGCATCGAGGCGTCCTGCAGCCCGGCAAAACAACAAAGGCCGCCGACACATGCCACAGAGAAAACCATCGAAGGCATAAACGCTATTCCGCCAAGACGCGGAACACGACCTTGATGAATCTTTCGCTCGTCAATCTCGTCGAAAAGATTCTTTCGAAACGAGATAAGCAATATTTGTGGGATGATGATACCCGCCAGCAGCAGGCTCACAAAGAATACGGCAAGACATTCAATAGCGCTCAAGTTCATAGGGACGTAGCATGAATTATATTGATAATGCAAAAAAGATTAAAAAAGTTCGCGGCCATCCGCACTTTGTCGTCCGCATATAGACCCGGTGCCGGCCTTTACCGACACACCAAGCATTTTTTTATGTGTTGCTGCTATAGCTTTCACTCTTGACATTTATGCGGTTCTACAAGCATAAGGATAAAGAATCGCAAGGTCGGCAAAACACACTCAAGAATGCATTATTTCCGGATTCACACCGTGAAAACATACACTTGATGAGTTTTTAACCCTCACTTTTCTGCCGCAAAATTACAGATTAAATTGCAATTAAACAAATTTAAAGCGCCATATCCTTTTTTTTACACCCGACACACAGTCCTCCACTTATAGTCCGCCACAAAACTCGGCAAATTCTTTTATTTTTAATATTTTTTCACTACCTTTGCACCCGTTTTTCAGCGGCAAAGCCACTATCCGAATGAGGCTGCGCCCGGTTTTCAAGGTAATTCAAAATATGGGACTTACAGGTACAATCGATTTTCATCCCAAACTCTTCAGTGCTCTCCGCCACTATAGCATGGAACGCCTGCGCGCCGACATCACAGCCGGAGTAGTAGTAGGCATCGTGGCTCTTCCTCTCGCAATCGCATTCGGCATCGCGTCCGGCGTAAGCCCGTCAATCGGTCTGATCACCGCCATCATCGGCGGATTCCTCGTATCCGCCATCGGAGGCAACTCCGTGCAGATCGGAGGCCCCACAGGCGCATTCATCGTGATTGTCTACAACATCATCGCCCAATTCGGCCTCCAGGGGCTCGCCATCGCCACACTCATGGCAGGCCTCATCCTCGTCATGATGGGCCTGTTCCGGCTCGGCACCGTCATCAAATTCATCCCCTACCCGATTGTCGTGGGCTTCACCGCAGGCATAGCGCTCACCATATTCTCCACGCAGATCAACGACTTCCTCGGCCTCGGGCTGCGCGACATCCCCAGCGAATTCATCCCCAAATGGGGAAAATACCTCTCCAATCTGGGCTCCATCGACATAGCCACCACCGCCACAGCCGCAATATCGCTCCTTATTATAATGGTAACGCCACGCATCTCAAAGAAACTGCCCGGAGCGCTCATCGCCATCATACTTGTCACGGCAGGCGCCTACATCGCGTCCATGTTCCTGCCCGGCTACAGCGTCGAAACCATCGGCGACCGGTTCGGAACCATGAGCACCGACATACCCGCACCCCACGGCTTCCGCATCAACATGGCCACCATCAACCTGCTGCTCCCCTCCGCATTCACCATCGCAATGCTCGGCGCCATAGAATCGCTGCTCAGCGCCACCGTAGCCGACGGCGTCACCGGTTCCCGCACCAACAGCAACACCGAGCTCATCGGACAGGGCGTCGCCAACATCGTCGTGCCCTTCTTCGGAGGCATACCGGTCACAGGAGCCATCGCACGCACCATGACCAACATCACCAACGGCGGCCGCACGCCGGTCGCCGGCATCGTCCATGCCCTCGTGCTCCTGCTCATATTCCTCTTCGCCATGCCGCTCATCAACTACATCCCCATGGCCACCCTTGCGGCAGTCCTCGTAGTCGTAGCCTACAACATGAGCGGTTGGCGCACGATTGTAGGGCTGTTCCACGCGCCCAAGAGCGACATCTCAGTCCTCATCGTCACATTCCTGCTCACCGTAATTTTCGACCTCACCATTGCCATCGAGCTGGGACTGCTGCTCGCCGTAGTCCTTTTCATGCGCCGCGTCATGGAAAACACCGAGATAAAAGTCTACTCCGAACAGCTCGACGTAGCCGAAGGCACCGACCTGTCGCAGCACGAAGTCCTCGACGTGGCCCGCGGAGTCAGCGTCTACGAAATCGACGGCCCGTTCTTCTTCGGTATAGCCACGAAATTCGACGAAATGATGCGCTCCACCATCGGCAGCAAACCCGTCGTACGCATCATCCGCATGCGCAAAGTAGCCTTCATCGACGCCACCGCGCTCCACAACCTCGAGATTCTCATCCGGTCGTCGCAGAGCGAAGGCATCCACGTTGTGCTGTCAGGCGTGCGCCCCGGTGTCAGAGAGACCCTCGTGCATGCCGGCATCGACAAACTCATCGGAGCCGACCACATCTGCGACCACATCTCCAAAGCCGTCGTAATGGCAAACAACATCGCCGGCAACAAGTAAACGCCTATAACTCAGCAATTTATTATTTTTAGCATTTTTTAACCGTTAATTTTTATGCTATAAAGCAGAAAAAAACGCTAAAATATTTTGCGAAAATAAAAAATTGCAATAACTTTGCATCGTTTTTGAAGCACAACAATATTGTTTTACTCTTAATCAAAAAGGAAATGAAAAAGTTAGTTCTTTTACTCGCAGTCGCTTTCAGCGCTACCATGTTCTCCTGCGGCAGCGCCGACAAGGCTGCTGACGCTTGCGACAGCACTTGCTGCGACACCGTTGTAGCTGTTGAAGAAGTTGCTGCTGTTGTTGACAGCGCAGCTACCGACAGCGCAGCTGTTGACACCGTTGTAGCTGAAGTTGCTGCTGTAGTTGCCGAATAATACGACGACTCTACAAAAAGCATAAGTCGGTTGCTCCCATGGAGTAGCCGACTTTCTTTATTTCCGCAAAAACACATCACGCCACAGACATGATTGAATACATCACAGGAACCATCGCCGCACTCACACCCACCGATGCGACAATAGAAACCCCCGGAGGCGTGGCCTACCTGCTCAACATCACCCTCCCCACATACACTGCACTTGGCGGACGCGAAAATGCACGCCTGCTCGTGCACGAAGCCATTCGCGACGACGCATGGACCCTTTTCGGATTCCTCGACGAATCAGAGCGCGCGCTATTCCGGCTGCTCATTGGCGTAAGCGGCGTAGGAGCAGGCTCCGCACGCACCATTCTGTCGGCGATTCCGGCCTCCGAACTCGGCGCCGTCATCACCTCCGGCGACACTCGCCGCCTCAAAAACGTAAAAGGAATAGGCGCTAAAACAGCCGAAAGAATAATTGTTGACCTGCGCGACAAAATAAATCCCATGGAAGCTACGTTATTAGAACAGCACAGCGCAGGAAAAGAAAACGAAGCTTTCGAGGAAGCACTCACAGCCCTCACCATTCTTGGCTACACACGCCAGCAAAGCCAGAAAGCACTCGCAAAAATCTTCGAAGCTGACTCCGCCACAAAAGTAGAGACAGCTATCCGCAAAGCGCTTGCTATGATGTAGGCGCACAATGGAAAAAGAACAGCATCGCCACATACGCGCGCGCGTGCGCGCCTTTGTCAAGACTGCAGCCATCGCTGCAGCCCTGGCCGGCGCATGCTATTCCGCAATAGCGCAGACCCGCGACACACGCCCTGCGCCGCCCGCGCCCGCAGCCTACCCCGCGTTCACAGCGCCCATCGACACCGTGCCCCTCCCGCTGCCCGTCAACGGAACAGTGCCCAAAAGCTACGAAGAGCTCATGGCCGACGAGCTGGCCTACGACCTCGACATTCCGTCAAACATCAAGACCACAGCCGAGTACGACCCCGCAACCGGCTGCTACGTCGTGCGCACCCGCGTAGGCGACATCGACATCGCCACCCCGTTCATGCTCAGCAAAGCCCAGTACGACAACTGGCAGCTGCGCCGCTCCATGCAGCAATACTACCGCGAGCGCAACTCCATTGCAGCCGACAACAAAGACAAGCAGCCATTCAACATCCTCGACATGAACTTCGCCCTCGGCCCACTCGACAAAATCTTCGGCCCGGGCGGAGTCCAGCTGCGCACACAAGGCTCCGTACAAGTAGCCATGGGCATAAAAAGCAACTTCACCGACAACCCCGCCCTTTCCCTGTCGTCCCGCCGCAAAACCTACTTCGACTTCGACCAGAAAGTCCAGGCAACCGTCAATGCTTCCGTAGGCAACCGCCTGAAATTCAACATGACCTACAACACCGACGCCACCTTCGACTTCGACTCAAAAAACCTCAAACTCGCCTACGAAGGCGAAGAAGACGACATCGTCAAAAGCATCGAAGCCGGCAACGTGTCCATGACCACAGGCTCCTCGCTCATCCGAGGCAGCACAGCCCTGTTCGGCTTCAAGACAAAACTCCAGTTCGGACGCCTCACCGCAACCGCGCTCGTAAGCCAGCAAAACTCCGAAAGCAAATCCGTCAGCTCCAAAGGCGGATCACAGACAACACAGTTCACCGTCAACGCCGACGAATACGACGCCAACCGCCACTACTTCCTCGCCCACTTTTTCCGCGACAACTACGACCGCTTCGCATCAAAACTCCCCTACGTCAGCAGCGGAGTGAAAATCACACGCATAGAAGTGTGGATCACCAACAAAGGCGGAAAATACGAGCAGAGCCGCAACCTCGTGGCCTTCCAGGACCTCGGCGAGAACTCACACCTCGCCAACAGCTACTGGCAGCCCGACCCCGCCCTGCCCAACCCTGCCAACGCCAGCAACAACCTCCCGGCAGTCATAAAAGCCGACTATCCGGGAGCACGCAACATCAACACCGTCACTCAGGCACTCGAACCCCTCGCCTCCTACGGCATCGAAGGCGGAAGCGACTACGAGAAAATCGAAAGCGCCCGCCTCCTTTCATCGTCCGAATACACCCTAAACTCCACACTCGGCTACATCTCCGTAAAAACCGCAATCGCATCCGACGAAGTCCTCGCCGTAGCCTACGAGTACAGCTACAATGGACGCGTCTACCAGGTCGGAGAATTCTCCGGCGACATCACCACCACCGACCAGTCGCTATACGTAAAAATGCTCAAAGGAACCACCACCACACCATCCATGCCCGTGTGGGACCTCATGATGAAAAACGTATACTCCCTCGGCGGCTATCAGATTCAGAAAAACAAATTCAAGCTCAACATCAAATACCTCAGCGACACCACAGGCCTGCAGATCAACTACCTGCCGGTCCCGGGCCTCAACAACCAGCCACTGCTGCAGGTAATGAACCTCGACCGCATCGACTCCAACGAGCAAAGCAACCCCGACGGATTCTTCGACTTCATAGAAGGCTACACCATCTACTCGCAGACAGGCAAAGTCATCTTCCCCGTAGTCGAACCCTTCGGTTCACACCTCGCCGAAAAAATAGGCAACCCGGCCATCGCGCAGCAATACGTCTATCAAGAACTTTACGACTCCACGCTCATAGTAGCCCGTCAGTTCGCCGACAAAAACAAATTCGTCCTCACCGGCGAATACCAGGCCTCCTCCGGCTCGCAGATACGCCTCAACGCCATGAACGTTCCGAGAGGATCTGTCGTCGTCACCGCAGGAGGCGTCACCCTCACCGAGAACGCCGACTACACCGTCGACTACGCCATGGGCATCGTCACCATCACCAACCAGAGCATCATCGACTCCGGACAGAGCGTCAGCGTCACACTCGAGAACCAGTCCATGTTCTCCACCCAGCGCAAGACACTCCTCGGACTCGACCTCCAATACCAGTTCAGCAAGCAGCTCAACGTTGGCGCCACACTCCTACACTTCTCCGAAAAAGCACTCACCGAGAAAGTCAACATCGGCGACGAAACCGTCAGCAACACCATGCTCGGCTTCAACCTCAGCTACAACTCCGAGTTCATGTGGCTCACAAACCTCGTCAACCGCATCCCAACCGTCAACGCCACAGCACCGTCACGCATGAGCCTCACCGCCGAGTACGCACGCATAATCCCCCACTCCCAGAAAAGCGGCTCCAACAAAGGCTCAAGCTACGTCGACGACTTCGAATCCTCCCAGACAGGAATCGACCTGCGCTCACCCTACGCTTGGCAGCTGGCATCCACCCCCTGGGAATCCGGACCCAACGCACTCTTCCCCGAAGCATCGCTCAGCAACAACGTCGACTACGGCAAAAACCGCGCCCTGCTCAACTGGTACTACATCGACCGCATGTTCACACAGCGCAACTCATCCCTCGCGCCGGGCTACCTCAAAAGCGACCTCGCACAACTATCCAACCCCTATGTGCGCGAAGTCTACACCCGCGAAATCTACCCCGGACGCGACCAGAGCTACAGCGAATCCGCCACCATCCAGACACTCAACCTGTCCTACTACCCGACCGAGCGAGGCCCCTACAACCTCGACGCCACCAACATCGACGACGAAGGCAACCTCCTCTACCCCGAGCGACGCTGGGGCGGTATAATGAGACGCCTCGACAACACCAACTTCGAACAAAGCAACATCGAGTACGTCCAGTTCTGGCTCCTCAACCCGTTCCTCGACCCCGAGAACCCCAATCTCGAAGGCGGCGACCTCTACCTCAACTTCGGCGAAATCAGCGAAGACATCCTCAAAGACGGCCTCAAAAGCTACGAAAACGGCATCCCTTACGACGGCGACGACCAATACCTCGAACAGACCGTCTGGGGACGCGTATCACGCCAGAACTCGCTGACCTACAGCTTCGACAACGCCAATGGCGCCCGCCTCGTGCAGGACGTCGGCCTCGACGGGCTCCCCAACGAAATGGAGTACGACCACCCCTCCTACGCCGAATACCTCGCCACACTCCGCACCCGCCTCTCCCCATCCGCCATAGAGCGCATGCAGGCCGACGCATTCTCACCCCTCAACGACCCCGCAGGCGACAACTACCACTTCTACCGCGGATACGACTACGACGAAGAGCGCCTCGGCGTCCTCGCACGCTACAAACGCTACAACGGCGTCGAAGGCAACTCGCTCAACCCCGACGAAGCACCCGACCCACTCTATCAATCGGCAAAAAGCGGCCCCGACGTCGAAGACATCAACCAGGACAACACCCTCAACGAATACGAACGCTACTTCCAGTACAAAGTCTCCATCCGCCCCGACGACCTCGTCGTCGGCAAAAACTACATCACCGACCGTCAGGAATCCATGCAGCGCACCGTCGACGGCAAGGACCTGCGCGTCGAATGGTTCCAGTTCAAAATCCCGCTCAGCGACTACGAACGCATCGTCGGATCCATCAGCGACTTCTCCACAATCCGATTCGCCCGCCTGTTCATGACCGGCTTCAAAGCCGTCACACACCTGCGCTTCGCATCCTTCGAACTCGTGCGCGGCGAATGGCGCCCCTACGACTTCAACCTCAACACACGCGGCGACGCACCCGCCGAAGGCGACCTCGACATCTCCGTAGTCAACATCGAGGAAAACTCACGCCGCACACCCGTCAACTACGTCCTGCCCCCGGGAGTCACACGCGTCACCGACCCCGGACAGAGCCAGGTCATCCAGCTCAACGAGCAGTCCATGTCGCTGAAAGTAAGCGGACTCAACCCCGGCGACGCACGCGCCGTCTACCGCAACACACAGCTCGACCTGCGCAACTACAAACGCCTCCAGATGTGGAACCACGCCGAAGCCCTCATCGACAACACCACCGACCTCCGCTCCGGCGACCTCTCCATCATCATACGCCTCGGCACCGACGTAAAAAACAACTTCTACGAATACGAGATACCACTCGAACTCACCCCGCCCGGCAACTACAACACCTACCTCGAAAGCGACCGCTACATCGTGTGGCCCGAACGCAACTTCCTCAACCTCAACCTGCAGGCGCTCGTCGACCTCAAGCAAGAACGCAACCGGGCCAAACGCGAAGAACAGTCCGGCGTAGGATTCGCCACACTCTACTCCGGACGCGACCCCGACAACGAGCGAAACCGCATGGCCGTCCTCGGCAACCCGTCCCTCAGCGACGTCCGCGTCATACTCATCGGCGTGCGCAACAACTCCTCGACGACAAAAAGCGGCACCGTATGGGTCAACGAACTCAAAGTCACCGACTTCAACGAAGAAGGAGGCTACGCCGCAAAAGCCAACGCCACCCTCTCCGTCAGCGACATAGCCACCATCAACATGGGAGCCCACATCGAAAGCTCCGGATTCGGAGGTGTAGACCAGAGCCTCAACGAACGACGTCTCGACGACTACCACCAGTACAACATCGCCGTGCAGACCGACCTCGGCCGCTTCCTTCCGGAAAAAGCCAAGCTGCGCGCACCCGTCTACTACTCCTACAGCACCGAAAAGACAACGCCCAAATACAACCCCCTCGACCAGGACGTACGCCTCAGCGACGCACTCGACGAGTGCGACAACACCCACGAGCGCGACAGCATCCTCGCCTACGCCGAGGAGCGCACCACCGTGCGCAATTTCTCCATCTCCGGCCTCAACTTCGGAGTCAAGAGCAAAAACCCCATGCCCTGGGACCCCGCCAACTTCACAGCCAACTTCTCCTTCAACAAAACAACAAAAAAAGACCCCACCACCGAGTACGAATACACCAACGACTACCGCGGCTCGCTCCAGTACAGCTACTCGCCCTACTTCAAGCCCTTCAAACCCTTCAAAAACATAAAATCCAAGAGCAAGAACGCACGCTTCCTGCGCGACTGGGAACTCAACTGGCTCCCCACAAGCATCGCGTTCAACACCAACATGAGCCGATACTACTACGAGCAGCAGACACGCTCCGAAATCGACCAGATGTTCCAGCTCCCCGTGTCCGTAAGCAAGAACTTCCTGTGGGACCGGCAGCTTAACCTCAACTGGAACGTCACCAAGACACTCTCGCTCTCATTCAACTCCAACACCTCAGCGCGCATCGAAGAAACCGTCGGAGCCGTCAACCGACGCCTCTTCCCCGACAAATACCGCGAATGGCGCGACACCGTCTGGCAGTCAATCCTCTCCATGGGCACACCATGGAGCTACAACCAGACATTCACCGGCCAGTACAAAGCCCCGTTCGCCAAGATACCATTCCTCGACATGCTCAACGGATCCGTCACCTACAACGCCACCTACCGGTGGGACCGCGGAGCCGAAGTCGACGGCATACGCCTCGGCAACACAATTGCCAACCAAAGCTCATGGACTGCCGACGGACGCCTCAACTTCGAAACCTTCTACAACAAAATTCCCATCCTGAAAAGCGTCAACACACGCTTCGCCAACAAGCGGCCCACAACCACACGCCGGCGCAAAGCAAAGAAATTCGAGCGCACCTACGCCCTCAAGCCCGACACATCAATCATCATCAAGCACAACCTGCGCACGCAGAAAGTGCGCGTGTCGGCCACAACCACCGACAGCCGCCCCTTCCCCGTCAAAACACGCATCGTCGACCAGAACAGCGTCGAAATCCTCACACGCGCCGACGGACAGAACATCAAATTCACCGTCACCGAAATACTCAAAGACGAAAAAACCGTCTGGCGCAACGTCGGAGAATACGCCCTGCGCCTGGCCATGTCGCCGCGCAACCTCAGCGTGCGCTACCGCGACACGCGCTCCCTCTCCCTGCCCCTGTTCACCCCCGACATCGGCAACGTCTTCGGACAGAGCCTCAGCTACGGACCCATGGCGCCCGGACTCGACTTCGCCTTCGGCTTCGCCGGACGCGACTACATCGACAAAGCGCTCGACCGCAACTGGCTCATCACCAACGACGGACAGACATCGCCCGCCCTGTGGAGCGGAGGCAAAGAACTCAACATCGAAGCCACCGTCGAACCCTTCAAAGGCTTCAAGATACAGCTCACCATGAACCGCACCGACAACCGCACCCAGCAAGTACAGTTCATGTACGCCGACATGCCCGTCACCTACAGCGGCTCCTACACCATGACCCACATGGCCATCGCCACGGCCCTCGCGCCGTCAAAGGCCTCCGACGGCTACGCCAGCAAAGCCTTCGACCGCTTCCTCGCCTACATCCCGCAGGTCCGCGACCGCGTCGAAGCCGGATACGCCGGCACCACATATCCCGACGCAGGATTCCTGCGCGGCACCGCCCATGCCGGCACACAGTTCTCGCCGCAGACAGGCGCCGTCAGCGCCACTTCCGGCGACGTGCTCATCCCCGCATTCATCGCCGCCTACTCCGGACGCAAAGCATCCGACATCTACCTCACCGCCTTCCCATCCTTCGCAGCAGTGCTGCCCAACTGGCGCGTCACCTACGACGGATTCATCAACCTCGGACGCATGCGCGACATCTTCAAGACATTCACAATCACACACGCCTACCAGTGCACCTACTCCGTAGGATCATACTCATCCTACCTCAACTGGGTAAGCGTCGACGGCGAACGCCTCGGATTCACCCTCGACGAACTCACAGGCAACCCCATACCCTCCTCACCCTACAACATCTCGTCTGTAGCCATCACCGAACGATTCGCACCGCTTATCGGCGTAAACGCCACACTCAAGAACGACCTGCGGCTGAACGTCGAATACAAAGACCAGCGCACCCTCACCCTCAACACCTCCGCAGGCCAGGTAGTCGAAGCCACCACCAGCGGCCTCACCATCGGCGTAGGCTACAAAATAGTAGGATTCAACACCGTGCTCAAGATGAAAGGCACCCAGACAGGCGTCAGCAACGACCTCACAATGAATGCCGACATCAGCTACAACCACAACACCGCCCTCATACGCCGCATCGAGACCAACTACGCCCAGCCCACAAGCGGCACCGACTCATGGCGCATCAACTTCACCGCCAACTATGTGCTCAGCCGACGCGTCACCCTCGCAGCCTACTTCGAGCACCAGATCAACAACCCCATCATCACCACATCATCCTACCCCACCACCAACACCTCTTACGGCCTGAGCCTCAACCTGTCGCTTGCACGATAGACACCACCAACCGCAAATTTTACAAAAAATCTCGCCCGCAATCTTGCAAATTCAAAAAAAATGTTGTAACTTTGCACTCGCAATCCACCGATGGTACCTTGGTCCGAGTGGTTAGGCAACGGTCTGCAAAACCGTGTACAGCGGTTCGATTCCGCTAGGTACCTCCACAAGCCCGCTTTCAGCGGGCTTTTTTTGTATCCCGTCACACAAAACATTGGGCCCTTCCGCAGCGTTTATTGTCAAACTAAACACCCGAAACACGAAAACATGACACATAATAACAACGAATCCGGGCGAAAGGCACAACAGACCTACCCCGGCGCAGCCACAGACAGCGCCGACAGCAACAAAGTCACCGAAAAACTCGTCGACGAGCGCACATGCACGCTCAACAACAACCCCCGCACAGGCGAGCACGACGCCACGCCCGCAGCGCCTCCCGCCGACAATTAGACCCCGCTCCCGGCATTGACTAATATTGGGAACAGGGTCTCAAGCTCGGGCGACAAAGGTCAATCCCATGTATAACGCTTCTGCTTGCTGAAGCGCGCACGCACGCGCAGCATCGCGCGGCGCAGCGGATAGCCCAGCGCGAGCGGGAAAATGCTGGGCCCCAGCACTCGCATGCACAACGAACGCAGCACACTGCGCCATCCCGCCGTCAGCCCGGCCACGAGCGCGACGAGAACCACACCGCACACAGCCAGCACAAAACCATTGGCAGGCTCACAGGCCACAGCGGCAGCCAGACACGCCACACACACAGGCACACAGAGCGCAGAAAGCATACACCACACACGGGGGCGGCGACGTATATGACCCTCAGTGAACACATGACGGACAGCCGACAGACGCAACGCATGCGAATAATCGTGCGCCAGCACGCCCAAAATACTCTCGTCGCCCAGCTCGACAGCCGTATTGCCCCCATTAGCGATTTCACTGATGAATATATCGTCATCGCCATAATGCAGGTTGAGCGACCGCGAGAATCCCTTGTTGCGGAAAAACGCCTCGCGGCGGTAAGCCACATTAAACTCACTCGTGCGGAAAGGATGGCCCGCAATGGCAGCACCCAGCCAGCGGGCAGCACCCGCCGCACTGTCAAAAGCGCGGCAGCGCGAGCCACGGCCCTCATCGGCATCCGGCATCTGCGCCGCATAGCCTATGACCACCTCCACCGGCGAATCCGGCGAAAAATGCCGCATCATGCCGCGCAGCCACCGGTCCGAGCGGATCTGCGCGCCCACCGCCGTCACCACCACTGTCGCATGCCGCGCAGCCTTCACTCCAAGCGTGATAGCCAGTTTCTTACGACTGAGATTGCGCGCCCCGTCAGGCGTGTGAGTGAGATAAAGATTGCGGTGCGCGGCCTGAAGCATACCAACGGCATCGCGCACATCCGAACTCTCGCCCTCATTCACCACTATCACCTCCATCGGAGCAGGATAATCCTGCGCGAGCACATCGCGCAGCAACACCTCCAGCGCCTCCGCCTCGTCCTGCGAATATATTATCACGCTCACAGGCTCATATCCGCCCTCCTCGCCGCGCTCAATGCTGTCGCAGAAACGGCGCGCGCGCGACAGGCGCAGACCCTGCACCGCAACATAAACGCAGGCAATCAGAGCGGCAGCGACAGCTGCCGACAGCAATATCACTATAATAATCTGTATGTTAAAGCTAAAGTACATGTTCTGGTTGTTTATCTTGCAAAATTAGCTAAAAATCCCCAATAAACGGTCGCACACCTTCCCAAATATATTTTTTAACACATACATAATATTTCCCTCATCGCAGCGTTAATAATGGAGAAACTTGTATACTTGTATCATTATATAATGAATAGAATTTGCATCTTGTTCGCGCTGCTATGTGCGCTCACACTCGGCTCATGCTCATCCAAAAAGACTGTGTTGCCGTACTTTGCCGACATCCCTTCAGTTGCCGACGGCGTCGTTGATGCCGGCAGCTACCTGTCGAAAATCAAACCCGACGACCAGCTGCTCATATCCGTCAACTCCTCCGACCCCGCAGCCACTGCAATCTACAGTCTGCCCTACTACAACCCCGGAGCCGACGCCGGTGTCCTCACCACGGCTGCAAACGCCACTCCACTGCCCGTCGTAACATCTTCCATGCAGATTCAGACCTATGTAGTCAACTCCGCCGGCGACATCTATTTCCCCGTTCTTGGTAAAATACATGTGTCCGGAATGACCGTCGAACAGTTGCAGACCTACCTCACCGAGCGCATCAGCAACGACGTCGAAGATCCCGTCGTCAACGTACGCATCGCCAACTTCGAAGTCGTCGTCGGCGGCGAAGTCAAGACACCGAAAAAAATTCGCGTCAACCGCAACCGCTACAGCGTCCTCGACGCACTCGGCGACGCAGGCGACCTCACCGAATACGGCGAGCGTTCCAACGTGCTCCTCGTCCGCGAAGAAAACGGACAGCGCGAATACCATCGCCTCAACCTCAATTCATCCGACATCCTCACCTCACCCTACTTCTACCTCCAGCAGAACGACTACATCTACGTCGAACCCAACGCCGTCCGCCAGGCCAACTCGAAGTACAACCAGCACAACAGCTTCAAGCTGTCCGTGATTTCCACCATCGTGAGTGCATCGTCCGTCGTGGCATCGCTCGTAATCGCTCTCGCCATCAAATAATCACACCCTCATGGCAAAGAAGAAATCAGAATTCATCGACATAAAAAGTGTTTTCGAAGACTACTTGAGCCACTGGCCGTGGTTCCTCATTTCGCTTATATTCTTCCTCGGCATAGGCGTCCTGTATGTCAAGGTGAAAAAACCCGTCTACGCTGTCCGCGCCAACGTGCTTATAGCCCAGGAAGAGAACAACCCCCTCAACTCCATGGGCAGCGGAGGCCAGATGGCCACCCTCGGAGCCCTCTTCGGCGCGAAAGGCTCTGTCGACGACGAGTACTATGTGCTCTCATCCCACTCCATTTTCCGAAAAGCCGTAAAAGAGCTCGACCTCAACCGACGCCACTTCGTGCGCAAAGGATTCCTCAACACAGTCCAGGAATTCAAGGACTACCCCGTGGAAGTCGAAGTCTCGGCCGGAATGTTCGACACACTCAAGACAGCCATCACATTCAAGATAAAGGCCGACGCCGACAAAAAAGCCACAGTCACCATCCTCGCAAAAAACGAGAAGATTGTCAACAAAGAAAAAGTCAGCCTTCCCCACACATTCTCCACTGACTACGGCAACTTCGCCGTCGTACCCACCGACGCATATCCGGCCGACGAAAACGTCCGCACCAACATCGTCCTCATGGGCTACCACCATGCCGCCGAAGACCTCGCGCAGGACCTCAGCATGAGCATCGCATCCAAGCGAGCCAACGTCATCTCCATGGGCATCAACACCCCCTACCCCGAAAACGGCGAGATGATTCTCGACGAAGTGGTGCGCCAGTACAACGCCCGCGGCATACAGGAAAAAAACCTGCAGGCCGAAAAGACACGCGACTTCCTCAACGAGCGAATCGCGCTCCTCGTCGGCGACCTCGATTCAGCCGAGCGCGACATCGAAAAATACAAACAGGAACACGGCATCATCGGTGTCGACGTCGAAGCACAGTATCAGACACAGAAACGAGCCGTTATCGAAGAAAATCTCATCCAGACCGAAGTGCAGGCCGAAGTTCTCAAGATGACAGCCGACTTCGTGAAAAACCCCGACAACGCCTACGACCTCATTCCGGCTGCTTCCGTCGAAAACGAAGGACTGCAGAAAGCCATACAAAGCTACAACGAACTCGTGCTGCGACGCATGCAGCTTGCATCCAACGCCAAACAAGGCAACCGGGCCCTCAAGCAGCTCGACGACCAGATCAACGCCATGCGCGAAAACGTCCATGCCACCGTCATGCGCGCCTACGACACATCCATAAGTGCAGTACGCGACCTCCGCAGCCAGCTCGGCACCACCATGGGACGCCTCGGCAACGTTCCCGCTCAGGAACGCGAATTCATCGACAAGGAACGCCAGCGCCGCGTAAAGCAGGAAATCTACCTCTTCCTGCTTCAGCGCCAGGAAGAAACCGCCATCATGCTGGCCAACTCCACGCCTAAAGGCCTCATCGTCGACGAAGCCTTCACCTACAACAAACCCATTGGCATAGGCAAACTCGGCATCCTCGTCATATGCCTCCTCTTGGGTCTGTGCTGCCCCCCCGTCGCCCTCTACCTGCGCAAAATCATACGCAACCGCGTCGACACACGCCAGGAAGTGGAAAACATCACCGACGTGCCCATTCTCGGCGAAATCAGCACCTCGCGCTCCGGCAAGAACCTCGTGGTCGATGCCGCCGAGACCAGCAGCACAGCCGAGCTCTTCCGCCTCATGCGCAGCAACCTGCTGTTCATCCTCACACCTCCCCACGAAAAAGTAGTCCTCGTCACATCAGCATCCCCGGGCGACGGCAAGAGCTTCGTGGCAGTCAACCTTGCCGCATCCCTCGCGCTGCTCGACAAGAAAGTGCTTCTCGTCGGCATGGACATCCGCAAGCCACGTCTGGCCGAATACCTCGGCATCGCACCGCGCTTCGGCCTCACGCAATACGTCGCCGGCACCGACATCACACTCGACAAACTCATCGTGCGCGAGCCCAACATGCCCAACCTCGACGTCATCGTGGCCGGTCCCGTGCCGCCCAACCCCGGCGAGCTCCTCACCTCTCCCCGCGTCGACGACCTCTTCGCCGAACTCCGCAAGCACTACGACTACATCATCGTCGACACAGCCCCCGTCGGACGCGTCAGCGACACATTCACCCTCAACCGCATCTGCGACGCCGCCATCTTCGTGTGCCGCGTAGGCCACACCTCGCTCACCGACATGCACCTCGCCGACGAGATATACGAACAGAAGCGCCTCAACAAACTGTCCATCGCCGTCAACGGCACCCCTGCCCGCCGCACCTACGGCTATGGCGAAAAGTAAGCACGCATGGCCGAAGATTCAGTTGCCGCAACCGACTCCACCGCTCCACGCACCAGCCGCCCCTGCCTCACGGCACTTCCGGGAGGCTGGCCATGGGCCGTGGCCTACCTGTTGTCGCTGTCGGCGCTCGGACTAAGGTTCTATCCCGCGGTGTTGGCCATCATATGCATCCTGGCCCACACCTTCGTTAAAAACCGCTACGCCTTCGTCGTGCAGCTCACCCTCCTGCTCGGAGGCTACGCGCTCACCAACTCCGCCGCCACCCGCATCAACCTCGGATGGCTGGCCTTCTTCGGAGGCTTCGCCATGCTCTTGCTGCTGCGCAAAAACAAGTACGTCAAGCACATCACGGCAGCCTGGGGGCTGTACGCCGCCCTCCTCCTCTACATGGCCGTCACCAGCGAAGAATCCATGCGCGTGCAGATGATCTCCTTCATCGGCTACATCACATTCATCTACTTTCTGCTGCCGATGGGAGTGTTCGCCGGGCGCAAATTCGACTTCGACCATTTCGTCCGCGCCGTCTTCCCCTATGCGCTCACCATCTGCGTGTTCTACATCCTCGACGCCTATGTCTTCAGCGGCTGGGTGCTCGTCCCGTGCTCCCACATGTGGGGCGACACATTCTCGGCCTTCAACAACCTCGTTTGCGTGCCACTCTCCGGATGGGTCGTGCGCAAATACCCTCCCGGCCTCTACATGCTCGCATTCCTGCTGCTCCCGCTCGCCCGCTCCTACAGCCTGCGATGGTGGCAGTGGGCCATCATCCTGGCATCATTGGCCGCCACGCAGACCTTCACGGTCATCTCCGGCTACATCGTTCTCTTCCTCCTCTTCCAGGGCGGATTCAAGCGAGTGCTGCTCTACGGCGCAGCCGGCCTGGCAGGATTCGTCGCGCTATATTTCGTCGACGCCAGCATGGCATACGTCGCCGACGAGTTCGAAGAGCGCTCGCCGCTCCGCATCAAGACATCCGTCGACCAGATTCTCGACCTCACCGAAGCCGTCGACGACGAAGACATAGCCGAATTCGGCTCCGGACGCATAGCCCAGGCAATCCCGAAACTCGAACTGCTCTACGACCTCGGCTACCAGTGGCGAGGATTCGGATTCCTGAGCCGCTTCGAAACCGACAACCCCAAGTTCATCGTAGAAAACGAGTACTACCGCGACCGCGAAGAATCCATCGAGGTAGCTACAAACATCGAAATCACCGCATTGCAGATATTAGTGACTGTCGGCTACATCGGCCTTGCCGCCCACATCCTCTTCTTTGCCTATACATGGTGGGTCGTGCGGCGAATGCGCCATGCCACCTACTACCTCTCTGTGCTGCTGTGCTTTGTATGGTTCGGTCTCAGCGGATTCGAGGGACTGATTTCCTTCATGGGCGTCATGACTCCCGCATTGGCACTCAGCGCAACCCTGCTGAGCGACAAGACCGAACGGGAAGAGAAGGAGGCTGCCTATGCAACAAGCTGACCGACGCATAGCACGCAACACGCTCTACCTCTACGGACGCATGTTGCTCACGGTGTGGATATCGCTCTACACCTCACGCATCGTGCTCGAACGCCTCGGCATCGACGACTATGGCGTCTACAGCGTCGTCGGAGGCATAGTCACCATCCTCAGCTTCCTCAACGGCACCATGAGCGCCGCCACCTCACGCTTCATAAGCTATGAACTCGGAACCGGCGACCTCCCCAGGCTCAGCCGCACCTTCGGCGCATCCATGCGCGTCCACATAGCCCTCGCAGTCATAGTCCTCATCTTCGCCGAAACCATAGGCCTGTGGTACGTCAACACACGCCTTGTCATTGCCCCGGGCCGACTGTTTGCTGCCAACGCCACCTACCAGCTGTCCGTGCTCGCAGCCATGGCAGCAATCATCCAGGTGCCCTACTCCGCGGCCATCATGTCCCACGAGCGAATGGACGCCTACGCCTTCATCGCCATTGCCAACGTCGTGCTCAAGCTCCTCGCCGCACTCGGCATCACCCTCTTCGCCACATCCGACACCCTCGTCGGCTACGCCGCTCTCATGGCCGTGGCAGCCATAGCCGTCTGCGCCATGTACGGCATCTTCGCCGCACGCAACTTCCCCGAATGTCGTTCGCTCCACGCTTCCGACCGCGCCATCACAAAAGCCATGCTCGGATTCTGCGGATGGGATTCCTACGGCAACCTCTGCTTCACCGCCCGCTCGCAGGGAACCAACGTCGTGCTCAACCATTTCGGAGGAACCGTCCTCAACGCCGCGTGCGGACTCACCATGACTGTCAACGGCACCGTCAACAGCTTCGCCGGCACCGTCGTCTCCGCATTCCGCCCCCAGATCATCAAGGAATACGCCGCACGCAGCTACGACCGCATGCTCTCCCTGCTCAACAACGCCGCATGCTACGCGCTGCTCCTCCTCGGACTGCTCATCGTCCCCATAATCGTGGAGATGCACACCCTCCTCGGCCTCTGGCTCGTCGACGTCCCGCCCTACACCGTCGCATTCTGCCGCCTCAGCCTCGTGGCAGCATGCGGCGAACTGCTCAACACCGTCGTGGCCATCGGCATCCACGCCACAGGCCGCGTGTTCCGCATCAGCTTCATTTCCGGCACCCTCTATCTCCTCGAGCTCCCCGCCATGTGGCTCCTGCTACGCCTCACGCACATGCCGCCCGTGGTCTACGCCCTCCACGCATGCGCCGTCACAGCCATCCTCCTCGCCAACACCCTCATCCTCCGCCACCAGCTCCCCGCCTTCCGCGTGCGCCGCTTCTGGTGGCGCGGCGTGCTGCGTCCGGGCGCCGTCATCGCCATCGCGGCCATCGCGGCCATCGCCGTCCACGCCGCCCTCAGCTCCATATGGCTGCGTCTTTTCGCAGTAGCGCTCACATCCCTTGCCGTCACAGCCACCCTCACATGGCTCATCATCCTCCCGCCCGATGTCAAAGTATCTTTGCTTAAGAAGTTGAAAAAATGACGAAACGAAGCATCATCTTTTGCATCAACTACATGCACACAGGCGGCGTCGAGAAATCGCTGCTATCGCTGGTGCGTGCGCTCCCGCGCGACATCTTCGACGTGCACATAGCGCTGATGCAGCACAAAGGCGACCTCCTCCCGGAAATACCCGCCGACGTCACCCTCCACATCCTCCGCCGCATCGAACGGAACAAACCCCGCCTGGGCTTCCCCATACGCCACGCCACCGACCTCGCCGGCCCCCTCAGCTACCTCGCGGCCAAAGCGCGCGGCACCCTCATCCACTACTATCACCACATCCTCGGCGACGAGCGCGACCTCACCCGACACTTCGACATCGCCGTCTCCTACCAGGGACCAAGCCAGCTCCTCGACTGGTACGTCCCCACCCACATCGACGCCGACAAATATGTGTCGTGGATACACTTCGACATCACCCACAGCTTCATCAACCCCTGCACGGGCCACAAAGTCTACCCCCTGTTCGACCGCATTTTCATCGTCAGCCAAAGCTCCCTTGAAGCATTCACAAAAGTATTCCCCGAAGTAGCCGACCGCTGCGACGTCTTCCACAATCTCGTCGACGCCACAGCCGTCCGCGCAGCCGCCACGGCCCACCCTGTCGAGCGTCCCGACGGCTGCGTCATGATCACCACCGTCGGCCGAATGACACGCCAGAAAGCCCCCGACGTGGCCATACGGATTGCCGCCGAGCTCCGCCGCCGCGGATTCCGTTTCTGCTGGAACTGGGTCGGCGACGACGAACTCCTCGAGCCATGCCGCCGCCAGGCCGCCGAACTCGGCCTCGACGACAGCCTCCACTTCCTGGGGCTCCGCTCCAACCCCTGCCCCTACATCGCCGCTGCCGACGTCTATGTGCAGCCGTCGCGCTTCGAAGGCTACTGCATCACCCTCGCCGAAGCCCGCGCATTCGGCATGCCCATAGTCAGCACCGCTTTCTCCGGCTCCGAACAGCTCGACGGCATCCCCAACGCCACCGTCGTCCGCTCCCTCGACCCGGCTGCCCTTGCCGACGCCATCATCAAAGCCGCCGGCATGCCACGCGTCACACCGCCCGACACCCTCACAGCCAACGACCTGCAAAAACTCATCGATCTATGACACTGTCCCATCGCGACATACTCGACAAAGTGCTCTTCGTCGGCCCCGACACACGCAGCGGCGGAGGCATATCCTATGTCCTCAATGTCTACCGGGAAATGTTCGGCGGAATCACCTACGCCCCCACCACCCACCACCGCGGCAAAGTGCTCGGAGCCATACGCTTCGCCCTGACCATGGCCCTGCTGCCCGTCTATCGCCTGCGCGGTTTCCGCATCGTCCACGCCCACGGCTCCGTCCGGGGCTCCTGGCGGCGCAAATGCCTCCTGCTCCGATGGGCCGGGCTCCTGGGCATGCGCACCATCCACCACATCCACAATGGAGCCCTGCGCAAGCATTTCACCGCAATGGGGCTCGAAAAAGTCACCCGACAGATGGCCAAGTCCGACTGCGTCGTCGCCCTCACCGACAGCTGGAAAAGCTATCTTCACGACGAACTCGGCGTCCCCGCCGTAGAAGTCATCGAAAATCCCGTACGCCCCGCCCGCGTGGTGCGCAAGCCCTCGCCGGGGCCGCTCCGCCTCCTCTTCATCAGCGCCATCGACCACACCAAAGGGCTATTCGAACTGCTCGAAGCACTCTACGACCACCGCGACGAGCTGAGCGGACGCGTACGGCTCGACATAGGCGGCAGCGGCATCGACGACAAGCGCATGCACGACTTCCTGGCATCCCACCCGATGCCCGGAATGGTCACCCTCCACGGCTGGGTCTCCGGCCACGCCAAGGAAACCCTGCTGGAGAGCAACGACGTCTTCGTCCTGCCGTCCTATGCGGAAGGCATGCCCATATCCCTGCTCGAAGCCATGAGCGCAGGCCTCGCCGCAATCGTCACCCCCGTCGGCGGCATCCCCGAGGCCGTCGCCGACGGATACGGCGCCATCTATGTGAAGGTGCGCGACAAAGAAAGCATCTACCGCGCCATCCGCAGCTTCCTCGACCGCCCCGACGCCGTCGAAACCATGGGCGCCCGCAACCGCGACACCGTGTGCCGCTACTACCCCGACCGTGTGAGCCGGCGCCTTCTCGGATTATACACCAAAATTCTCCACTCATGACCATCCGCGAAGTCACCGCCGCCTTCTCCCGCCTGCGCGCCTACTGCGAAAGCGAACAATTCGCAGGCTGGGACCCCTACGACGGCCTCAACTCAAAGATATTCAAAGCATTGCCCCTCGTCGGTCGCTCTCCTCTGGCGCGCCTTGTGTGGATACAGCTGTTCAAGCGCAACCCCATCAACCTCCGCCCCCTTGCCCTCGTGCCGAAAGAACGCAACGCCAAGGCGATAGGCCTCTTCCTCCATGGCTACTGCAACCTCCATCGCATCGGCGGCCCACTCGCCGAAGGAGCCGACGCGCGCATCCACGAACTCGGCGACGCCCTCCTGCACATGGCCACACCCGGCTACAGCGGCATGGCATGGGGCTACAACTTCCCGTGGCAGTGCCGCCGCGAATTTCTTTTCCCGGCAGGCGAGCCCACCGTCGTGGCCACGCAGTTCTGCGCCTCGGCGTTGCTCGAAGCCTACGACATCACCGGCCGCGACGAGTTTCGCGACGCCGCCATCAGCTCCGCGCGCTTCGTGCTCCGCGATCTGCACCGCACGCCCGTCGGCGACGGCGAACTCCTCTCCTACTCGCGCATGCCGGGCAACGACACCATCTACAACGCATCCCTCCTCGGCAGTCGCCTGCTCATGCTATGCCGCGCCTATGGAGCGCCCGACGGCGACGAGCTCCTGCGCGTGGCACGCAGCTCCGTGGCAGCCGCCTGCTCCATGCAGCGCCCCGACGGAGCATGGACCTACGGAGTAAAGGACGCCACGCAATGGGTCGACTCCTTCCACACGGGCTACAACCTCGACGCCCTCCACACCTACATCACTCTGAGCGGCGACGACACTTTCACCCCCAACCTCGAGCGAGGCCTCGACTACTACACATCCCGCTTCTTCCTCCCCGACGGCACACCCCGTTACTACGACACGCGCACCTATCCCATCGACATTCATTGCCCGGGACAGCTCTTCGTCACACTGTCGCGCCTCGGCCGATGGCAATCCCGCCGCACACTCGCCTCGTCTGTGATGGCATGGACTCTGAGCCACATGCAGTCGCCCCGGGGCTACTTCTATTATCAGCTCAAACAAGGCATCTCATCCCGCATCCCCTACATGCGGTGGAGCGACGCCTTCATGTTCGCAGCCATGAGCCACTACATTCTTGAAGAAAAAAAATATGCTGATACACTGCTATAGAGCCGCCAACTGGCTCCACCGCCACAACGTGCCGCTACTGCCCCACATCATCTACCGCCTCCAGTACCTGCTGTGCAACTGCGCCGTGCCGCCGTCATGCACGCTCGGACCCGGCACCCGCTTCGGCTACGGAGGCATTGGCGTCGTCGTCCACAAAAGAGCCGTTCTCGGACGCAACTGCTCCATCGGCGCAGGAGTCGTCATCGGCGGACGCTCGGGCCACCGGGAAGTACCCGTCATCGGCGACAACGTCTACATCAGCTGCGGGGCAAAAGTCCTCGGACCCGTAAAAATAGGCGACAACGTGGTCATTGGAGCCAACGCCGTCGTCATCCACGACGTACCCGCCCGATGCGTCGTCGCAGGAGTACCCGCCCGCATCATCAAAGAAAACATCAACATAGCCGACTACTAAACCCCACCGCAATGCGTCAAAAGATCAAGGACTGGATGCTGCCCGTAGCCATGCTGGGCGGAGCCGTTTTCTACAAGTGGATTGGCCATCTCACGTTTCTCTCCCCGTTCCTGATTTTCGCCATGCTCACCATCACCTACTGCCGCATCGAGCCGCGTACCTTCCGCATCGGCCGCTTTCAGTGGGCGCTCCTCGCCGTCCAGATGGCCTTCGCGGCGGCAGTCCTCCTCGCCATCATGCCCTTCAGCCACACCGTCGCCACCGGCGTGTTCATCTGCGTGTTCGTCCCAACCGCCACCGCTGCCCCGGTCATCACAGGCATGCTCGGCGGAAGCATCGCCCACGTCGCCACCTACTCCCTACTATGCAACCTCGCCGTAGCCGTAGCCGGCCCGGTCATCCTCGCCGCCATAGGCGAACATCCCGAGATGACATTCGCCGAGTCGTTCCATCGCATCTGCTCGAGCGTCCTGCCGCTGCTCACCCTTCCCCTCATCACTGCCTTCGTCCTGCGCTACAGCTGCCGCCGCGTCCACGACTATCTCGCCGACAACCAGTCGCTGTCGTTCTACATGTGGGCCGTGGCGCTGTTCATCGTGGTCGGCAGCTCCGTAAGTTTCATCATACGCAATTTCGACCCGTCGCACATCGGGCAGATTGCCGCCCTCGTGGCCGGGTCGATGATAGTGTGCATTGCCCAGTTTGCCCTGGGCCGAAAGGTCGGAAGCCGTTTCGCCGACAAGGTGACGGGCGGACAGAGCCTCGGACAGAAAAACACAGTCCTGGCCATATGGCTGGCACTCACCTATCTTAATCCCATCGCATCCGTCGCCCCGGCAGCCTATGTGGCGTGGCACAACAGCGTCAACTCCTGGCAGCTCATACGCCACCATCGCCACGCACGCGCAAATTAGAGCACCCGCGGCAGCTCGGCCACGAAATCCTCGAAGCGGTACCAGCGGCCGTCCTCGAAAGGAGCAGGCTCCACCGGCGCCTGGGCTTCTGTGCCCTCCAGCACGTCAAACGGGTTGAAGCCACGGAAGATGTTCACCACGGCGCTCCCCGAGATACGCTTCGACGCCTCTATGAAATAGTACTCCCCCTGCGGATTTTCCGCTATCTGCAGATGGAACACGCCGCGAAACAGCGTCGCATCCGTGCCGGAGTTCACCGCCGCCACAAAGCTGCGCACAGCCTCGACAAGGCGATCGTTCTTCGGCAGCAGACGCACGAGCTTGTCGTAGCCGCAGCGCAGCTTCGTCTCGCGCGCGTATATGTCAAGCGTGCCGTCGCCGCGCTCCAGCACATCCACCACATACTCGCGGGCGATGTCGATGAGCTCCGACACACACATGCCCGTCTTGAACTCTACGCCGCGCGAGCCGGCCGACTGCGAGTTGGGCTTCACACACACATTCTCGAAATCAAACGTGCGCGGCACGCGTATGCCTGCATCCGCTCCCGCAAGGCGCTCCAGCGTGCGGTTCACCGTCGCTTTCTCATAAAACCACGGCTCCACCGCGGCCATTACATCCTTGGCTATAGCCTCCTGTATGCGCCCGTCGCGCTGGCGCGTCAGCTCGTCGCCGGGAAACGCACGATAGCCGGCCGTGCCGAGCAGCGCGCCGGCCGTCTTGTCGTTCTCGCGCTCCACCCCGGCCGGAGCGGGCACCTGGGCGAACGTCGTGTCGCTGTCGGCCATGATCAGGCCGCAATCGCTCTCGGGATGGCGCTTCTTCCACGCGCGGTAGAACATCTCTGCGGAAAAGCCCGCACGGCTGCCGGCTTCGAATACTATGTATTTCATAAAATCATCTTCTGAACATAAAACTTCTCGGCATAGTCCACGCCACACTCCACCCCGCGCATGCGGGCCAGCGCAAGCACACCCTCGCGATTGAGCGGCGACGGCGTTTCGCGTATCTGCGTGACGTATTTCTCAAACAGGGCCACCTTCTCCTCTATGCAGTCCGATATGTCGTGATACATGAAACCGCCGCCGATAGGCCCCACCTGGGTCGTCGCGAAAGGATACTCGTAGAGTGCCACCAGACGCGGCGAGTAGCCCTCGCGCAGGCGCACCGAGGCGAGCGCGCATTCGTAGAGCTTGATATGGTCCTGGTGCAGACTGCGGTAGTTGATGAAGATCTCGTCCGGCCGGAAGCTGTCGATTATGTGGTCAAGCTTGGTCGTTATGTCAAAGGCCGGAATAGTGTCCATCATTGCGTCCATGTTCTTGTACAGCACCTCGCTGCTCGCCCCCAGCGCATCGCACACCGAGCGGAATTCCGCCATGCGCGTGTCGTAGTCCTGGCGGCGGTCGGTGCCGCCTATTGTGCCTATCACCAGGCGGATTTCGGCGCCATGCGCCTTCTCGTGGACAAGATAGCCGCCGCAGCCCAGCACTTCATCGTCGGCATGAGGAGCTATCACAAGTATTTTTTTTCTGTTATTTTCCATAGGTCATGTGTATGATTGACGCAGAATAACGCGCTTGACATTGATCACCCACTGCGCCGCGCGCGGGCCCAGCACCATCTGCACGCGCTTCTTGAAGCGGTGCCACGGCGATTTCCAGCTTCCCGCGAAATGGTGTATGCAATAGGTGCGCGAGGTCTTGCGCATCTCCAGGTTCTCGATGCTGATGGGGCTGAAATAGTCGCTGGGAAGCATGCTGATGCGGTCGGGATGCATTGCCACCTGCTCCGGGCCGTCCACGTCCTCCACCGCTATGCCCATTGCCTCCATCTTCTCGCGCATCACCCGGGGCATCGTCGTGGTGTCCAGGCTGCCGTCGGCGCGAACGAAGCTGTGCGTGTCGTAATGCTCCAGCAGCGCGCCGAACAGCGGATTGCCCGCCTCGGCGCCCATCACCGCGGCTTCCGGACTTCCCGAGCCGGTCTCGCGGCACATGAAATACGGCAGCCCGAGCAGCGGAGTGAACGGCTTCAGCACTTCCACATCCGAGTCCAGATAGATACCGCCCTCATGATACAGGGCATACGCGCGGATATAGTCCGCGGCGAAAGCGTATTTCCGGTTGTCGAAGGCATCGTCAACCCACGCCGATTTGCCGCGCGGAAAACGCTTGAAATTCCACAGCCGCAGCTCATAGTCGGGCATGAGGCGGCGCCATGTGTCTATGTAGCCCTGCAGGTCGGCCGGGATAGGGTCGTCGCTGAGCCAGCAGTAGTGTATCACTTTCGGTATCATAAGCTCCGGTCGCTGTTATAGGTCGCTATATGTCGTGCTTTTTTCTCGTCGAGAATCTCGTCTATCACCATGAATATGCCGCTTTCCTCCACGTTGCCGAACTCGTCGTTCACAGCCGTGCCGAGCATGCGCATCGTAGGCGACAGACCCATGTAGGCGTTCACCAGCGGAGGGATGTTGTCGCCGCGCCGGCGCACCTCGGCGTTCAGTATCTTGTAGTCGGCCTTGAAGCAGTCGCCGGTGAAGAGCCGTCCCATCGCATCCTCGTCGTAGTGCACGGGCAGCGGATTGATGGGCGTCACAAGATGGTCGGGATCCGGGAAATGCTTGTGCAGAAAGTACAATATCATGTCGCGGCACTCGGCCGTATAGCTCGGATACATCGTCATCTTTCCGAAAAGATAGCGGATTTCCGGATGCAGCACAGTGAGCGAGCCAAGGCCGTCCCACAGGTTGTCGAGCACATATATGGCTTTCACGCCGGCGCGCGTGCTCTGATACTCCAGACGCACAAAACTGCGCCCCAGCTCAAGCGTGTAGGGCAGATAATCACGCACAAACTCCTCGGAGAAGTTGAACATGTGGCTCGTGGCTATGCGCGGACGCCCTTCGGCATCCATCCGTATGTCGCTGCCGCAGATGAAGCGGTAGCCGCCTAAAATCTGACGGCTCTCCGGATCCCACACCACCAGCTGACGGCACGGCGGGTCCATAGTGTCGAAGTTGTCGATGTCGCAGCCCCGACCGGTACCGCCGCCTGCCGTGCGGAAAGCGATTTCACGAAGACGGCCGATTTCGCGCATGGTGTTCGGAGCGCAATGAGCGTCCACCACATACAGCAGGTTGCCGCCACGGTTCGTGTGCCGCAGAAAGCGTTCCGGAGTGAGTTCACTCTCTATCAACGAAGTTTCAACGGGCGATATTATCTTTTCCATTACATTCTTTTAGATTGTACACAATGTCGCGTATCCGCGCGGCCTCCGCCTCCGAGGGACGGCCCAGCGACTGCCACGCGATCGGGCGGCCGCAAGCGATGGTGAAGCGGCGGCCGCGGCTGGCAAACACCTCGCGCGGCAGCAGCAGCATCTCGAAATTGAAGCGCAGACCCAGTTTCACGCGGCGCCGTGCCGCCCGATAGAATCCCGGACTGTTCCGCCCATCGAAATGCAGAGGCACCACATCACGGCCGTATTCCACAGCTTTGCGCAGAAACATCTTGTTCCACTTCAGGTCGGCAATGCGGCCGTCGTCGCCCTGCCGCGACACCAGTCCGGCAGGAAACATCAGCACCGGAGCATCCGATGCCATGGCCTCGTCGAGCGCGCCTGCCGTGCGGCGGCTTTGGGCACCGTGCTTGTTCACGGGCACGAAACAGTCCGAAAGCGGCTCCACAGCCATCAGCAGGTCGTTCACCACCACCTGCAGCTGCATGCCGAAGTAATCCGAGAACCACGCCACAAGAGCCATGCCGTCCAGGCCGCCGAGCGGATGATTGCACACAAGCAGCACACGCCGCGCCGACGGCGCCGGAAGGTTGCGGATGCCGCACACATCGATGCCCACATCCAGGTCGTCAAGCACTCCGCGGCAGAAATCCGCGCCGCGCCGCGGATAGTTGTGCTCAAGCAGTTCGTTGAGCTGCTCCTGACACACCAGCCGCTCCAGCTTGCGACACAAAAACGACGGCACAAGGCGACTCCAGCAGCCGAGACGGTCGCGGAGCACCTTCCGCAGGTTTATGCGTATAGGACCTGTTGCGTTCATATTAATTACAAAATTAGCCATTTTTAACTAATTCGCCACTTTTTGGGCGTTAAGGCGTGTTAAATTTGCACACCAGCCATTTTTCAGCTAATTTTGCATGCATCGCCATAATCCCGGTTTGCCTCTTTTTCATCAGGCATCACGGATTCCGACGCCACGCTCTTCTGCCATACATACGAAAACTATGAAAACTTCCGATAAAATATCAGCCTTCTCCGCCGCCATGGGCGCCACGCTCAAGAGCCTCGCGAAAATCGCCATACAGAGCCGGCGCTGCACCATAGCGCCGCACGCCGCGGACGAAGGCGACTCCATCGTCATTCTCGCCAACGGACCCTCGCTCCGCACCACTATCGCCCGCCACGCCGACGAGCTGAGCCGACGAGCCGCAATGGCCGTCAACTTCGCCGCAAACGCCCCGGAATTCACCATCCTGCGGCCCGGACGATATGTACTCGCCGACCCACACTTCTTCACCTCCGACGAGCCCAACGTGCAGGAACTGTGGCGCAATATAAACGGCGCCACATGGCCCCTCACCCTCTATGTGCCCTGCCATTGGGCAACCCTCGCACGCTCTCTCGCCCCCGACGCGCGCGTCGAGACCTTCAACGCCGTCGGCGTCGAAGGCTTCGACTTCTTCTGCCACGCAGCATTCCGCCGCGGCATTGGAATGCCCCGCCCGCGCAACGTCCTCATCGCTGCCATCATGATAGCCATCAAGGCCGGTTTCAAGACCATCTTTCTCACAGGCGCCGACCACTCATGGCTGCGCACCTTAGAAGTAAACGACAGCAACGAGGTCGTAAGCGTCCAGCCCCACTTCTACGCCGACGACAAGCGCGAGCTGCGCCGGTCTGCATCCGAATATCGCGGCTACCGCCTGCACCAAATCCTCGAGAGCTTCACCGTCGCTTTCCGCAGCTACCACGAGATAGCGCGCTTTGCCGCAAAAGAAAAAGTCAAAATCTACAACAGCACTCCCGGCAGCTTCATCGACGCTTTCGAGCGCCGCGAACTGTGACAGACGTGCCGCCGCGAAACGAAAAAGCCGCTCCTCACGGAGCGGCTTTTCTTTATTCGTGTCTCTAACACTAAATACCTAAAACCATTTAAAATCCTTTTTACAATCTTTTCAAAATAACCTTATCAGAACCTGAATCTTAGACCTAACAATTATTTACGTTGCAAAATTAATGAGAGGAACAGCAACTTCAATGCCTGTATAAGTCAAATATAAATAAAATCAAGGCCATTAAAAGTATAATTGACTACAAGACAATCAGCTACAAAAATCAACGGCTTTGAAAAATATAAGCGATTATATTGGGCATATCGGCGTTTTTGCATTCTAAAAAACCGATTTTCCCGGACAGACGCCGGAAGTCAGCACCCCTCGTCCAGCATCTCGAGCAGCTTCTTTCTGGAACTGAACACAACGCCGCTCGGACCGAACGAATCCAGCCCGTGAGCCTTCATGTTGTTGAGTGCCTCGACCAGAGCCGAACGCTGCACACCCCATATGGCACACAGATTCCGCAGCGGACAGTCGATGCTTATGTTCTCGCCCGACGATTGCGTCAGCGCGATCACCCAAAAGGCAATTCGCTCCTCAAGCGACCCCGACGTCAGCGACATCAGCCCGATCACACTCTTTTGGGCATTCACCGAGATTATGTTCAGATAATTGAACATGAACACCGGGTCGGCATTCAGTATCTTCATATAGTCGGCCTTGCTGATCTGAAGCACGCCCGACGGCTCAAGCGCCACCGCCCTGCAGGGATAGAACGTAGCGCGCCCGAAAAGAAAATCCGGAGCTATCACATCCGGAGCCGTCAGCGTCTGCGAAACCGACAGCCTGCCGTTATTATTGGACGTGGTGAGCCGTATGCGGCCACTTATCACAAAAGTTATATGCGTGCATGGCGAGTGCTCCTTCACCACGACCGCACCGGCCGGATACTTGAGAAAATGGAACTTTGCCATTCCTACGATTTTGCCCATCGTTTCACGGCTCACACCCCTGAACAGAGGCAGCTCCATAAGAAGATCGAACATACTGCTCATGGTTAACTGAATTTATGTAATAACACATCGGCAAACCTTATAGTTTGCCTGGAAATGGTGGTTATGAACTGCAAAGTTACGAAATATACATTATTTTACCACCATGAAGTGAAAATACAGCAAAAAACTATTGACAAAGGGACGAAAATTTAGTAATTTTGCACGTTTTTAGGTTCTTCGCAGCCTCACACCTCTTAAAGCAAATGGCAAAAAAACGATCTCTTCATATCAGCGTGCTGGGTTCACGCCTCACATCGGTAGTGAGCGTGACGCTCGTGCTGGTGATTCTCGGCGTGGCTGCAGTCATGACAATGGCGGCGCGCAGCGCCACCGACAACGTGCGCCGCAACATGGGCTTCACCGTAAAGATGGAGCGTGGAATTTCCGACGCCGCCACGAACGCCATGAAGAAGACCCTTGCGGCAGCGCCGTTTGCAGAGTCTTTCGTCTACGCAAGCGCCGACGACATCCTTGCGCAGGAATGTGAAATCATCGGAGAAGACATCATGCTGCTCGTCGACGAGAACCCTTACGGAGCCGAATTCGACGTGCGCGTGCGTCCCGACTGGGCGAGCGGCGACAGCATCCTCGCCCTGTCCGCACGCATCGGAGCCATGGAAGGTGTCGACGAAGTGGAGACCGACACCTCTGTCATCGACAGCGTAAACACCAACATAGCCCGTCTCACGTGGATAATGCTGGCCGTGGCTGCTGCGTTGCTCGTCATCTCTTTCGTGCTCATCAACAACACGGTGAGCCTCGCCGTCTACTCGCGCCGATTCGTCATCCACACCATGCGCCTCGTGGGCGCCACAGGCGCGTTCATCCGCCGCCCGTTCCTTGCCGCGGGAGCGCTCACCGGCCTCACTGCCGCCATCCTCGCCTCCGGAATCCTCGCCGGTGCGCAGGCCTACGCCATGCACGCCGACGCCGCACTCGCGGCAAACCTCAGCTGGACCACAAGCGCAGCCATCTACGCCGCGCTCATAATCGCGGGCGTGCTCATATGCCTGCTGGCATCGCTGTTCGCGACCAACCGCTATCTGCGGTCCGATATCGACGATTATTACATGAACTGAACCATAACATCATATGGAATCAAAAAAGAAAAACGACGCCATCGAGCGCGAGAGCTTCGACCGGAAGCCTCTGACGCGCACCAATTTCATAGCCATGGCTGTCTCGGCAGCACTCATCATCCTCGGATTCGTGCTCATGCTCGGCGGCTCCACCTCCGAGACCGGGTTCAACCCCGACATCTTCAGCACCCGACGCATCGTGGTCGGACCCGCCATCGCATTCATCGGCTTCGTGGCCATGGCCATAGCCATCATCATCCGTTCTAAAAAAGACAAGGAATAATTATGGATTGGTTAGACGCTCTCTGGCTCGGAATCATCCAGGGCCTTTCCGAATACCTGCCCATCTCCAGCAGCGGACATCTCGAAATCTTCAAACAGATTCTCGGAGTAAATCTCGACCCCGACGCGTCCCTCGAGTTCAGCGTCATGCTCCATGTGGCAACCGTCCTCAGCACCATCGTCATCCTGTGGCGCGAGTTCGTGCCCCTGTGCACCTCGTTCTTCACATTCCGGCGCGACGACAAATTCTACTACGTCTGCAAGATTCTCCTGTCGTGCATTCCCGTCGGCATCGTGGGCGTATGCTTCAAGAAGCAGATTGCGACCCTCTTCGAAGGCAACCTCGCCGTCGTCGGCGTGTGTCTGCTCGTCACGGCCGCGCTCCTAAGTTTCGCCTATTTCACCCGCACGCGCCACGCTCTGCTCGATCCCTCCGCGCCCCAGGGCCGCAACATCACATGGCGCGACGCATTCGTCATCGGCATCGGACAGGCCATCGCGGTTCTGCCGGGTCTCTCCCGCTCCGGCACCACCATCGCCACCGGCATCCTGCTCGGCGACAACCGCGAGAAAGTGGCCAAGTTCTCCTTCCTCATGGTCATCATCCCCATCCTCGGCGAAGGCCTGCTCGACATCAAGGACATGCTTGAGACCGCCGGCGCGCAGACTGCCGCAGCCGGCTCTGTCAGTCTGCTGTCCATGGCCGTAGGCTTCCTCGCGTCCTTCATCGTCGGCTGCATGGCCTGCAAATGGATGCTCGATATCGTCAAGAAAGGCCGCCTCGTGTGGTTCGCCGTCTACTGCGTCGTGGCAGGCATCGTCTGCCTCATTTACCCCATGTTCTGAGATGGATTTCCTGTCTGGCGAAATACTCTGCATTGACAAGCCCCTGGGCTGGACCTCGTTCGACGCTGTCAAGCGCGTGCGCGGCGCCCTCACGCGGCGTCTCGGCGTGCGCAAGCTCAAGGTGGGCCATGCCGGCACCCTCGACCCCCTCGCCACGGGCGTCATGATTGTCTGCACAGGCCGCGCCACCAAACGCATCGACGAACTCCAGGCCGGCATCAAGGAATATGTGGCCACGATGGCACTCGGCGCCACCACTCCCAGCTTCGACCTCGAGACCGAAGTGGACGCCACCTACCCCACAGCCCACATCACCCGTGAGGCCGTCGAGGAGATGCTGCGCGGCTTCACAGGCACTATCCAGCAGGTGCCTCCGGCTTTCTCCGCATGCAAGGTCGACGGCAAGCGCGCCTACGAGAGCGCACGCAAAGGCCGCGAGGTCGAACTGAAAGCGCGCACGCTCCGCATCGACGAACTCGAACTGCTCGAATTCTCGCCCGAGAGCATCACCGTGCGCGTGCTCTGCAGCAAAGGTACGTACATACGCGCCCTCGCGCGCGATTTCGGCATCGCCCTCGGCTCGGGCGCCCACCTCACAGCCCTCCGCCGCACGCGCGTGGGCGACATCACCATCGCCGACTGCGTGTCGGTGCAACAGGCGGCCGACATCATCGCATCCGTGCCCGTCGAATATCCCGAGTGGTACGAGGGTCCGCGCAAGGATTGAGCCGCGCACGCCTGTTCTTCCTCATAATCTCTTTTTTTCAGAAAAAACTACAAGTAATTCAGATATGAAGCTTTCGCAATTCAAATACCGCCTGCCCGAGGAACTCATCGCACAGTATCCCGCGCAGAACCGCGACGAGTCGCGCATGATGGTGCTCCACCGCCGCACCGGCGAAATCGAACATCGCATCTTCAAGGACATTCTCAACTATTTCGACGACGGCGATGTCATGGTCTACAACGACACCAAGGTATTCCCCGCACTGCTCTACGGCAACAAGGAGAAGACCGGAGCACGCATCGAAGTGTTTCTCCTGCGCGAGCTCAACCCCGAAATCAAGTTGTGGGACGTCCTCGTGGAGCCCGCACGCAAAATCCGCATCGGCAACAAGCTCTACTTCGGCGACGACGAGTCGATGGTGGCCGAGGTCATCGACAACACCACCTCGCGCGGCCGCACGCTCCGGTTCCTCTACGACGGACCCCGCGATGCCTTCAAGCGCGACCTCTACGCCCTGGGCCACACACCGCTGCCCGAATACATCAAGCGTGAACCCACCGAGGAGGATGCCGAGCGCTACCAGTGCATCTTCGCACGCCACGAAGGCGCCGTAGTGGCACCCGCCGCAGGCACCCACTTCTCCCGCGAGCTCCTCAAGCGCCTCGAAATCAAGGGCGTCAAGCAGGCATTTCTCACCGAGCACAGCGGTCTCGGCAACTTCCGCGAAATCGACGTCGAAGACCTCACAAAGCACCGCATGGACTCCGAGCAGCTCATCGTGACGCCCGAGCTCGTCGAGACCATCAACTCGGCCAACGACGCCGAGAAGCAGGTATGCGCCGTCGGCACGAGCGTGCTCCGTGGCCTTGCCACCGCCGCCAGCATGGGCGGACACATCCAGCCTTTCGACGACTGGACCAACAAATTCATCTTCCCGCCCTACGACTTCACCGTGGCCTCATCGCTCGTCAGCAACTTCCACCTGCCCTACTCCACCATGCTCATGATGGTGGCGGCTTTCGGCGGCTACGAACAGGTGATGCACGCCTACTCCGAGGCCGTGAAGGAACACTACCGCTTCGGCGCCTACGGCGACGCCATGCTCATCATCTGATGGATAGCCGCACCATTCTTCAGCAGGCAGCCAAGGCTGCGGGCTGCGACGCCGCGCAAGGCTCCCGCCTCGCCGAGGCTTTTGCCGCGGCATTGCGCGAGCGGCTCTGCGCGCTCGACTCCGTGGCCATCCCCGGCTTCGGCAGCTTTGTGCCCGAGAAAAGCGACGAGTATGTGGCCGTGGCCGACGACGGCAGCCGCACGCTCATGCCGCCGCACATCGGCCTCACGTTCAACCCGGGCAGCATGCTGCGCAAACACATAGCCTCGCATGAATAAGACTGTCACACTGCCCGAAATAGCCGCCCACACGGCGCTTGCCGCATCCTCCGACAGCGACACCGCCACGCGCTTCATCGTCGGCCTCTTCGCCGCCGTGGAGTCGTCGCTGGCCGCCGACGGCACAGCCACCGTCAAGGGCATCGGCACATGGCGCCGCGACGCCGCAGCGCCCGGCGGGGTGGGTTTCACCCCGGACAAGGCACTGGCCGACGCCGTGAACGCGCCGTTCTCGGCCTTCGCTCCCATTGCTCTGCCCGCCGATGCTCCCGCCGATATTTTCGACGAGGAAACAGCCGAGGCCGAAGCCGGGATTCCCGAGGCCGAAGCAGTCCCCGCCGCCGAACCCGAACCGGAAGCAGATACAACAGAAGCAGAGACAGAAACTGCCGAGGAAACCGTGGCAGAACCGGAGCCTGAAACCGTGGCAGAGCAGGAGCCCGAATCCGTGCCTGAGCCGCAGCCCGAGGTCAGTCCGGAGGAAGACGCCGAGCCGGAGAGGGTCTGCGCGCCGCGCCGCAGCGCATGGCCGTGGATTGCGGCCGTGGCAATGCTCGTTGTCGGCTTTGCCGCCGGATATTTCGCCGGCAGCCGCAACAGTGTGCCCGATGTCGCAGAGCCGCCGGCCGACACTCTCGTGGCCGTGGCCGCGACGCCAGACACCATGGCCGTGGCCGCAGCCGTCCCCGCCGCCGAACCGGACACCGTGGCAGAGCCCGACACCATAGCCGAGCCGGAGCCCGAACCGCAGCAGAAAGAGCCGGTCTACGACACCGTCACCTCCACCCGCTTCCTCACCACCATCGCCCGCGACCACTACGGCCGCAAGGATTTCTGGGTGTTCATCTACGAGGCCAATGCCGACAAGCTGCGCCATCCCAACCGCATACGACCCGGCACACGCATCCTCATCCCCGACCTCGGCGAACACGCCGCGCTCGACCCGGCCACGCGCCGACGCGCCCACGAGCTGGCCACGGAGATCTACAACCGCTACGACATGAACTGACGCCTGCTAAGCGCGCCGCGGAAACATCTTCCGCACGCGCAGCAGCACGGCGCCCACAGGATCGCCCACAATCACGAGCGTGGCGGCAAGCACGATGAGCATGCCGCCGGCGAGTTCGCGCGGTGTCAGCGTCTGCCCCAGCACCACCACGCTGAGCACCACGGCCGTCACCGGCTCGAATGCGCCGAAGATGGCCGTGGGCGTCGAGCCGATGCACTGTATGGCCACGGTGGTGCATATGAGCGACACCACCGTTGGGAAAAACGCCAGCGCACCCAGGTTGAGCCATGCCGCGGCAGAAGGCGGCAGCGTCAGCGGAGTGCCTGCCGCCCACACGAACATGAAGAGGCTGCTGCCCGACAGCAGCACATAGAACAGCAGCTTGAGCGTGGGGATGCCCCGCACTGTCTTCGACACGTTTATCATCACCAGATAGAAAGCGTAGGTGAGCGACGACAGCATCACCAGGCAGCACCCGAAGGGGCTGACCGGCCCGGCGTCCGCGCCGGTGCGCATCAGCATCAGCAGGCCCGCGCCCATAAGCGCGAGGCACACCACCGTGGTGGCGCGGAAACGCTCGTGGAAGAAGAACACCATCAGCACGGCCACCATGACCGGATAGACGAACAGCAAGGTCGAGGCCACGCCGGAGTTCAGATAGTTGTAGCTCTCGAACAGCGTGAGCGACGACGCGGCCATCAGCACGCCGAGCGTGGCCACGGGCGCTATTTCCGCGCGCCGCAGGCGCAGGTCGTGGCCGCGGGCGAATATCATCGCCACAAGCAGCGGCAGTCCGAGCAGATAGCGGAAGAGGAGCACCGAGACGGCGTTCATGCCCTCGGCGTAGAGCGGCACGGCGAATGCGGGGTTGGTGCCGTAGGTGGCGGCGGCCACCGCCGCCAGGGTGTAGCCTTTCAGCGACTTGGCGTTCATGCTCGTTTCTTGCTTCTCGCCTCGCGCTGCATGTCGGCGCGGCTTTTGCTTTTGCTCACAAGGAAGACGCCGGCAAACACCAGCACGACGGCCACGGCCTTGCCGGGCGTGAAGCGGTCCATGCCGACCCACACGGCCACGACGGAAGCCACGATGGGCTGCACATAGTTGTACATCGACGTGACAGTGGGCCGCAGGTTCTTCTGTCCCACGGGCAGCAGCAGATAGCTGAGGAATGTGGGCCCCAGCACGAAGACTGCCACGGCCCACCACTCCGCGGGCGTGATGCCTGCGTGGGCGGCGGCGGCCCACTCGCCGTAGCTGAACGGGACGATGCAGATGGAGGCGTAGGTGAACATCCACTTCATAAGCGTGACGGGACGGTATTTGGCTGTCAGCCGCTTGAAGAACACGAGGTAGCAGCTGAAGCTGATCTGCGCCAGCAGCACCATGCCGTCGCCCAGGGCGGACCCGGTGCCTGCGGCCGCCGAGCCGCTGACGATGAGGATGAGGGCGCCGATAGCGCCAAGGAATACGCCTCCCACTTTCAGCTTCGTCACGGGCTCGCGCAGGAATATCGCCGCCATCACCATTGTCACTATCGGCAGGCTCGTGGTGATGATGGAGGCGTTGATGGGCGATGTGTGGCTGAGGCCGAAGAGGAACAGGCACTGGTTGAACACAAGGCCCAGCAGAGATGCGAAGAAGATGTGCAGGAGGTCCTTCGGCGACACATGCTCCAAGGGCGTGAACAGCGACAGCAGCCAGAACAGCGCCGCTGTGCCGATGATGCGGCAGTCGGTGAGCAGCAGGGGCGACACGCTTCCGGCAAGGATGAACTTGCCGAGCGGCGCACCTGCGCCCCACAGCATTTCGGCACCCATCATGGCGCCGTGGCCCTTAATCTTAGAAATATCCATTACCTATCTGTTTTTCGCCTGCAAAATTAGCAATAATCCGCGATACGCCCAATATGGAGATGACATATGTTCCACGTGGAACAATTGCCAATAAAGACGCTAAACATCAGTAAATTAATAGGTTAATCTATTTTTGAGCCATTAAGTGCGGAAAAATGGGATTTGCGGGGATTCGGCGGCGTGGACGTGGGCGCCATACCGGCCGATGCATTGTAGGACCGCGATGCGGCCCTGTCCGGGGATGTGCTTTTGACCACACCACAGGCTGCGCGAGCCGCTTGCGGCGGCTTGCTCACCTGTGGCTATTGGTGGGTATGGCCGCTATGCGGCCCTTCTTGAGCGGGGAGCGAGCGGGGATTTGCGGGGAATCGGCGACGTGGACGTCGCCGCCCCACTGACCGCCCGCATTGTAGGACCGCGATGCGGCCGTTTCGTCATTGGCGATGAGGCGGAGAGGGGTGTTATTTTACGATGCCATTGAAGCTGCCGAGGCCTGTTTCGTTGCTGCTTTCGTAGAGCATGGGGTCGTCGTGCTGCATCTGCTTGCCTTTGCTGAATGAATAGGTAAGGCCTATCTCCACATAATGATTAAATGTTTTGCGCGAAGTGTCTACTTTATAGGAGAAGTCGGCAGAGCGTCCTATAGTGTAGTTATTTTGCGAGAAGTGGCGGTAATAGCATGTTACGGAGAAATTGTTCAGTTTATATCGCAGACGTCCTACCGCCTGGGTGCTCTCGCGCTTGAAGAAGTCGCCGTTGATTCTTTTTATGGGCGGATTAAACGAAGCCGAGGCTTCGAAATGGCCTTTGCTGACTGTGAGGCCTCCGCCCAAGCGCCATTGAGAGAAAGAGACACGGCGGTCGTACATCACGTCGCGGCGATAAGAGTAGTCCAGATAGGGAGCGAGTTCCAGCCATGGCAACACATGCCATGCGGCGGACATGGAGAAGCCGTTGGAATAGGTGTAGCGGATGTTTTCCATACGGCGCACCATGATGCCGTCGATGTCGGTAAGAGTCCATTCCATCGGATTATGCGCGTAGAATGGCGATGTTGAGACACGGAAAGAGTTGCGCCCGTCGGGCGACATATAATCTATCGACAATGTGCCGCGATGGGCGCGATTTGGCTTAAGGCCGGGGTTGCCGGCTGCAATGAGGCCATTGTCGATGTATGTGTAGCTGTCGGTCATATTGCCAAGGGTCGTGGTGTATGTGGGCATGCTGTAGCTGAGCCTTGTCGACCATCCGTAGAGCAATCCTTTTGGCGCGCGCCATGATGCATCGAACATGACCAGCGGCGCAATGGTGTTGTTGTTGCCCACGGGCAAGCAGTCGCGGATGGCGGAGAGTCCGAGCGAGGGGATGATGTAGAATCCGCCTTTCATCCACACATACTGGGCGAAGGCATAAGCATTGTGCGTGGAGGGGTGTGTGGTGTTGCCGATGGCGGTCTGCCGGAGGCGGGTGTAGCCGTAGCGCGCCGAAGCGGAGAATTGTCCGTTGGGCAGCGGCATCATGAACACGGCGGCGGCACCAAGGGCGTATGTGCTGTTGTCGGTGATGGAGGAAACGTCGTAGTTGAGCGCGTCGTAGGGCGGGGCGACGTATCGGCTCAGGGCGGCGTCGCTGCCGGATTGTCCGAGGGTGTTGGCCACGGTAAAGGCAAAGGTGCGGCCGCCTCCGAGCTGCAGACGATAATAGAGGTTCAGAGCGAGTTGTTTGGCGTTGGCCTTGGCGATGTCGCGACTGGTACCGTCGGCTGTTACGTCGCCTTCGACGATGTCGGCAGTGCCTTCGGAATGTTCGTCGGAGTGTTCGTAGATGCCGGAGAGTGTGGCGTTGAACATGTGGGGGCCCTGGTCGCGCTGGTAGGTAAGGTTGAGTTCATGCCAGGTGCTTATGAGTTTGCCGGTCTTGGCATATTGAGCCACATGGTCGGGGGCATAGCGGAATATGGAGTTCTCCTCTACATCTCCGAAGTTGTTGTATCCTATAGTTGGCTTGCACACGGTTGAGGGAGTCGGCGTAGGTGAGGTTGCCGTAATTTCGGCCGGACAATGTGGAGACTGCGTTTGCAAGGTCAAAATAGCCCGACACCATGTGTTTGCGCGGCTTGCGTGTGATTACGTTGATTACGGGCCCGTCTGTCTCGCTCATGAATTCGGGAGGCGTGACGGCATAGTATTGCACGCTTTTTATCTCGTCGGCGGAGTAGGTGCAGAGGTCGTAGCCTGTTGCCGGAACTCCGTTTATGGTTATGAGCACGGACCGGCCGTCGTAGGAGGTGAGGTCATGGTCGCCAATCGCTGTCTTGAAATAGTTAATCGACGAGATGGCTTCGAGGGCGTTGACGCCGAATTTGCGGTTTTGGTCGGACAGCAGCAGGATGTCGCATCCGGGCTTGTGGATGATTCGTTCTCCCTCTACCACCACCTCTTTCAGCTCGCGGGCAGCTATGGTGTCGGCAGGGGCTTCCTGAGCGGAGGCCGGTTCTTGGGCGGAGATGGCATGGGAGGTAATAGAAAGGAGGAGAGCCGGAAGAATGCGTGCGGTGTGCATAGTCAAAAAGTATTGATTTTCGACAAAGGTAGGTTAAATAGTTTTAATATGCAACGTTTCTTTTGAAATATTCGCGAAAATATGTCGTTTTAACATGTAATTGCATGTTTTTTTACAATATGCCAGTAAGCGCAGAGCGAAAGGGATTTGCGGGGAATCGGCGATGTGGACGTGGACGCCATACCGGCCGCCCGCATTGTAGGACCGCGATGCGGCCCTGTCCGGGGATGTGCTTTGACCACACCACAGGCTGCGCGAGCCGCTTGAGGCGGCTTGCTCACCTGTGGCTATTGGTTGGTGTGGCCGCTATGCGGCCGTTCTTGAGCGTGGAGCGCACGTGGATTTGCGGGGATTCGGCGACGTGGACGTCGCCGCTCCACTGACCGCATGCATTGTGTGGCCGCGATGCGGCCGTTTCGTCATTGGCGATGAGGCGGAGAGGGGTGTTATTTTACGATGCCATTGAAGCTGCCGAGGCCCGTTTCGCCGGTGCTTTCGTAGAGCATGCGCTCGGCGTGGTCGGTGTGTTTACCTTTGCTGAACGAGTATGTGAGGGTGAGGCTGAAGAGGCGGGCGTACGATTTGCGAGAACTTTCCTGAATGTAATAGAAGCCGTGCGCGCGCCCTATGGTATAGTCGTTTTGGCTCATGTATCTGTAACTGAGCATTGCAGAGAAGGATTTCAGTTTGTAACGCAAACTGGCTGTGGCCTGGGTGCTCGCACGCTTGAACAGATTGCCATCTATGCGCTTTACAGGAGGGTTGAAGGTGCCACCAAACTCGAAATTGCCCTTCGTTATGTAAGCACTTCCGCCAACACGCCATTGGCCGAACGACACGCGTCCATCGTGAAACACATTACGGCTATATGAATAGTCAAGATATGGGGAGAGTTCCAGCCACGGCAACACGCACCAAGATGCACTCATATAGAATCCGTTGGAGTAGCTGTAGCGGATGTTTTCGTAGCTGAGGGCCATGTTGCCGCCGTCTACCAGCAACAGCACGGGCGCAAGGGGATGGTGTGCATAGCCGGGGTAACATCCTATCCTGAACATGTTCATGCCGTCGGGCGACATATACTCCACAGACAGCGAGCCTCTGTGTTCGCGGTAAGGTCGTGCGTCGGGATTGCCCATAGATATAAAATCGTTGTCGATGTAGCTGATGCTGTTGGCAAGATTTCCTATTCCGAGCATGGCGTTGTTCAGATGATAATTCAGTTTTACGGACCATCCTTTGAGCGCTTTGCTCTGTGCGTTCCAAGTGGAAGATAAACCGAGAGCGGGGGACACGGATGTATTTTCTCCTGCGGCGGTGTGGTTCTCAATGGTGCTGAGGCCAATGGAGGGAATGACGGAGAATCCATATTTCATCCACACATATTGCAGGCTGGTGTATGTCATGTGTGTTTCGGGGCGCGCGTCTATGCCGAGGCTTGTCTGCGTCAATCGGTTGTATCGATAGCGGAACGACGCCCTAAACTGGCCGTTCGGGAGTGGCAAAGAGTAGGCAGTGGAGGCGGCAAGCGCATAGATCTTGTTGCGGGTGTCGGTGGCTATATCGTAGTTGAGCGCGTCGTAGGGCGGATCGATGTCGCGCTGGAGAGTGGCGTCGTTGCCAGAGCGGCCAAGAGAGTTGGTGACATTGAAGGCCAGGTTGGCGCCGGAGCGAAATTTGAAACGATAATAGAGGCTCAAACCAAGGCTTTTGGAGTGCACTTTGCTGAGTTCATAACTCGTGCCCCCGGCGGAGGTGATGCCGCTCACGATGTCGGCCACGCCGCCGTATTGTTCTTTCGAGTGCTCGTAGAGGCCGGATAGAGTGGCGTTGAACATGTGTGGTCCTTGGTCGCGCTGATACACCAGGTCGAGTGTGTGCCATGCGCTCACAAGCTTGCCCTTTTCAAGATAGTCAGCGATATGGACGGGCGCGTATTCGTAGCGTGAGTGCTTGTTGATGTCGTCGTTGCCGGTGCTGGTGTAGCCCATATTATAGAATGCCTGTACACGGTTGAGGGAGTCGGCATAGGTGAGCGAGCCCGAATTGGTGCCCCAGAATGTTGACACGGCATTAAGTGCGCGGAAATAGCCCGACACCATCTGAGTGCGTGGGCGGTGTGTGATTACGTTTATCACCGGGCCATCGGTCAATCCCATATATTCGGCAGGTGTGACAGCGAAGTATTCCACGCGCTTTATCTGGTCGGCGGTATAGGAACAAAGTTGATCGCCCTTGGCAGGAACGCCGTTTATGGTGATATATACGGGCTTTCCGTCGTAGGAGATCAGTTCGGTGTCGCCGATTGATGTCTTGAAATAGTTCAAGGATGAAATTGCTTCGAGTGCATTTACGCCAATCTTGCGGTTTCTTTCTGAGAGCAGCAGGATGTCGCATCCGGGCTTGTGGATGATTCGTTCTCCCTCGACCACCACCTCTTTCAGCTCGCGGGCAGCTATGGTGTCGGCGGGGGCTTCCTGGGCGGAGGCCGGTTCTTGGGCGGAGATGGCATGGGAGGTAATAGAAAGGAGGAGAGCCGGAAGAATGCGTGCGGTGTGCATAGTCAAAAAGTATTGATTTTTGACAAAGGTAGGTTAAATAGTTTTAATATGCAACAATTTATTGGAATTATTTATGAAAATGTATCATTTTAACAGTTAAGATTGCGTTTCTAAAACAAGCTAACAGGTGTGGAGAACGGGGGATTCGGAGACGTGGACGTCGCCGCTCCACTGGCCGCTGCATTGTGTGGCCGCTATGCGGCCGTTTTGGGGCGGGGTCAGATGGATTGCTCGACGGACCAGACGAAGGCGCGGAGGCCGAGGCGGGGGCTCTCGGCGTCGAGGGCGCGGAGGCGGTCGAGGAGGGGGGCGACGCGTTCGTCGGGGACGACTGTGAGGATGGCGGAGGCCATGGATGGCCATGCGTGGGAGCCGTAGTGCGGCTCTCCGTCGACGGTGCCGCGGCCTTGGACGGTGCCGAAGGATGTGAAGCCGCGACAGCTGCTGCGGTCGAGGATGTCGATGATGCGCTCGCGATGGGCCTGGTCGAAGGCTATGAATATGGTTTTCATTTTTCTGCGGTTTTTTGAAGCGACTTGCGTAGTTTCTTGCGGCGGTTGCGGACGCCGTTGTAGGCGAAGACGCAGTAGAGCATCGGCACGAAAAGGAGGGTGAGGATGGTTGAGAATGTGAGGCCTCCGATGACGGCGGTGCCCATGGGGCGCCATGTCTCGGCTCCCTGGCCTGTGCCGACGGCCATTGGCACCATGCCGAGGATGGTGGTGAGGGTGGTCATGACGACGGGGCGGAGGCGTGATTCGCCGCCGAGGATTACGGCTCGGCGTATGCTCATTCCGCGTTCGCGGTTGAGGGTGATGTAGTCGATGAGCACGATGCCGTTTTTGACGACGATGCCGATGAGCATGATGGCTCCGATCATGCTCATGACGTTGAGGGTGTGGCCTGTGAGCCAGAGGATGATGAAGACGCCGGAGAAGGCGAAGAGGAGGGATGTCATGATGATGGCGGGATAGGTGTAGCTCTCGAACTGTGCCGCCATGACGATGTAGACGAGTATGATGATGAGGACGGCGAGGGTGAGCAGGTCGGTGAATGAGTCCTGCTGGTCTTCGTAGCTGCCGCTGAGGGAGATGGTGACTCCCTGGGGGATGTCCATCTTGTCGATCAGGCGCTGTGATGCTTCGACTACTTGGCTCATGGGGACGTCCTGGACGGTGGCTTTGACGGTGACGATGCGCTCGCGGTCCTTGCGCTCGATGGTGGGGGGTGTGGAGCGTTCGACGACTGTGCCTACGTCGCTGAGGCGGACGCCTTTGCCGGCGGAGTTGTAGATGAGTATGTTTTCGATGTCCTCGATGGATGTGCGGTGGGCGGGGTCGTACATGACTTTGATGTCGTATTCTTCGCCGTCTTCGCGGAATCGCGATGCGGTGGCACCGTTGATGCGGTTGCGCAGGTAGGTGGCTGCGGTCTGCAGGTTGAGGCCGTAGATGGCGAGTTTCTCCCGGTCGAAGTCGACCTGGTACTCGGGCTGATAGTCGGAGCGCGAGATGTAGACGTCGGCTGTGCCTGGTATGGCTTCGAGCATGGCTTTGAGGCGCTGTGCGACGGTGTCGGTGAGTTCGAAGTCGTAGCCGTAGATTTCGTAGTCGATGCCTGCCTGTCCGGACATGCCCATGCCTCCGCCGACCTGTACCTGCGCTTTCTTGTACTGCGGATATTCGCGGAGGTCGCGGCGCATGGCTGCTGCGATCTCGGCGATGCCGCGGTCGCGGTCGCCGGGGTCGGAGAGGCGTATGTTCATTGATATGATGTGGGGGCCGTTGTCGCGGAGGGATGCGAATGTGTTGTCGCTGTCGGCGGAGCCGGTGGTGTAGTTGATGACGGTGATTTCGGGGTATTTCTCGCGCCATTCGCGCACGAGCCTGGCGGTGAGTTCCTGGGCGACTTCGACGCGCGCTCCGATGGGGAGCTCGAGGTTGACGCTGAGGCGGCCGTCGTCGGCCATGGGGAAGAATTCGGTGCCGACGCGTCGCAGCAGGCCGAGGGAGCCGAAGAAGATGGCCATGCAGATGATGCCTGTGACGAGCTTGTGGGATACGACCCAGTGGAGGAGACGTCCGTAGGAGCGGTCGAAGGCGTCGAGGGCTCGGTTGACGGGTGTGAAGAGGAGGGTGTAGAGGCGTCCGTGACGGTTGTTGCGGCGCAGCAGGAGACTGCAGAGCATGGGTGTGAGCGAGAGGGCGCAGACGGTGGAGATGATCATCATGATGGTGACCATCCATCCGAGCTGGCGGAAGAGGACGCCTGTCATGCCGGTGACGAGTGTCAGGGGGAAGAATACGGCGATGAGGGTGAGGGTGGATGCCACGACGCTGATGGCCACTTCGTTGGTGCCGTGGACGGCTGCCTGGCGGGGGTCGGATCCGCGCTCGATGTGGGTGGTGACGTTTTCGAGCACGACGATGGCGTCGTCGACAACCATGCCGATGGAGATGGACAGGGCCGAGAGGGAGACGATGTTGAGGGAGTTGCCTGTGACGGCCAGGTAGATGAATGAGGCTATCAGGGAGATGGGGATGGTGATGGTGATGATGAGTGTGGCGCGCCATCGTCCGAGGAAGAAGAATACGACGATCACGACGAAGAGGAGGGCGTAGAGCACGGTCTCGACGAGCGAGGCGATGGTGTTGCGGATGTTGTCGGAAGTGTCGACGATGATGCCGAGGCGGACGTCGGAGGGGAGGCGCTTCTGGATGGAGGGGAGCATGCGGAGCACCTTGTTGGAGATTTCGACGGAGTTGGCTCCGCTCTGTTTCTGGATGATGATCATCGCGCCTTTCTCGCCGTCGTTGTAGGTCTGCTGGGCTCGCTCTTCGAGGGAGTCGTCGATGCGTGCGACGTCGCTGAGGTAGATGTTGCGGCCTTCGCGGGATCCGACGACGATGCTTGCCATCTGGTCGGCTCCGGTGAATTCGCCCTGTACGCGGAGCGAATAGGTGTCGGAGCCGATGTCGAAGGATCCTCCGGGGATGTTGCGGTTTTCGGCGGCGACGACGGATGCTATCTGCTCGACGGAGAGTCCGTATGCTTCGAGGCGCGCGGGGTCGGCGTAGATGTGTATTTCTCGCTTTGGCGCGCCGGAGATGCTGACTGAGCCGACGCCGTTGATGCGCGCGAGGGGGTTGGCGACGGCGTCGTCGAGTATCTTGTAGAGTCCGGGCATGCTCTCGGATGCGCGCACGGAGAGCATGACAATGGGAATCATGTCGGAGGAGAACTTGAAGATGGTGGGGTTCTCGGCGTCGTCGGGGAGCGATGATGAGACGAGGTCGAGTTTGTCGCGGACGTCGTTGGTGAGGACGTCGATGTCTTTGCCGTACTCGAACTCGAGGGTGATGACGGAGATGCCTTCGCGGCTCTTGGATGTGATGTGCTTGAGGTCGTTGACGGAGTTGAGCACGTTTTCGAGGGGGCGGGTGACGTTCTGCTCGATGTCCTGCGCGCTGGCGCCCTGGTAGCTTGTCATTACCATCAGCGTGTTGGTCTCTACGTCGGGGTAGAGGTCGATGGGGAGGGTGTTGAGCGAGAACAGTCCGAGAATCACCACGGCCACGAAGCAGAGTGTGGTCATGATGGGCCGTCGCACGGCGTTGCCATATAGACTCATGTGTTGAGGGCTTGCGGGGTTATCAGTTGCGTGAAAGGATCTCTACGGGGATGCCGTCGGCGAGGCGGCTCTGCCCGGCTACAATGACGGTGTCGCCGTCGCTGACTCCGCTGAGGATCTCATAGGTGTCGGCGATGCGCCGTCCCAGCTCCACGCGGTTGTAGCTGACGCGGTCGCCGTGGAGGACGTAGACGTAGCGGTTGCCGCTGCCGGTCTGCTTGACGACGGCGCGGTCGGGGACTACGACGCGGTTGATGGCGCCGTGGTCGATTTCCACGCGTGCGAACATGCCGGGGCGGAGCCGCTCGCCGGGGTTCTTTATCTGTATCTCGGCCTCAAAGGTGCGTGTGGCGGGGTCGACGGAGGGGTAGACGCGTGCGACGGTGCCGGCGAAGGTTTCGTCGGGGATTGCGTCGAATGTGATGCTGACCTGCTTGCCGCGGGTGATTTTGGTGAGGTCGCTCTCGGTGGCGTTGATTATCACCTTGACGACCGGCGAGAGCTGGCCGACGGTGAGCACGGGCATGGAGGCGGTCATGTCGCCAGGGTCGTAGTTGCGGGCTGTGACGACGCCGCTGACGGGGGATGTGAGGATGGTGTTCTCCATGGCGTTGGCGTACTGTGTGCGGGCGGCGTCGAACTGGGCTTTGAGCTGGTCGACGCTCTGCTGCGTGCCTCCGCCTATTTCGAGGAGGCGGAGCGCGCGGTTGTACTCTCGCTCAATCTGGTCGAGGTTGATTTTGAGCTGGTCGGTGTTGGCGGGGTCGAGTGTGACGAGTGTCTGGCCGCGGCGCACGGGGTCGCCCACTTCTACTGCGATGGTCTTGATGCGGTTTGGCGCCGAGGGTGAGATGTTGTTGACGTTGTAGGCCTCGACGTTGGCTGTGTATTCTTTCTGCTGCGGCACGTCTTGGCTGCGGGCGAAGTCGATTTCGACAACGGGGAGTTCTTCGACCGTGTCGGGGGCCTTGTCGGCGTCGGAGTTGCCGCAGGCGGCGAGTGCCAGGGCTGCGATGGCGCAGGATGTGAATCGTGTAAGGGATGATGAGCGGGACATGATATGGTTGCGGGCTTATTGTTTTATTATGTTCTGATAGGTGGAGAGTGGAGCTGTGCCTCGCAGCAGCTCGAGCTGGCTGTTGGCCACGAGGTAGTTGTAGATGCTCTGATAGTAGGCGAGGCGCGAGCGGGTGAGGGCCAGCTCGCTGTCGCGCAGGTCGAGGTAGCTGGCGGCGCCTATGGCAAAGGACTGTTCCATGATGTCGTGGGCCCGTGTGGCTTCGGCTACGCTCTCGGCGCTTGAGGAAATCTGGCGGACGTTGCGGCGGACGTTGTCGATGGCGAGGTCGACCTGCATGCTTACGGTGTGTTCGATGTGCTCGCGCTGCAGCTCGTTCTCGAGCAGCTGCACTTTGGCCTGTCGCTGGCGGCTGAGGCGGGCTCCGCCGGTGAAAACGGGCATCGAGAGCGAGAGTCCGAAGGTGGAGGAGTTGCTCCAGCGGAAGTTCTTGAAGGGTGAGCCGTTGCTGTTGCTGTTCCAGTAGTAGTTGATGCTTGCGGAGAGTGTGGGAAGCCATGCCATGCGCTGCACGTCGAGTGCGTCGCGGAGCATGCGCGTCTGCAGGGCGTTCTGCACGAGGGATGTGTTCTGCGAGTAGTCGTCGTCGAGGAGCATGGCTTCGTCGAACATGGTGCTCTCGTAGTCGCTGAGCCTGCCGCTGATTTCGAGGGGGAAGTCGGCCTCGGCTCCCATGAGCACCAGCAGCTGCAGGCGCGCCTGCTTGACGGCGATGTCGGCCTGGAGGAGTTCGGGCTCGATGTTTTTCATGGCTACGGATGTGCGCAGCACGTCGTAGTCGGAGGCGGCTCCGGCGGCATGTTGTTTCTTGTATATCTCGTGGGTGAGGGCTGCCATGTCGTAGCTTTCCTGCACGACGTCGCGCGAGTCCTTGGCGAGCATAAGAGCGTAGTATGCGTCCTTGACCTGATTGACGAGGTCGAGGCGGGAGGCCCGGGCCTGCTCGACGGACTGGAGTATCTGGCTGTCGCTGAGTTTCATTGATTTCCACAGCTGCGGGGCGATGAGGGGCACGGATGCGGAGAAGCCTATCTGATAGCTGTTGTCGAGGCCCATCTTGATGCCGTTAGGCGTGCGGCTCTTGCTCTCGTCGGCGTCGGGCTCGCCGGAGGTGTCGCCGGAGCCGGGCGTGCTGCCGCCGAAGCCGTCCATGTTCATATACATGACCTGCTTGGCGAGCATGCGCGAGTAGTTTGCGCCAAAGTTGACCTGGGGCAGAAGCTGCGAGAGGGTTTCTCCGCGCGAATAGTCGACACGTCGGATTTCCATGTCGGCCACGCGCACTGTGGGGTTGTCGCTCAGCGCCACGGCTATGCACTGGTCGAGAGTGAGCGGGGCCTGAGCGGAAGCGACCGCAGCCGCACCCAAGCAGGCAGCAAATAAAAACTTACGGAACATATTGTGTGATGATTGCAACTATTGTGTTTTCTTTCGGCAAATTTGCGAAAAAAACTCCAAAATATCACACCAAAATACGTTTTTTAATATTGTTTAATTAGCTATCAACCATTTTTAAGTTCTTTAACCGAATCGGGGAGCAGACGGGGATTCCCGGCGATATGAATGCAAAAGCGGCCGGAGCGCTGCGGGTGCAGGCTCCGGCCGCTTTTTTGCGGAAGTGCGGCGGTTTATTTCACAGCTTCGTTGAGTTCGCTGCCGGCTTTGAATTTCACGGTCTTGCGTGCGGCGATGGTGATGGTCTCCTTGGTGCGGGGGTTGATGCCCGTGCGCTCGCCTTTTTCGCTTACTGCGAAAGTGCCGAAGCCCACGAGAGCCACTTTGTCGTTGGCTGCGAGTGCGTCGGCGATAGCGGCGGTGGTAGCATCGAGGGCGGCCTTTGCCTGTGCCTTTGTCAGATTGGCCTTTTCGGCGATGGCGTTGATAAGCTCAGTCTTGTTCATAACGTTGAAATTAAGTTTGGAAATATTTTGCGCAAATATAGTCATAAAACTGAACATTCCGTATATTTTTGTTAAAAAAATCACAAAAAATTTATTTTTCTTCTTGCAAGAGCGTTTTCGGGCTGGCCTTAGCGCTATTTTTCGTAATTTTGCGGAACAAATCAGAAATATATTCAACATATGAATCTTTCGGGATTTTTGCAGCGTATTCCGCCTGTAACTAAAAATATCGCCGGCATATGCATTCTTGTGTGGGCTCTTATGGCTCTGGTGCCCGGCATTGATCATGCGCTCACCCGCTGGTGTGCGATGTATTATTTCTCGTCGCCGGGCTATATGCCTTTCCAGCTCGTCAGCTACCTGTTTCTGCACGGCGGCTTCACTCATCTGTTCTTCAACATGTTCGCCCTGCTCATGTTCGGCGGCATCATCGAGCGCGCGCTCGGCTCGCAGCGTTTCCTGTTCTACTATCTTGCGTGCGGCGTGGGCGCGGGCCTCATCCAGATGGGCGTCAGCGCTATCTTCGTGAGCAAATACGCGGGCATGTTTCCTCCGGCTCTCGCGGGCGACATCATCGAGCAGGGCTGGAGCCTCATGCAGCGCGGTCTGACATTCTCCGATCCCACGGCGGCTACGCTGAACGCTCTTGTGAACACGCCGCTTGTGGGCGCGTCGGGCGCTATCTACGGCGTGCTGCTCGCTTTCGGCATGCTGTTTCCCAACCAGCCTGTCTACATATGGTTCATCCCTGTGCCTGTCAAGGCCAAATGGCTCGTCGTGGGCTACGGCGCGCTCGAGCTTTTCTACGGCATCGGCGGCGTGGCCGACAATGTGGCGCATTTCGCCCACCTCGGCGGCATGCTCGTGGGCCTCGTCATGATACTCTACTGGAAGAAAAAAGGAACGTTCAATGGCCACTGGTTCTTCTGACACCCGCGCGGCCGCATTCGTGCAGGCGCTGCGCGGCAACGCGCTCTATGCCATCATAGCCGTCAACGCCGTGGTGTTCGTCGGCATGGCTGTGTGCGCGCTGTGCGGTGCAAGCCGTGTGGCTGTGTTGCTTGCGTTGCCTCCCAGCGTGGACGGGCTGATGCACATGCCGTGGACGCTGCTCACCTACATGGTGGTGCACACGGACGCGATGCATCTGGTGTTCAACATGTTGTGGCTCTACTGCTTCGGCGCGCTGATGATGCGCGGCGGAGGGCGTGCGGGCCGCAGGCTTGCGGCTGTGTATGCGGGCGGAGGGGTGGCCGGCGGCATCGTCTTTCTCTGCGCCTGCTCGCTGGCGCCGGGTGTGAGCGCCGGCCCGCTGCTGGGCGCTTCGGCCGCTGTGCTGGCCGTGGCTGTGGCCGTGGCTTTCGAGATGCCCGACATGGAGCTGCATTTCTGGCTCATCGGCGCCGTGCGCCTCAAGTGGGTGGTGGCTGCGATGGTGGCAATCTTCTGCATTGGCTTCACCGGCAGCGCGGCCGCCACGGCAGCCCACGCCGGCGGTGCCGCTTACGGCGCCGTGGCCCACTACGGGCGCTTGCTGCTGCACCGCCGGCGCAGCTCGTCTGCTAAAGCCGACATGCGCGACGAACTTGACGCCCTGCTCGACAAGGTGAAACTCTCGGGCTACGAAGCCCTGTCGCGGCGCGACAAGCAGCGCCTGTTCGAACTATCCCATAAAGTGAAACGATGAGCAAGCATCTCTCGCCATGGCGGCGCATCGCCAACGCATTCTGGCTGCTGCTCAACACCTTGCTTGCCGCAGCCTTGATTGTCACAGCCTATGCCGGATGTGTCTCGCCCGTGGAGCGTCCTGTCTTCGGCGTGGTGGTGCTCAGTTTCCCCATATGGCTGGCGGCTCTGGCTGTCGTGCTCGTGCTTGACCTCATATGGTGGCGGCGCACGGCGCTCGTGGCCGTCGCGGCTATCGCCGCCGCATGGCCGATGGTGCGGGACACCTGCCCGCTCAACATAGGCGGAGGTATCCCCAACGGAACGCCTGCCGAGCGAGTGTTCACCCTGCTCACCTACAACGCCTACAACTTCACCGACCGCACCGGCAGCTATCCCGACGACACCAACCCGGGCCTCAGCTTCATCCTGCGCACCGATGCGGACATCGTGTGCATCCAGGAGATGCAGCTGTTCGAGCAGCAGCCCGCCCGCCACATATGGCAGGCGCAGCTCGACAGTCTGCACGCCCGATACCCTTACATCGTGCTATCCGGCTATGCGGTGGCCATAATGTCGAAATTCCCAGTCACTCCCATCCATCTCGACGTGAAATCGCGCGAGCGCGGCAACTATTGCGACGTCGGAGCCTATGTGGTAGAGGTAGAAGGCCGGCGCCTCGCGCTCTTCAACGTGCACCTGCAGAGCTACAGCCTCACCGAAGACGATAAGGCCGCCTACCGCGGGCTCACCCGCCTGCGCCCCGACGAGGACATCCACGAGCTGCGCAATACCCTGCTCTACAAGCTTGAACTTGCGGCCATGCGGCGGGCGCGACAGGCGCAGATGCTGGCACGCTATGTCGAGTACTACGGCGGGGAGAACGTGGTGGTGTGCGGCGATTTCAACGACGTGCCCGGCTGCTACACGCTGCGCACGCTTGCCGACGCCGGGCTGCGCGAGGTGTGGCCAGAGGTGGCTTTCGGCCCAACGTGGACCTACAACGACAACCGCTTCTATTTCCGCATAGACCATGTGCTGTGGCGCGGCGCTCTGCGTCCTGTCGACATAGAGCGCTTCCGAGTGCCCTACTCCGACCACTACCCGCTGCTGACCACGTTTGTGTGGGACTCCGCCTCAGACGAAATTCATCATCAGTAATACAAATATATAATAATGAAACACAGTGTAACATCCGCCCTCGTCGCCGCGGCTCTGGTCGTCGGCGCCACAGGCTGCAACAAACAGAAAATGCACGAGAACCCGTTCCTCGCGGAGTACACCACTCCGTATGAAATCCCCCCGTTCGACCAGATCGCCTACGATGACTATCTGCCCGCCCTCGAGGCCGGCATAGAACAGCACAACGAGGAAATCAAGGCCATTACTGACAACGACTCCACCCCCACCTTCGACAACACCATCCTGGCGCTCGACCGCTCGGGAGCCATCCTCGACCGCGTGGTGGCCGTGTTCGCCGCTCTTGAAGAGAGCAACTCCTCGCCCGAAATGATGGAGATTGCCGAGAAGTTCTATCCCATGTACCAGGCCCACGCCGACGAGATGATGATGAACGACAAGCTCTTCGCCCGCGTGAAGTCGCTCTACGACCGCCGCGACAGCCTCGGCCTGGCCTCCGACCAGCTCCTGGCAGTGGAACACATGTACAAAGATTTCACCCGCAACGGCGCTCTGCTCCCGGCCGAGGCCAAGGACTCGCTGAAGGCCGTAAATGCCGAACTCGCCGACCTCTACCTGCAGTTCAACCGCAATCTTCTCAACGCGAACAACGCTTTCTCCGTGACCGTTGACAACAAGGAAGACCTGGCCGGCCTGCCCGCGAGCACCGTGGCCGTGGCCGCCGAGGAAGCCGAGAAACGCGGCCTCAAGGGCAAATGGGTATTCACTCTTCATGCACCCAGCCGCCTGCCCGTGCTGCAGTTTGCCGACAACCGCGACCTGCGCAAGCAGATCTATGAAGGCTACACCACGCAGGCCACCGAGGGCGAGAACAACAACCTGCCCGTAATCAACAAAATCCTTCAGGCACGCGCCCGCAAGGCCGCCCTTCTGGGCTTCCCCAACTTCGGCGAGTACATGACAAACAATGTGATGGCCGGCAGCGTCGAGGCCGCCGAGAACCTGCTGCGCCGCATCTGGAAGCCTGCCGTTGCCAAGGTGAAGGAAGAAGTGGCCGAGATGCAGGCAATCGCCGACGCCGAAGGCAAGGGCGTGACCATCGCGCCCTACGACTATTATTACTATGCCGAGAAGGTGCGCCAGAAAAAGTATGACTTCGACGAGTCGCAGGTGAGCGCCTACTTCGCCGTGGACAGTGTGCGCAACGGCATCTTCTCCATGGCCGAGCGTCTCTACGGCATCAAGTTCACCGAGATGCCGGACGCCCCCAAATACTACGACGAAGTGAATGTGTACGACGTGACTGATGCCGCCACCGGCGAGCACATCGCAGTGTTCATGACCGACTATTTCACCCGTCCCAGCAAGCGCCAGGGCGCATGGATGAGCGAATTCAAAGGCTCGTGGACCGAAGCCGACGGCACCTCGTCGCGCCCCGTGATTTTCAACGTGGGCAACTTCACTCCTCCTTCCGCCGACATGCCCTCGCTGCTGACGCTCGACGAGGTTGAGACGATGTTCCACGAATTCGGCCACGGCCTCCACGGCATGCTCTCGCGCGCACGCTACAAGATGCAGGCCGGCACCAACGTGGACCGCGACTTCGTGGAACTCCCCTCGCAGATCCACGAGCACTGGGCAATGGAACCCGAACTGCTGCGCAGCTACGCACACCACTATCAGACGGGCGAAGTAATCCCCGACGAACTCATCGCCAAGCTCCAGGCCGCCGCGACCCACAACCAGGGCTTCGCCACCGCCGAGCTCGCAGGCGCCGCACTGCTCGACCTGCAGTACGGCAAGCTCAACCCCGAAGGCGACATTGACGTGACGGCCTTCGAGAAGAAGGTGGCCGAGGAGCTCGGCATGCCCGCCGAACTCACCTTCCGCTACCGCTCGCCCTACTTCAAGCATGTGTTCGGCAGCGACGGCTACGCCTCGGGCTACTACACCTATCTCTGGGCCGAAGTGCTCGATACCGACGGCTTCGAGCTCTTCAAAGAAAAGGGGATCTTCGACCCCGCCACCGCCAAGTCGTTCAAGAGCAACGTGCTTGAGATGGGCGGCAGCGCCGAGCCCATGGACCTGTATGTGCGCTTCCGCGGCCACGAGCCCAGCGTAGACGCTCTGCTGCGCAACCGCGGCCTCGCCGACTAACTGCGCCATCACCCTCCTATATTCAGCGCCGCCCGACACGGGCGGCGCTTTTTCATATACCTGCACCCAGGAAGCCACCTTACGGCGCAATGTTAAAAAGCGTGAAACCGCTTGCAACTACAAAAATAGTTATTACCTTTGCGGCATAAACTACAAAAATAGTTATGAAGAAGAAAGACCAGCTGACCCCAAAAGAAGAAGAGCTCATGCAGCTCCTCTGGGAGCACGGCCCCATACAGATAAGCCGCCTCGTAGAACTATATCCCGAGCCACGCCCCCATTTCAACACCGTCTCCACCGTCGTCCGCCGCCTTGAGGCCAAAGGCTTCGTGGCCCACAACGAAGTGTCCGGCACCTATCACTACCACGCGGCCGTCGACAAAGAATATTTCCGCAGCCGCAGCTTCGGCAACTTCATAAAGAACTACTTCGGCGGCAGCTACTACGGCGCAGTCTCATCCCTCGTGGCAGAAGACAAAATATCGGCCGACGAACTGAAAGAACTTCTATCCATCGTCGAGAAAAAGGGCAAATAACAGCCGACACGACAACAAACAACAATGATTCCGACCATGGGTGCGTTCCTATCCTACTCTCTGACAAGCGGTCTGCTGATGCTGGCGATGTATCTTGCCTACCGTCTTTTCCTGGCGCGCGACAATCAGCACAGCTTCAACCGCGCCGTGCTGCTGCTCGTCTACATAGTGTCGTTCGCCGCCTCGCCTCTGCTATTCTCCATCGGCAGCGCGGCTTCAAGCGCCGGCGCCCCTGCCGGCACATCCGAAGGCATTGAAATAGCCAACCTGCCCATCGCGCCCCACTCCACCCCGGCCTGGGCCACAGCCGCTCTGTGGATATTCATGGCCGGAATGGCAGCAACAGCCGCACGCACAGCTGCCACATGGGTGCGCCTCACACGCATAGTCCGCTCGGGCGAAAAGATAAGGCGCGACGGATACACACTCGTGGTGACTTCCGAGCAGCGCTTCGCTCCCTTCAGCTGGATGCATTATGTGGTAATAAGCCGCGCCGACTTCGACAGCGACTGCCACGCGATAATCACTCACGAACTGGAGCATGTGCGCTGCCGCCACCGCATAGACCTGCTCGCCGCACAGGCCGTGTGTATCGTCAACTGGTTCAACCCCGCCGCATGGCTCATGCGCGACGAGCTGATGCTCGTGCACGAGTATCAGGCAGACATGGCCGTGATAGACAGCGGGCACGACACGCAGCAATATCAACTTCTGCTTATAAAAAAAGCTGTTGGCGCCAGATTCCCGTCCTTGGCCAACAGCCTCAATCATAGTAAACTTAAAAAACGTATCACCATGATGTACAAAGAAAAAAGTGGTGCCGGGCCCAAAATCAAGGCCCTCGCACTTGTGCCGATGCTCGCGCTTGCACTCGGCGTGGCCGGCGTGCCTGCGGTGCGCGCTGCCGTGACAACCATCGGCAGCAGCGAGATTTCCACCGACAAAGGTAGTGAAAATCCGAGCAAAGACAAAACGTCAGTCAAAGTTTTCAAGGTCACAAACATCAACAACAACAACGGCATCACCACTGTCACCATCAAAGGCACGGGCCTGGGCAACAGTCTCTCGGTGTCGGGCGGCACCTTCACCACCGCCGGCAAGACCTACCAGGCCAACGGCCTGAAATGCAACATGACCGACGGCGAGGCCGTTATCACCGCTACTTTCCCGATGACAAGCGAGTACGAGAACTCGTCGATGACGCTGCTGGTGAACGGCGAAGAAATTCCATTCAACCTTGAAAAGTTCTTTGACCGCGCGCAGAGTGTCGCCGTGGGGAGCTCCACCGGCAGCCGCACCATCTCCTCTATCGTAATCAACGGTTCAGAGTCGACCTACCCTACAGGCATGGACTTCTATCTCGACGGCAAAAAAATCAGTGAAGCCGAGATGCAGGCCGTGTCCCCCGACCGCATAGCCTCGGTCACCGTCGATACAGAGAACCACGCAATCCGAATCGCCTTGAAAAAATAACATTCAGCATTTCATACCTCAGAAAGATGCGACTGCGAAGCCGCATCTTTTTTTTACGCCGGCGCGAGGCTATTCCTCGCCGAGAAGGGAGGCAAGCGCGTCGATGCGGGCTTCGAAGGCGTCGATGGCCTCGGCCTGCGCACGGGTGAGTCCGTAGATGTTGAGGCCGCATCCGCTGTGCGTGCAGTATTCGGCCTCAGAGGCGTTGACGTGGCCTGCGGGACACACATAGCGCAGCTCTCGGCGCAGGATTCCGCGTCCGTCGGTGATTTCGCCCTCCTCGGGGAGGTGGCGCATGCGGCGCAGAAGCGCCCGCATGTCGGCAAGGTCGTCGAGAGTGTAGGCGGGCTGAAACGCCGAGAGCAGTCCGGCGGCCATGGGTGCCTCGCCGCGGTCGACAAGTCCTGCGACGGCGCGGGCATCGAAGAGCTCGCAGTCCTCAATGAGCGCACGCGTGGCCTCGGGTGCGCTCACCGTGTCGTCGTAGACCACCTCGACGGCATATTCCCTGGGCACCGCGCGCAGATAGCGCGGGAATTCCTTAAGCGCGATGCGGTTGGGCGAGCGCCTTTCGGCCTCGGGCAGCACGGCGCTGACGAGGAATTTGCGATAAAGCCCTTCTCCTATGCCCATGAGGGCGTGGTCCGTTATGAAATCCCAGTTGGCCTGCGATGGAAACACGTCCGGCTGCTCCAGCAACTCGGCATAGCGACGCCGCAGAAGTTCGGTGCGCAATTGCTCGGCCGACACATGCGGAATCGTATCTTGCGGAAAATCACTAATATAGTCCATAATTGGCAAAAATGGCTTATTTTTTTGCAAATATAAGAATTAATTTTGAAAAAGCGTGATTTTTAACGCGTTAACATTTGCATTTATACATTCTGATGATTAATTTTGCAATCGGGACACGCCTTTACATCTTAAATCCTTAATATCATGATTCAACCCGAAAGCAAACCGTCCACACCGCAATTTGAGGTGCGGAACTACGATGCTTCGCAGGTGCCGGTGTACGTTGACACATCTGCGTCGTTCTTTTTTGTGCTGCTCGAAGGCGAAATCACAGTAGCCTATGACAGTTTCCCAGCTCTGAAAGTGGGCCCCGGAGAGTGCGTGATGGTCATGCGCCACAGCTGCTACCGCATGACGGTGCTTCGCCCTTCCACAGGGCTCCGCATCATGCACACCGACCACCTTGCCGACAACTGCTTCCGCGCCTTCGGCAATCTGTCGGAGTATCTTCCGAAGGGGTTCGAGTATGAGTTCCGCGCTTTGCCCGGTATGCCTGCGATACTCGACATGCTCCGCAGCGCATGCCAGACTATTGTCGACGGCGTGGCCACGCCTCGCATGCAGTCGATGTGGACCGAATTGTTCACCGACATGGTGGCCGCCTATTACACGGCGCCGCAGGTGGCACGTTTTCTGTTTCCTCTGATGGCGTCGGACTACGACTTCCGGCACCTCGTGATCGAACACAGCATGCGGGTGAAGGACCTGCCGGAGCTTGCAACGATATGCCGCATGTCGCTGAGCACTTTCAAGCGTCGTTTCAAGCGCACTTTCCACGCTCCGGCCCACACCTGGATAGCGGCGCGCAAAGCTCATTTCATCTACAGCGAAATAATCAACACGAAGAAGACGTTCGTGGAGATAGCCGAGCAGTTCAATGTTTCGTCGAGCGCCTATCTGACGGCTTTCTGCAAGCAACATTTCGGGCTTACTCCACAGGAGATACGCCGCCGCAGCCACGGCGCGTACACCACTCCCTCCATGTAATAACCGGTCTAATCCCGGGAGGGGGGTACAAGTTCTCTTACGCCACGGAATGTGAGACGATGAAGGGGCGAGACGCCGCGGGAGGCAAGTGCCGCGCGGTGGGCCGCCGTGGGATAGCCTTTGTTGACGTCCCAGCCATACGCGGGATACTGCGCGGCCGCTGCGTCCATATAGTCGTCGCGGGCTGTTTTGGCAAGCACGGAAGCCGCCGCAATGTTGGCATAGCGCCCGTCGCCTCCCACCACCGTGGTGTGCGCCACGCCGGCGTAGGGCCTGAAGCGGTTGCCATCCACAAGCACATGGCCCGGGCGCACGCCCAGGGCGTCGAGTGCCCTGTGCATGGCCAGGATGGATGCGTTCAGGATGTTTATGCTGTCGATTTCCGCCGGCGCGCACGAGGCTATGGCCCACGCCACGGCGGCATCCTTGATTATGGGCACGAGCGCCCGTCGACGCTTGTCGCTGAGCTGCTTCGAGTCGTTGAGCCACGGATGGGTGAAGCCGTCGGGCAGAATCACAGCCGCGGCATACACCGGGCCTGCCAGGCAGCCGCGGCCGGCTTCGTCGCATCCGGCTTCGAGCACGCCTTCATGAAGGCATGCCGGGAGGGGTTCAGACAATGATTTCACAGTTGAATATCATTTCCACGAGATAGAGCGAGCGCACGTCGGAGCGCGGCACTTCTATGTCGTCGTAATCGGGGTTGTCGCTGTGCAGCGTTATCAGCTCGGGATTGGCGTTGCGGCGCACATACTTGATCATGCGGTAGTCGTCGAGCACGACGACATATATCTGACCCCACAGGATGGGGGCGCCGTCGCTTACGGGGCGGATGGAGACCCAGCTGCCGTCGGCGAGGCGCGGGGACATGGAGTTGCCTCTCACCCGCACCAGCGGGTTGGCGGGGTTCACGCCGGGCAGGTCGAAGTAGCCCACGATGCGGTCGGAGGTGAATTCGCGGCTGAGGTTGGCACTTCCGGCGCTCACGTTAATGTCGTAGACAGGAGCGCCGCGCCGCGACTTTTCTGTCAGATGGCCTTCGGCGGCATCGACCTCCCGCGCGTGGATGTCGCGCGGGAAAGGCACTCCGGCTCCGGCGGTGAGCCATGCTTTCGACACTCCAAGGTCGACAACCACACGATTGATGAAAGATTCGGACACGGAAGTGTGGCCCGAAAGCATGCGCGAAAGGTTGGAGGGGTCGATTCCCACGCGCTCGGCGAACCGTGCCTGCGTCATGCGCGACAGCCTGATGAGGTAGCGCAGACGGTCGACCACGGTGGCCGATGGTTCGGGCAACGCGAGTTTGTCAAGTTCATTCTTCATATTGGCAAAGGTACAACAATTATTTGTAAAACGCAAACGTGTCGTTTGTGCGTTTTCCTGCACGGCCTCAGTTTCTTACTTTGCGGCGATTTTGCCCCAGTTGCCTTTGTCGAGGTTGCGATAGCCGACGGCCTCGCTGATGTGGCGCATCTCGATGGACTCGCTGCCGTCGAGGTCGGCAATGGTGCGCGCCACCTTGAGGATGCGGTCGTAGGCCCGCGCGCTCATGTCGAACTTGAGCATCGCTTTCTTGAGAATCGCCGCACAGTCGGCCGAGAGCGCGCACCATCGCGCCATGAGCCTTGAGTTCATCTGCGCGTTGCAGTGCACATCGGGTTCGTCGGCAAAACGGGCTGTCTGAACCGCACGCGCCCGCACCACGCGCTCGCGAATCTGCCCGCTGCTCTCTCCCGTGGGGCGTGCCGAGAGCTCGTCAATATCGACGGGCAGAATCTCCACCTGCAGGTCGATGCGGTCGAGCAACGGGCCGGAGATGCGCCCCAGATACTTGCCCACCTGGCCCGGCGCGCATGTGCATTCGCGCGTGGGATGGTTGTAATAGCCACACGGGCAAGGGTTCATTGATGCCACGAGCATGAATCCGGCGGGATATTCCACACGATAGCGTGCGCGCGACACGCTGATCACGCGGTCTTCAAGCGGCTGGCGCATCACCTCAAGCACCGAGCGGCTGAACTCCGGGAACTCGTCGAGAAACAAAATTCCGTTGTGGGCCAGCGATATCTCGCCCGGCATGGGGTTGTTGCCACCGCCAACGAGGGCGACCGGGGAAATCGTGTGGTGCGGCGATCGGAACGGCCGTTGCGTCATAAGGCGCGAGCCTCGCTTGAGGCGGCCCGCCACGGAGTGTATTTTGGTGGTTTCAAGAGCTTCGGCGAGTGTCAGAGGGGGCATGATGGACGGCAGGCGCTTGGCCATCATGGACTTTCCCGAGCCGGGAGGGCCTACAAGCAGGATGTTGTGGCCTCCTGCGCATGCCACCTCGAAGGCACGCTTTACGTTTTCCTGGCCTTTCACTTCGGAGAAGTCTAAATCGAAACTGCCGGCTGCGCGGGCGAATTCCTCGCGTGTGTTCACCACTACGGGCTCAAGGCGCACGGCTCCGGACACAAAATCTATCACTTCGGCCAGTGTCTCCACTCCATAGACGTCGAGATTGTTGACCACGGCAGCCTCGGTGGCGTTGGCCTTGGGCACAATCATGCCTTTGAAGCCGGCTGCGCGGGCGGCGATGGCCATTGGCAGCGCGCCGCGTATGGGGAGCACGGAGCCGTCGAGCGAGAGCTCGCCCATAATCATGTAGCGGTCGAGTTCCGGCGCTTTGATTTTGTCGGCTCCGGCGAGCACGGCCACGGCGATGGGCAAATCGTAGGCTGCGCCTTCCTTGCGCACGTCGGCAGGCGAGAGGTTGATGACCACGTTGTGGCGCGGAAGCTCATGGCCGGAGTGCAACAAGGCGAGGCGCACGCGCTCCTGGCTCTCTTTTACGGCCGTATCCGGCAGACCGACGATGCAATACTGGAATCCACGGTCGACCGCGACCTCCACAGTGATGATGATGGCGTCGATGCCCCGGACTGCCGCGCCGTAGGTCTTTACGAGCATGGTTCCGGAGTGTTAAGCGTTGACAGCGCGGTCGATGGCTGTCGCAAGCTGGTCGGGGCAGGATGTGGGCTTTGCTCCACAACGGATGCCACGCAGACGGGCTGCCACATCCGATGCGGGACATCCTTCCACGAGTGCGCCTATGCCCTGGAGATTGCCGTGGCAACCGCCGGTGAAGCGCACGTTGCGGATGCGCTGTTCGTCGTCGATGTCAAATTCGATAAGGCGGCTGCATGTGCCTTTTGTAGCATATTCGTGGTGCATGGCTTATTCCTGTGATGAGTGTCTAAAAAAAGCGCGCGCCCTCATTGGGCACGCGCGCCATATAGTGCCCGAAGCGGGACTCGAACCCGCACAGCTGCTATAGCCAAGGGATTTTAAGTCCCTCGTGTCTACCATTCCACCATTCGGGCAGCGGATGCAAAGTTAGCAATAATCCGCGAACTTTGCAATGCGTGACGGCTTAATTCTTCTCGTAGGCGTAGATGTCGACGAGGCGCACGTTGAAGCGCAGGGCAGAATACGGCAATATGTAGCTGCTGACGTAGCGTTCGCCGTAGGCCATGTTGTAGGGGCATATGATTTCGGCGCTGTCGCCTACGTGCATTGTCTCTATGGCCGCTGTCCAGCCGTCGATCACTTCGTTGAGCTTGAAGCGCATGACGGCGGGTCCGTAGACAGTCTGGCTAAGAGATGAGTCGAAGCGCTCGCCGTCGCAGTTGAAGCCCTGGTAGATGACATCGACGGTGCTGCTTGAGAGCGGCCGAAGATTCTGCGTGTTGGACTCGCCGAAGCGGTGCATGAGCACGTAGGCGCCGCTGTACCACGATGGCGTCACTATTTCGTAGTAGGGGGTGCCGTCGGGGTTGGTGCGTGCCTGCTGCTGCTCGAGCCAGGCGATGTTGGTCTGGCGCCAGTCGGCATACTGCTCCCATGTGACCTGGGTTTCGTCGTCGGCGCAGGATGCGCCCACGCCCATGGCGATGGCCGCAATCACGAAATATATAATTTTTTTCATCGGCTTCAGAACTGTACTTTAGGAGCGGACTGCGCGGCGGCTTCGGCCTGGAACTGCGGCTTGGCCTGGAATCCGAAAAGGCCTGCCACGATGTTGCGGGGGAATTTGCGTATGGCGACGTTGTAGTCCTTGACTACTTCGGCGTAGCGGCCGCGCTCGGTGGCGATGCGGTTTTCGGTGCCTTCGAGCTGGGTCTGCAGATCCTTGAAGTTGGTGTTGGCCTTGAGATCGGGATAGGCTTCGTGCACGGCGTTGACGTAGAGGCTGAGGGCCCGGTTGAGCGAGCTCTGTGCCGCGTTGTAGCTCTCGAATGCCTGTGCGTTGCCGGAGGCTACGGTGTTCTTGAGGCTGTCGGCGGTGTTGTAGGCGTCGGTGAGTCCTGCGCGTGCGCGGGTCACGCTCTCGAGCGTGTTGCTTTCGTGGGCGGCATATCCCTTGACGGTCTCGACGAGGTTGGGGATGAGGTCGAGACGGCGCTGGTATTGCACTTCCACCTTGGCCCACTGCGCGTCTACATCCTGCTCGAGGGTGACAAGGCTGTTGTAGGTGCGGCAACCGCCGCCGAGCAGCGCGACGAGCACCACTACTACAACGATAATGCTGACTGTTGATTTTTTCATAATAATATAAATGAGGGGAGATTATGCGAGCTTGCGGAGGAGGGAGTTGAGGCTCACGCGGTCGTGGATGAGACGATGGAGGTCGGCGATGGCGACGCGTGTCTGCTGCATGGAGTCGCGTTCGCGCAGGGTGACGGTGCCGTCCTCGAGGGTCTGATGGTCGACGGTGATGCAGAAGGGTGTGCCGATGGCGTCCTGGCGGCGGTAGCGCTTGCCGATGCTGTCTTTCTCGTCGTAATGGGTGGAGAAGTCGAACTTGAGGTCGTTGACGATCTCGCGCGCCTTTTCGGGGAGGCCGTCTTTCTTGACGAGGGGCATGACCGCGCACTTGACGGGGGCGAGTGCCTCGGGGAGGTGGAGCACCACGCGTGTGTCGCCGCCTTCGAGCTTCTGCTCTTCATAGCTGGAGCAGAGCACGCTGAGGAACATGCGGTCGACGCCGATGGATGTCTCTATGACATAGGGGGTGTAGCTTTCGTTGAGCTCGGGGTCGAAGTACTGAATCTTCTTGCCGGAGAACTTCTCGTGCTGCGAGAGGTCGAAATTGGTGCGGGAATGTATGCCTTCCACTTCCTTGAAACCGAACGGCATGCGGAACTCGATGTCGGTTGCGGCGTTGGCGTAGTGGGCGAGCTTCTCGTGGTCGTGGTAGCGGTATTTCTCGTCGCCGAGGCCGAGCGCCTTGTGCCAGCGGAGGCGCTGCTCTTTCCAGTAGGCGAAGTATTCCATCTCGCGACCGGGCTGTACGAAGAACTGCATTTCCATCTGCTCGAACTCGCGCATGCGGAAGATGAACTGGCGGGCCACAATCTCGTTGCGGAAAGCCTTACCTATCTGGGCGATGCCGAAGGGGAGACGCATGCGGCCGGTCTTCTGCACGTTGAGATAGTTGACGAAGATGCCTTGTGCGGTCTCGGGGCGGAGGTAGACGGTCATGGAGCCGTCGGCGGTGGAGCCCATCTCGGTCTTGAACATGAGGTTGA
>CAMWNB010000005.1 GCA_947175495.1 uncultured Porphyromonadaceae bacterium | reverse complement strand
TCGTCCGCAGCGTCCTTTGTGTAAAACACACAGGTCATAGAATCATTTCAAAACATTTTTTAACTCGTTTCGTGTTAAAAATAGTTAACAAATTGGGGGGGGGTAAAAAATATCATTAAATTTGCGCAATCAATTACTCCGGCGGAGCAGTCTAATGCCATGTCACGCTCCAAAGCCTTCTTTAAGATTTAGAGATTATTAATACATACATTCAGTTCCTATTTAAACATTCTTTGCATGAAGAACATTTGTTTTCAAATGACTCGGAAGGCTTGGCTTGTACTCGCAGCAGTGCTATGTCTTTCCTTCCCCGCTTTCGCGCAAACGGTTGTCGTCACCGGCACGGTCTATGAGCCCGACGGAGAGCCTGCAATCGGCGCCAGCGTCACGCTCAAAGGCCAGACAACGGGTGTTGCCACCGATATCGACGGCAACTATCGCATTGAAGCTCCGGCCAACGGCACCCTCACCTTCTCCTACATCGGCTACAACACACAGGACGTGGCTATCGAGGGACGCACCAAAATCGACGTAACACTCCAGAGCAACACCGTGGCCATGAACGAACTCGTCGTCGTGGGCTACGGCATGGTCAAGAAATCCGACGCCACCGGCTCCGTGGCCGTCGTCAAACCCGACGAAATCGAAGCCGGCCTCGCCAACTCCGCTCAGGATCTCCTCGTGGGCGCAAGCCCCGGTGTCGTTGTCACCACCGACGGCGGCAACCCCTCCGGCGGAGCAGACATCCTCATCCGCGGCGGCGCTTCGCTCGCGGCCAGCAACGCACCTCTCATCGTGGTAGACGGCGTGCCCATGTCGGGCAGCACCGTCAAGGGCTCCAGCAATGCGCTCGGCCTTATCTCGCCCGAGAACATCGAGAGCATGACCATCCTCAAGGACGCCTCCGCGACGGCCATCTACGGCTCGCGCGCATCCAACGGCGTCATCATCATCACCACCAAGAAGGGCAAGAGCGGCAAGCCGCAGGTCAACTTCACCGCCAACATGTACGTCAACACGCCCCGCAAGACCATGGACATGATGGACGGCCCCACCTTCGCCAACTTCGTGACCAACCGCTACGGCGCCGAATCCTCCCAGGCTGCGGCCCTCGGCGTGAACGGCACCATCTACAACACAGACTGGCAGAAGGAAATCATCTCCTCCAGCATCTCCAGCGACTACTCCCTCAGCGTGGGCGGCACCGCAGGCTTCCTGCCCTACCGCGTGGCTCTGAGCTTCACCGACAACAACGGCCTCATCCGCACCACGCGCATGGACCGCACCACCGCAAGCATCAACCTGACGCCCAAATTCTTCGACGACCTTCTGAGCGTAAGCCTCAACGTCAAGGGCGCATACATCAACAACCGCTACCAGAAAGGCGTGCTCGGCGGAGCCGTGAGCTTCAACCCCACCCTGCCCGTGTTCATGCCCGGCGGCAACAACCTCAACGGCTACACCAGCTACGCCGGCGGCGGCGCCCTCATCTCCGGCGACAACGGCGCAAGCCTCAACACCATCGAGAGCCTCAACCCCGTGGCCGAGCTTAAGGACTACAGTTCCAAGTCGAAGGTCTACCAGAGCATCGGCAACCTCATGCTCGACCTGCGTATGCCCTTCCTCCGCGAGCTCCGCGCCAACCTCAACCTCGCCTATGACTACAGCCACGGCGAGTGCACCAACTTCGACAAGCCCTTCTCGCCCGCAGCATGGAAGGCCGGCCACTATGTGCCCGGCAGCGACGTAGTGGTGCGCGACGGCTACACCACCAAGTACAAGGAGAACGAAGAGCGCTACAACCTGCTGCTCGACTTCTACCTCAACTACAACAAGGAATTCAACGCCATCCGCTCCGCCATCGACGTCACCGCAGGCTACTCCTGGCAGAAGTTCAAATTCAAAGGCCACAACTTCTCGTGGGTGAACGCCCCCGGCCAGAGCTTCGACTACTACCAGCGCGACGCCACCGTGTACTACAGCAAGCCCTATCAGCTGCTCTCCTACTTCGGACGTCTGAACTACACCTTCATGGACCGCTACCTGCTCACCGTCACCGTGCGCCGCGACGGCACCAGCCGCTTCAGCAAGGACACCCGCTGGGGCACATTCCCCTCGGTGGCCCTCGGCTGGAAGATCCTCGACGAAAGCTTCATGGAGGGCGCCCGCTCCTTCATGAACGAGCTCAAGCTCCGCGCAGGCTACGGCATCACCGGCCAGCAGGACCTCGGCGAGGACTACCTCTACTTCTACATGCCCGTGTTCAACCAGAGCACCAACCAGAACCAGCAGTACGTCGGCCCCGACGGCAAGCTCTACTACACCATCATGCCCAACGCCTACAACACCACCCTCAAATGGGAGGAGACCCACACATGGAACGCCGGCGTTGATTTCGCATTCCTCAACAACCGCATCAACGGCAGCATCGACTTCTACAAGCGCAAGACCAAGGACCTGCTGACAGTGGCCACCTACCCCATCGGCTCCAACCTCAGCAACATGGGCCCCCAGAACCTCGGCGACCTCGAGAACATCGGCGTTGAGTTCAACCTCATGACGCGCCCCGTAGTGACCAAGGAATTCACCTGGAGCAGCAACTTCAACGTGGCCTGGAACAAGAACAAGGTGACACGCCTCGCCGAAGGCGCCGACACCACCACCGGCAACGTGGGCACAGCAGGCAACGTGCAGAAGCACGAAGTGGGCTTCCCCGCGTTCTCCTACTGGGTGTACGAGCAGGTCTACAACCCCGACGGCACTCCCGTAGAAGGCGTGTACGTGGACCGCAACGGCGACGGCACCATCACCAGCGACGACCGCTATCTCTACCACTCCAAGGATCCCGCCGTCACACTCAACTGGCAGAACACCTTCAACTGGAAGAACTGGGACTTCGGCTTCACATTCCGCTCCAGCATCGGCAACTGGGTGTACAACAAGAACGAGGTTGACAACAGCTTCGCCTCCCTCACCAGCACCGCGCCTCTGGGCAATCTCATGAACAACGCCTACATCTGGCAGACCACCAAGACCGACGCCATGCAGCTCAGCGACTACTTCGTGCGCAACGCCTCGTTCGTTCGCTGCGACAACATCACCCTGGGCTACACCTGGAACGAACTGCTGCAGAACAGCCTGCGCCTGCGCCTCTACGCAGCCGTGCAGAATCCCTTCGTCATCACCAAGTACAAGGGCGTCGACCCCGAGGTCGCTTCCGGCATCGACGGCAGCGTCTACCCCCGCCCCACCACTTACTCCCTCGGCGTGGTGGCCACTTTCTAATCACTCTTCACTTCACACATAAGAAAGCATCATTTTATGAAACTATATAAATATGCCGCTCTCGCCTGCATGGGTCTGACTCTCGCCACCACCGCCTGCGTCGACGACCTCGACGTCAAGCCCGACGATCCCCAGACCAAGCTCGAGCTCACCACCACAGCCGAGTGGTACGGCTATCTCGGCAGCCTCTACGGCTCCCTCCTTTACGAAGGAAACATCTCCTGGCCCGGCTATGGTGCCGGCGACGGCGTGTTCATGCGCTGCCACTGGAACGCACAGGAACTCACTGCCGACGGCGCCGTCATCATGAACAAATGGAACGACCCCGGCTACCACGCCCTCTTCGAGCAGACATGGCTCGACAACAACGGCTGGCTCTATCTCTGCTACGCCCGTGAGGCCGACCTTGCCCGCAAGGCCACTACGTTCATCGACATCCTCGCCACCGCCGGCGACCTCCTCACCGACGAAGAAAAGACCGCTTTCGAGGCCGAGGCCCGTGTGCTCCGCGCATACGCTTACTACAACATGATCGACATGTTCGGCCGCGGACCCTGGGTCGTGGGCGCAACCACCGGTGCCATTCCTCCCACCTACGACCGCCAGCAGCTCTTCGACGCCACCGTGGCCGACCTCGCCGAGGCCATCCCCTCGGTGCCCGTGGCCGCACAGCAGACCTACGGCCGTGTGTCCCGCGAAGCAGCCTACATGCTCCTGGCCAAGCTCTATCTCAACGCCGAGGTCTACACCGGCCACGCCATGTACGCCGAATGCGCCGATGCCTGCAAGCACGTGCTTGACGGCGGCATGCAGCTCGCCGACGAGTACAAATACCTCTTCTGCGGCTCCAACGACCGCTACGTCGGCAATGGCGAAATCCTCTGGGCAGCTCCCCAGCAGGTAGGCGCCATGGAAAGCTGGGGCGGCACCACCTACCTCACCGCAGGTGCCTACAGCGACAAGATGCCCGCCGACGTGCTCAAGCAGCTCGGCGCCGACTTCACCCCCTGGAGCGGCCTGAAAGTGCGCCCCGAGCTCATCGACGCGTTCGAGCCCGGCGACAAGCGCTTCCTCTTCTACACCGACGGTCTCACCAACAGTGTCGAGGACCTCGACGACTATGAGTTCGAAGGCTACATCTGCACCAAGTACCGCTACGTCAGCGAAGACAACTACGACAACGATCCCGCCGCAGGCGCCTGCGTCTACAGCACCGGCGGCATGTGCGACGCCGACTATCCCGTGTTCCGCCTGGCCGACACCTACCTCATGCTCGCCGAGTGCGAGGCACGCGGTGTCACCGGCATCGACGGCCTCGGCTACTTCAACCAGGTGCGCGAGCGCGCCGGCCTGCCCAAAGCCAGCTCCATGAGCCTCGACGATATCCTCCACGAACGCCAGGTAGAGCTCTACTGGGAGGGACACCGCCGCAGCGACCTCATCCGCTTCGGCAAGTTCACCGGCAGCTCCTATCTCTGGAGCTGGAAGGGCGGCATCTACGAGGGTGTCTCCATCCCCGACTACCGCGCCCTCTTCGCCATCCCCTACTCCTATGTATCTGTAATCGGCCAGAACCCCGGCTACTAATCCTTTCAATGTACCTACAATGAAAAAACTCAGCATATTTCTGAGCGCGCTCGCCATCATGGGTCTCGCCGCCTGCAACGACGACAAGACACCCGTGCTCAACGTGCCCGACAGCTTCACGCTCAACACGCCGCCCACGGCCGAGCAGTACTACGAGCTCACCCCCGGCGGCACCATCGCGCTGACGTGCTCGCAGCCCGACTACGGCTTCGTGGCCACCGCATCCTACAGCGTGGAAATCTCCCTCGACAAGGAAACCACCTACGCCATCGCATCCAACGAGCCCAACCTCGCGTCGTTCACCATCAACGACGAAGACGTGGCCACAGGCCTCTGCGTGCTCCGCGGCATCGAGAACCCCGACGACTGGACCGACCCCGGCTACCAGCCTCTCTACATCCGTGCCATCGCGCAGCTCAACAACGACGGCCTCGGCCTCGTCAAGAGCAACTGGATTGAACTCCAGCACGTCAAGGGCTACTTCGCCATCCCCTCGCCCGGCTACATCTACCTCGTGGGCTCCTGCTCCGAGTGGAACATGACCGAGACCGAGACTCTGAAGCAGTGGCGCCTCTACGAGAGCGACAAGGCCATCGGCTCCAAAATCTACAGCGGCGTGTTCAACGTGCCCGCAGGCCAGGCCCTCTTCCGCTTCTACACCGAGCTCGACGGCGACTGGGACACCTTCAGCTACGGTCCCTGCAACAACCACGGCGGCGACGCAGTCAGCAGCGACGGCGCTTACAACATCGCCTGCGCCTTCACCGACGGCCTCTTCGAGGACGGCATCAAGGCCACCAAGGACAACTTCAACTTCGCCACCTGGGCCGGCGGCGAGATGACCATCGTGGTCGACATGAGCGACGAGAACAACATGACCGTCACCATCACCGAAGGCGCCCACGAAGTCGTAGTTTCGAACTACGCCTACATGGTCGGCAACAACGGCGGCTGGGCCACTCCCGAGGGCGACGCCTACGACGACTGGAAGCTCGTGGACGAAGGCGCCACCGGCGTCTACACCGGCACCTTCGACATGCCCGCTGATTTCGGCGGCGACGGCGACGTGCTCTACTGCCGCTTCTACTCGGCCCTCGCAGGCTGGACCGACGCACAGTGGGCCGCCGACACCAACGACCCCACCGCAACCGTCGACGGCGGCAACGTGGTGGTTGATCCCGGCATCTCCTATCCCACCGTCGTGGGCCAGGCATGCTTCAAGATGCCCGGAGCAGCAGGCCACAACATCACCGTCACACTCGACGCCAACAACAACGCAGTGACATTCACCATCAACGACTAATCCCACAATGAAAAAGCTTTATATACTCTGCGCCGCGGCCCTCGGCCTCTCGCTGGCCGCCTGCGACGAAGTGCAGGAAAGCAACGCCACGCCGCAGACCTATCCCCAGGAGTCGCCCTTCTACGCCGACAACATCAGCGTGACGCCCGACGGCGCACAACTCGACCTCGCCGCTCTCAACGCCGCCGGCCAGACAGCCGAAGTGGCAAAAGTCGACTTCACCGACGCCCCCGAAGGCTACACCGTGGAGCTCGCCATGCAGGTGGCCGCCACGGAGGACTTCGCGCAGCCCTTCGACATCGATGCGCGCACCGACGCCGAAGGCAACATTGCCGTCGCAGCCGACGCACTCCAGGACTTCTACTACAACAACGTCACCCACGACCCCGCGGCAGCCACCATCTACGCCCGCTACGCCGCCTACGCCGTAAAAGGCACTTCCCGCGTGCGCATGGGCGGTGGCGACTACTTCTACGGTCCCTACCAGCTCTCCATCGTGCCCTTCCCCGCCGAGAAGACAATCGCCGACGCCTACACCCTCGAGGTGTCCAATGCCGGCGACTTCTCCGACGTGCAGGGATTCGCATTCTCCCACAGCGACAGCAGCCCCTACGACGACCCCACCTTCAGCCTCACCGTGGCAGGCGTTGAGCAGGGTGCCAAATGGCGTATCGTAGCCGCAACCGGCGAGGTCTACGGCCCCGCAGGAGCCAACGACGCCACCGGCGACCTCCTCGAAGGCGAACCCGCAGGCACGCTCTCCGTAGGCGCCCCCGTGCTCATGACCATCAACATGCTCACCGACACCTACGAGTACAAGCAGGCTTTCACCTCTTTCTACACCCCCGGATCCTCCAACGGCTGGAACGCAGGCGCATCGCAGATCCTCACCACCACCGACTATGTCAACTACACCGGCCTCGTGGTGGTTGAAAGCGGCGACGGCTTCAAGTTCAACCCCGACCTCGGCTGGGAAGGCCACGACTTCGGCATGGGCAGCGCACTTGAGAAGCAGACCCTCGACAACGGCACCATTGTCTACACCGGCAAGGCCGACGGCGGCAACAACATCACCACCGACATCGCCAAAGGTCTCTTCTATGTAGAGCTCAACTACAACACCCGCGACCTCAAGCTCACCTACATCAGCACCCTCGGTATCATCGGCGGCTTCAACGGCTGGGCGTCCTTCGAGGCTCTCACGCCCTCCGACGACCTGCTCACCTGGACCTCCGCGCCCACCGAGTTCCCCGCAGGCTGCGAGTGGAAAATCGGCGCCAACAACGGCTGGGACATCAACTGGGGCGGCGCCGCCGACGGCCTCGTGTTCAACGCAGGCAACATCACCACCGCCGACGCCGGCACCTACGTCGTCACCCTCGACCTCTCGACCGTGCCCTACACCGCCAAGGTGACGGCACAGTAAGAATTGTCCGGCATCCTGCAGGACAACCTCCCTCAGACAGGGGCGCCCGGTGCGGGCGCCCCTGTTTTTTATTTCTGAATTTTTAATTATCTTTGCACCAACCAATCACATTCACCAATGAAAAGACCCGTCTTCATAGCCACATTCCTTGCAGCGGCGCTCGGAGCAGCCGCGCAGTGGGGTCCGCAGAGCCGCGTCCTCACCGACACCATCCACAGCTCCGTCCTCAACGCCGACCGCCCCTACACCGTCTACCTCCCCAAGAGCTTCGACACCGACACCACGCGCACATATCCCGTGCTCTACCTCCTCCACGGCATGTACGGCGACAATCAGGGCTGGTTCCGCGACCAGAAAGCCAACGAAGTGCTCGACCGCCTCATCAACTCCGGCGAAGCCGACGAAATGGTGGTCGTAAGTCCGCACGCCGGCGGCAACCCTGCCGAAGAGCAGAACGGCTACTTCAACATCCCCGGATGGAACTACGAGGACTTCTTCTTCGCCGAATTCCTCCCCTACATAGAAAAGACCTACCGCGCCGGAGGTTCACGCGGGCGCCGCGCCATCGCAGGCCTCTCCATGGGCGGAGGCGGCACCACCTCCTACGCCCAGCGCCACCCCGACACCTTCTGCGCTGCCTACGCCATGAGCGCCCTCATGGACATACCCCAAGAAGGCGCCGTGCCTTCCGAAAGCCCCGGCGACAAGATAGCCCTGCTCACCCGCTCCGTGCAGCAGAACAGCTGCGTGCGCTATGTAGCCGAGGCCGACGACACATGCCGCGACGCGCTGCGCACCGTCCGCTGGTATGTGGACTGCGGCGACGACGACTTCCTCCTGCCCCGCAACATCGAGTTCATCCAGGCCATGCACGCCGCGCGCATCCCCGTGGAGTTCCGCGTGCGCGACGGCGGCCACGACTGCGAGTACTGGCACACGGCTCTCTACACCTGCCTGCCCTTCGTGTCGCGCGCCTTCACCCGCTGAGCCCGTCGTCCCGCTTCCCATCATACATCACCGTACGCCATGCGCATGCAAGACACCGAGACACGCACCCCGCCCATCCTCGACCTATTCTTCTGCATCGTGCTCATGCCGCTGCTGCTCGCTCTCGGGCCCGCCCACCACTGGATCAGCTATTCCGTGTGGTTCTTCATCCTCGTGTGCCTGTACATGTACTGCGTGTATTTTGCAGTGAGAGCCGCCCGCGTGCCGCACCTCATCATCGCGCGGCGCTACCGGCGCGCGGCGGCCCTGCTGGCTCTGCTCGCGATGCTCAACTGGCTACTCGCCCACTACCCCCTGCCGCGCCTCGACTTCGTGCTCCCCGCCATGAGCGAGTACCAGACCCAGGTGCGCAACTACAGCGTGTCGCTCAGCATGTGGCTCATGTTCTCCATCGTCGTCAGCTACGCCCTCACCATCTCCTTCGTGCGCGAGCTGTACTCGCAACTGCTCCACCGCAAGAAAATAGAGTATGAGCGCAACCGCGCCGAACTCGCCATGTTCAAGGCTCAGATCAGCCCCCACTTTCTTTTCAACACGCTCAACTCCCTCTACAGCCTCGTCATAGGCACATCCCGCCAGGCCGAGGACGCATTCGTCAAGTTCACGCAACTGCTCGAGTACACCTACACCACCATCCGCAACGAAAGTGTCCCTGTCGGCGACGAGATAGCCTACATAGGCAACTACATCGACCTGCAGGCCATACGTCTCGGCACGCGCACACGCGTCGACTGGCACTGCGACGTCGACGATCCCGAGGCCCTCATGCCTCCCATGATACTCATGACCTTCCTCGAAAACGCATTCAAATACGGCGCATCGTCCACCCGCGACTGCACCATCGCCCTCGCCCTCGTCCTGCGCCGGGGACAGCTCACATTCGAGACAAGCAACGCCATCATGAAACACGCCGACGAATTCCGCCGCAACGCGCCCACAGGCATCGACAACTGCCGGGCACGCCTGGACGGCATCTTCCCCGGCCGCTACAGCCTCGCTGCAGGCGCCGGCGACGACGGCATCTATCGGGTAAACCTACGAATCCAGCTCTCATGACCTCCACACCAGTCTCCTGCATAGCCGTCGACGACGAGCCGCTCGCCCTCGAAGTCATACGCAAATTCTGCGAGCGCCGCGGCGACCTCGCCCTCGAGGTTTTCACCGACCCAGCCGCAGCCCTTGAGGCCATACGGAGCCGGCGCCCCGCCATCGCTTTCCTCGACATAGAGATGGACGGCATCGACGGCATCACTCTCGCCGCATCCGTCCCTGCCGACACATGCATCATCTTCACCACAGCCTACCTCGACTACGCCGCCGAAGGTTTCGACCTGGACGCCGTCGACTACCTGCACAAGCCGTTCTCCTACGACCGCTTCCTGAAAGCCGTGGCCCGAGCCCTGCGCCGCCTCGACTACACACGCGCCGCTGCCGCACCACGCTCGATTGTCGTCAAGCAGGAGTACAACAACGTCACCATCCCCCTCGACGACATCCTGTACGTCGAGGCAATGGAAGCCTATTCAAAAATCTATCGCCGCACCGGCCCGTGCACCATCTCGCGAGTCACCCTTAAGAACCTCGGAGCCATGCTCCCGCCCGACACATTCATCCGCATCCACCGCTCCTACATAGTTCCCCGCGCCCGCATCGCCTCTTTCAACAGCCAGGAAGTGCGCCTCGACTCCGGCCACATCCTTCCCGTAGGCCGCAGCTACGCGGCGGCCATCAGCGCACGTCGATGAGCTTGTGGGTCTGCAGCGAGAGACGCCAGCGCGGGTGGTCGAGGATGTAGCGCACCACCTCGTCGGTGTTGCGGCCCGAGCACGGCTGCAGCAGCAGGCGCGGCGCCGGCAACAGCTCGGCTATGCGCTCCACGTCCTGCCCTTCATAGACAATCTTCAGTTCGTCGATGCGGTCGATGCCCCACGGGGCAGCCTTCGGCGAGCATGTCACCCAGTCCACACCCGTGGGCGCGGCCAGCGAGCCGTTGGTCTCCACCTGGATGTAGAAGCCGGCCGTCTTGAGCGCACGCACCAGCCTGTCGTCGAGCTGCATGAGGGGCTCGCCGCCGGTCACGACGATGTGGCGGGCCGGGAATTCCGACACTTTGGCCACTATCTCCTCCGCGCTCATCTCCGTGTAGGCCGCAAAGTCGGTGTCGCAGAATGCACAGCGGCGGTTGCAGCCGCTGAACCGCAGAAACACTGCGGGCGTGCCCGTGTAGAAGCCTTCCCCCTGCAGCGAATAAAATATCTCGTTTACGCGATACATATCAGTCGTCTATGGTGTAGCTTGCGAGGTTGCCTTCGCTTTCCTGCACATCCACGCGATAGCAGTTCGGAATCTGTTCGCATATCCAGCGGGCCATGTTCTCGGCCGTGGGGTTGAAATCCACCACATCGTTTATGGCCGTGTGGTCGAGGCGGTCCATCACACGGTGCTTGATGTGGGTGAAGTCCGTCACCATGCCGTTTTCATCGAGCTCGGCGGCGCGGCAGAACACCGTCACAATCCAGTTGTGGCCATGCAGCACCGAGCATTTGCTCTCGTAGTTGAGGCGAAGGTAGTGACTGGCCGATATTTCAAGGCGTTTCTGAACGTAATACACTTGATTTCCTTTTTTTAAGATTCAACAACAGGTTCATCTCCCTCCGCCGCCGGCTCGTTCACCACGGCAATGCCGTGGGAGGCGGCGAGGTCGATGAGGAAGCGCAGCGATGCCTCGCGCGTGTCCTCGATGTCGCAGTCCTTGATGGCCTGCTTGAGCGAGCCGGCGAGCAGTCCTACCATGGGGCTTGGCGTCAGTCCGAAAATGTGCATTATCTCGTTGCCGTCCACAGGGTTGCGGCGTGCACGCTCGGCGTCGAGCGCCTTGATGTACTCATATTTGCGCTCCACCAGGTCGAAGTTCTCGAGGAACCGCTGCTTCCTCTCCTCGTTCTTGCTGGTGATATCGGCGCGCGCAAGCAGCATCAGGTCGTCGAGGTCGCCCTCGGCATAATTGACGAGACGGCGCACGGCGCTGTCGGTCACCTCATCCTCCACAAGCGCTATGGGGCGCATGTGCAGCTCCACGAGTTTCTGCACATAGCGCATCTCGGCACCCATGCCCAGACGCAGACGGCTGAAAATGCGCGGCACCATCTTGGCGCCTATGAAATTGTGGTTGTGGAAGGTCCAGCCCGTGCGCTCGTCGTAGCGCTTTGTGGCCGGCTTGCCTATGTCGTGGAGCAGCGCGGCCCAGCGCAGCCATTCGTTGTCGGTGCCGGAAGCCACGGTGTCGACCACCTGCATCGTGTGGTAGAAATTGTCCTTGTGGCCGCGGCCGTGCACCACGCTCACTCCCGCAAGGGCCTCAAGCTCGGGGAATATCAGCTTGAGCAGACCGGTGCGGTGCAGCAGGTCGAGGCCGATCGACGGGCGCGGCGAGCGCATGATTTTGCACAGCTCGTCCTTGATGCGCTCCACGGTGATTATCTCTATGCGGCCGGCGTTGCGGCAGATGGCGTCGAAGGTCTCGGGCGCGATGCCGAACTGCAGCTGCGAGGCAAAGCGCACGGCGCGCATCATGCGCAGGGGATCGTCGCTGAAGGTGATGTCCGGGTCGAGCGGCGTGCGGATGGTGCGCGAGCGGATGTCGTCCATGCCTCCGTAGAGGTCGATGAGCTCGCCGAAGGTGGCGCTGTTCACGCTGATGGCCATGGCGTTGATGGTGAAGTCGCGGCGCGCGATGTCCTCCTCCAGCGTGCCGCTCTCCACTATCGGGTTGCGCGACTCGCGGTGATAGCTCTCTCGGCGCGCACCCACGAACTCAAGTTCCAGCGCGCCGCGCTTTATCTGCGCGGTGCCGTAGGTCTTGAACACGTTCACGCGGCAGCGACGCCCTATGCGCGCGGCCACAGCGTGGGCAAGGTCGATGCCGGAGCCTACGGTCACGAAGTCGATGTCCTTGCTGTGGCGCCCCACGATGAGGTCACGCACATAGCCGCCGACGGCGTATGCCGGCAGGCCGAGATCGTCGGCTGCGGCCCCGACGGTGGCAAATACGGATTCTTTCAGGCGGTCGGCTAAATTCATTTGTCGAGGTCGATGATTTCTTCGGGCGCGCCGGTGATGCACTCCATGGGGCCGTCGGCGCGCACTATGTAGGTGTTCTCGATGCCCACGGCGCCGGTGCCGGGGATCACAAACTTGGGTTCGAGCGCTATGCACATGCCTTCGGCGAGGATATCGCGCGAGCGCGGGGCTATCACGGGCGCCTCGTTTATCTCTATGCCGAGGCCGTGGCCCACGAATCCCGCATGCTGGCGGTGGCCCATGAAAAGATGGGCAAGGCCGGCGTCGGTGGCCATGCGCAGAGCCGTGTCGTAAAGCTCGCGCGCAGGCGTGCCGGGGCGGGCGGCGTCGGCGAGCGTGCGGCATATCTCGCGGCTGAGCTCGTGCGCGCGCATGGCCTCCGCGGAGATTTCGCCGAGGCGGAACGTGCGCGTCATGTCGGTCATATAGCCGGTGTAGTCGCCGTTCATGTCCACCATCACGGTGGTGCCGGGGTGTATCACCGTGCCGTTGGCGCCCACAGGCAGCGACGGGTCCATGCCGGCGCCGCCCATGGCGAAGTCGTAGGGCGAAGGAGCGTCGGCATTGTCGCCGGCAAGCACGTTGCCCATGAAGAGCTCCATATCGCCGCCGGCCACGCGGAACTGCCCCAGGCAGCCTTCCAGGCGGCTCAGACGCTCGATTTCCACCTGCAGCTCTATGTCGCTCATGCCCGGTGTGTAGAGCTGCGGGACGCGGCGGTACACAGCCTCGTGGCGGCGTCCCGATTCGCGCATCATCTGCTGCTGCACGGGCGTCTTGACAGAGCGCACGGCGCGCATCACGGGCGCAGCGCTCACAGCCTCGGCGGCGGGCCACTGCGCGACAAAGGCGGCGCGGGCGCGCTCCACCGCCGCGTAGCTCTGCACGTCAGTCTCATAGCCTATGCGGGAGGCCGCGGGGCACTCGGCGGCAACGCGGGCCGCAAAGTCCTCGATCTTGCGCTCCGGCGCAGCGCCGGGAGCTGTCAGGTGCACGCAGCGCCGCAGGCCGAACAGCGGCGAGCCTTCGCGGGGAATGTAGGCATAACCGGCAAACACACGGCCGGTGAGCCAGTAAAGGTTGGCGTTGTCGCAGAGCAACAGCGCGTCGGCGGCAGGCTCCATGGCCTGCTGCAGGCGGCCGAGACGCAACGCGTACTCGGCTTCGGAGAGAACTATAAGATGCTCGTTCATAGCGAAAGAAGCTGGTCAAACGATTCAATACGATGTTCCGCGCCCTCGGCCGTGCCGAAGCCGTAGGCACACCACACGGCCGGCATGCCTGCCGCATGGGCCGAGTCGATGTCGAGCTGCGTGTCGCCCACATACACGGGACGCTTCAGCCTGTGGCGCTCCACCATCAGCGCGATGTTCTCGGCCTTGCTGAGGCCGTTGACGCCGTGCGCGCCGCTGTCGTCGAACAGGTCGCCGAGGCCGGTGAAGGCAAAGAAGTTGCGCAGCCCCGAGGCCCCGCAGTTGCTCACCAGCGAGATGTGCGCGCCTCGCCGGCGCAGTTCTTCGATGACTTCGCGCACGCGCGGATAAAGCACGCCCCCGCGCCGTGGCACTATCTCGGCCTCGAGTTCACGCATGCGGGCCATAAAAGCCCCGCGGTCGTAGTCGCCGGGGATGAGGGCGTCCATGATGACGTCGAGCGGCTGTCCCATCTGTGTGAACAGGAGGTCGCGGTCGATGCGCCGACACGTTATGTCGAACGCGTCGATAGTGGCGTTCCACACCTCGCAATACCCGTCGACGGCATCCCACAGCGTGCCGTCCATGTCAAAAATAAACGCGTCGTATGTCATATATGTTTGATTTTAGCGGCGGAGGAAGAAAATGCCGAGCTGCTCGACGGAGCCGAGCGTGTCGAGGCGCATGTTGTGGTGGATGCGCAGCGTGTCGGCGGGGGTGAGGGTGAGACCGCGCAGCACGGTGTCGGTGCGCTCGAATGTCAGACCCATGCCCCGGCCATACCAGCGGCCGAACACGTCGGCGAGCTCGACGCACACGCTCTTCGGACCCTCCGGCGTCAGCACCTGCAGCCATATGTTGCTGTAGGCGTAGTCGTTGGAGTGGCGCACGGTGACGGCAAGGTCGCCCCGCACGGCCACCGTGTCGGCCATCTCCGCGAGCGGAAACACGAGGGTGTCGGTGTAGCGCCATCCCTCGGGATCGACGGGGCGGAAAGCACTGAAAACCACATCGTCGCCTTTGCTTCCGGCGCCGGAGCAGGCAGCCAGGATGCAGGCAACGAGCGGGAGCAGAAACAGCAGACGGCGGTGCATGGTGTCAGTCGTTTTTGGGTTGAGCGGGCGCTCCGCCTTCGGCCGGTCGGCCACCGCGGCCGCCGCGGTTGCGGCTGCGGCGCTTGCGTTCGCCGGCAGGCGCTCCGCCCTCGCGGGGCTGTTGCGGCTGCCTGGCGCCCTCCTGCTGCGGCTGGCGGCCGTCGGCTGGCTTCTGTTCGCGCCCTGCGGCCTTCTGGGGCTTGCGCTTTTTCTTCTTTTTCTTGTCGAAGCGGGTGAGGTCGTCCTGCCCTAAGAGGTCGCCGTAGGCGGCTGCTTCCTTGGGTTTCGACTGGTCGGCCTCGCTCGCGAGCGTCAGCGGCTTCTCGCCGGCCTTGTTCAGCGCTATCACCTCGAACGCGCGGTCGGCGTCGATGGTGACGAGGTTTACGGCCATGCGCTTGTCGGTGCTGTAGGTGATGAGGCGACGGAAGATGTCGGTCTTGAAATGGAAGTAGGTGGCGTCGGCCGTCTCCAGGCGTATTTCCTTGCTCGGCAGACTCTTCACGGCTTCCACATAAGCGTCGACCTCGAAATTGAGGCAGCATTTGAGCTTGGCGCACTGTCCGGCCAGCTTCTGCGGGTTGAGCGAGATGTCCTGATAGCGGGCTGCGCCCGTGGCGACGCTCACAAAGTTGGTCATCCAGCTCGAGCAGCACAGCGGACGCCCGCAGGGGCCGATTCCGCCGATGCGGCCTGCCTCCTGGCGTGCGCCTATCTGCTTCATCTCGATGCGCACCTTGAACGTCTCGGCCAGCACCTTGATGAGCTGACGGAAGTCCACGCGCTCGTCGGCTATGTAGTAGAATATCGCCTTGTTGCCGTCGCCCTGAAACTCGACGTCGCCGATTTTCATGTTAAGGCCTATTTTCTCGGCAATGCGCCGCGCGCGTATCATCGTCTCATGCTCGCGGGCGCGGGCCTCGCGGTACTTCTCGAGGTCGGCGGCCTTGGCCTTGCGGAACACGCGCTTTATCTCGCCCTCGTTCTTGGCACGGCGGCGCAGACGCAGACGCACGAGCGGGCCTGTCAGCGTCACCTGCCCTATGTCGTGGCCGGGTGCGGCCTCCACGGCCACCATGTCGCCGATGGCGAGGTCGAGGTGGGTGGAGTTGCGGTAGATGCCCTTGCGGGTATTCTTGAACTGCACCTCCACGAGGTCGCACTCGCCGGCGGGGATGTCGCCCAGCCAGTCGTAGCAGGTGAGCTTGCCGCGCGGCTCGCGGCCGCATCCGGCACAGCCCTTGCCGCAGGCCTCCGACGAGCAACCGCCGGCACAGCCTGCGCAGTTTTTATCCTTATCGGCCATGACTTATTTGGCGAAACTTACGGAACGTGTCTCGCGGATGACGGTGATCTTCACCTGTCCGGGATAGGTCATTTCGTCCTGTATGCGGCGGGCGATTTCGGCCGAGAGCTTTTCGGTCTCGGCATCGTCAATCTTGTCGGCACCCACAATCACGCGCAGCTCGCGGCCGGCCTGGATGGCATAGGTCTTGATGACGCCGGGATAGCTGAGAGCCAGCTGCTCGAGGTCGTTGAGGCGCTTGATGTAGGCCTCCACGATTTCGCGGCGGGCGCCGGGACGGGCGCCGCTGATGGCGTCGCACACCTGCACGATGGGCGCGAGCAGCGATGTCTGCTCAATCTCGTCGTGGTGGGCGCCGATGGCGTTGCATATCTCGGGTTTCTCCTTGTATTTCTCGGCCAGCTTCATGCCTAAGAGTGCGTGCGGCAGTTCGGGCTCCTCGTCGGGCACCTTGCCTATGTCGTGCAGCAGGCCCGCGCGACGTGCTTTCTTGGGGTTGAGGCCCAGTTCCGACGCCATGATGGCGCAGAGGTTGGCTGTCTCGCGCGAGTGCTGCAGCAGATTCTGTCCGTAGCTCGAACGATACTTCATCTTGCCGACCAGGCGGATGAGGTCGGGATGCAGGCCGTGGATGCCGAGGTCGATGGCCGTGCGCTTGCCGGTCTCGATGATTTCCTCCTCGATCTGCTTGCGCACCTTGGCCACCACTTCCTCGATGCGGGCGGGGTGGATGCGGCCGTCGGCCACGAGCTGATGAAGGGCAAGGCGGGCAATCTCGCGGCGCACGGGGTCGAAGCCGCTGAGAACGATGGCCTCGGGGGTGTCGTCGACGATGATTTCAATGCCGGTGGCGGCTTCGAGGGCGCGGATGTTGCGGCCTTCGCGGCCGATGATGCGGCCCTTTATCTCGTCGCTGTCGATGTGGAACACGGTGACGCTGTTCTCGATGGCGGTCTCGGTGGCCACACGCTGGATGCTCTGCACCACGATGCGCTTGGCCTCCTTGTTGGCCGTCAGTTTGGCCTCGTCCATGATGTCGTTGATGTAGCTTGCGGCGGCCGTCTTGGCCTCGTCGCGCAGCGATTCCACAAGTTTTTCCTTGGCTTCCTCGCTGCTCAGACCGCTGATGTGCTCAAGCTGCTCGCGGGCCTGTGCCTGCATCTTCTCAAGCTCGGCGTCGCGGGCGTCGAGCACGGCAGCGCGCGCCTCAAGGCTTGCGCGGGCGCTCTCCACCTCGTTGCGTGCGCGCTGGTTCTCGCTCTGCTGCTGATTGAGCTGCAGCTCGCGCTGCTTCAGCTTGGCGTCGCGCTGGTCGGCCTGCGACTGGCGACGCGCCGCCTGCTTCTCGGCCTCGGTGGTTATCTTCATGGCCTCCTCGCGGCCTTCGAGCTCGCGTGTGCGCTTGATGTCGTCGGCCTCGCGCTCGGCGTCGGCGATGATTTCTTTGGCGCGTGTGCGCGACATGCGGCGCTGCACGGCCACCGTCGCCGCCACGGCCAGGGCCGCTGCCAGCACCACGAGGGCTATTGTGGTTATCAGATTGAATGTCATATGCTTGGGTTGTGTTTCTGATTTAAGTTGTTATATCTGGTTTATTGTTCTCAAAATAAAAAAAGCGCCGTCCACGGGGCAGCCGATGCGGCGAGGATGGAATCCTCTCCGTGCGGAGTGCTTCGTGGCGGTGCGGGCCGGCGTATGGTCTACGTCCTACTGATAAATGTGTGTTGGGCTCATGCCTCCTCTGAGGTGGTCCCGAGTTCCGGCTCAAGGATGCCGTCGAGCCGCCGTTCAAAGTCGGCGAGCACTTCGGACTGTGCGTTGAGCAGCTCTGTCTTCCGATAGTAGAGTTCGGCAAAGGCGAGTGCCACCCTTGCCATGACCTCCGTCGGCGACTGCCTTTTGCCTGCGCCGGCGTGCCATTGGTCGTAGAGCTTGTTGATATGATATTCGGCTCGACGGTAGATGGCTTCTTCGGAGCGCTTGATGTCGAAGCGGATAGGCTCGACATCGGCAATTTTTATTGTTATGCGTAGGTTGTCGGTCATGTATCAGCAGCGTGGACGAGCAATCGGTGGCCGCCGCTCAGTCGTTGAGGTCGGCTATGCAGCGGTCGATTTCCCGCACCAATTCCGCGATCATGGCCTTCGCGTGCTCCAGTTCCTCGCCCGAGGCTGCCACGGTGTGGCTGACGGTCAGGTACTCGAGTCTCAGCTCCATTTCCTCGATGGTCTGCCGGCTGCGCAGCAGCTCGGCGTTGAGCCGCTCGATTTCGGCGCGCGCCTGCGCGAGGCGCTGCTGCATCAAGGCGTATTTCTCCAGCACAAGCGTGGTCTTGGCGTTCACCCGCTCAAGCTGTTGTCGGAGGTCGATGGCCATTGACTGTGGAATTTTTACAAAATTACATTTTTTTTCTCACCCGTGCCACAAATCCCCGATTTTTTTGCGATTTTTTGCACGATTTTTTCAGGCGAGCCTCAGAACTCGCGCTGCTCGTAGGCCGAAATTTTGCGGCGCCATTCGTCGCTCACAGGGATGGAGCGCACGCTCACGGGGTCGAAGCCGGCCATAATGGTGTGGCACACGCACTTTACGTCGCCGGTCTCGGCGTTGACCACGCGCTGCTCCACGCGCAGCGACTTCTCGCCGATACTCTCCACGCCGGTGAGCACCTCGATGGGCTCGTCGAGATAGGCCGGCGAGAAAAAGCTGCAGTTCACATTCACGATGACGAGACTCTCGGCCTTGCCGTCGAACACGCCGCCGAGGGCCGTGAAATACTTCACCTTGGCCAGGTCCATGAGCTGAAAGTAGATGGCATTGTTGAGATGGCCCATGGGGTCGATGTCGAGGAAGCGCAGCTGCACGGGCTGGTGGTGGCGGAATTCAAAAGTAGGTGCGGGAATGCGTGTATTGCTCATAATCAATGAAAAACTACGGAGGTTATTATATTCTTGCCGGCGGCGGTGTTCAGCCGCTCGACTATGGCCGAGCGCATCATGCCGAGCTCGCTCTTAAGCGGAGCCGAGGTGATGACGACGTGCAGCGTGCCGCCGTCCACCCAGCGCCGGGCAGTGTGTCTGTTGATAGTCGGACCCATCACCTCCGGCCAGATGTAGCAGATGCGCTGCTGGTCGTAGGTGTCGCGCGCGCCGCAGCGGTCGATCAGCTCCTCGAACAGGGCGCCGAATGTGCGGGGGTCGGTGCGCTTCATGCCGGTATCATGTCAAAAACGCCGTGGTCCACGCTCCACAGGCGGTGGTCGGCGCCCATGAAGGCGACGATCTCGTCGAGGTGGCGGCGGTTGGTGTCGGTGATGAATATCTGCCCGAAGCCGTGCGTGCCCACCGTGGAGATGATGCGGCCCACGCGTCCGGCGTCGAGCTTGTCGAAGATATCGTCGAGCAGCAGCAGCGGAGCCATGCCGCAGGCGCGCGACAAAAACTCGTACTGCGCCAGACGCAGGGCTATGGTGAACGTCTTGCACTGGCCCTGCGAGGCCGTGCGGCGCACGGGCATGCCGTCGAGCGTCAGCTCAAGGTCGTCGCGGTGCGGGCCGGCCGAGGTGTGGTGGAGCAGCGTGTCGCGCCCGAAGCGCTCGCGCAGCAGCTCCGACAGCGGCGGCTTGCCGGGGCCCACATGCGCGGTGAGCGACACGCAGGCCGCCTCGGGAGCACCGGAGATGGCGCTGTAGTAGCGCGCGAACATGCCCTGCAGCTCCGCCGTCCACTCGTGGCGCCGCGCGCCTATGTAGGCCGCCGCGGCGTCCATCTGGAAGTCGATGGCCTCGAAGATGCCCGCATCGGCGGCGCCGTCGCGCAGCAGACGGTTGCGCTGATCGAGCAGGCGGGTGTAGCGCACTACGGCGTCGAGGTAGCGCGGGTCGGTCTGGCTGATGACCATGTCCATGAAGCGGCGCCGCTCCTCGCCGGAGCCGTTGATGAGGTCCATGTCGGCGGGGCTCACCATCACCAGCGGCAGCAGCCCGATGTGCGAGCTGATGCGCTTGTACTCCTTGCCGCCTCGGCGGAAGCTCTTGCGGCGCCCGCGCTGCAGGCCGGCTATTATCTCCTCGTCGGCGCCGGAGCGCTCATAGTCGCCGCGCACGATGGCGAAATCCTCGCCGGCGCGGATGAGCATCTGGTCGGGCGCGCCCGTGAAGCTTTTTGTGAAGCTGAGCAGGTGCAGCGCGTCCAGCAGGTTGCTCTTGCCCATGCCGTTGTCGCCCAACAGACAGTTCACCTTTGGCGAAAAGTCCAGATGGGCGCGCTCGATGTTCTTGAAGTTGGTGATGTCGATGCTGCGGAGTATCATTTCGCGAAAGCCTCGCTGAAGAAGAGCAGATGATAGAGTATGGAGTTGGCCCAGTACTTGTGCGAGTGCTTGCCGGGGCGCTCGGCGTAGTCGTGAGGAATGCCTGCCTTCAGCATGCTTTCGTGCAGTTCGCGGTTGACGCCGGCGAAGAAGTCGTCCACACCGCAGTCAAAGGTGATGTTGAGCGCGTCCGGCTGCAGCTGCCCCACAAGGCCGGCCACCGTGTGCGCGTCCCAGCGCGCGGGGTCGGCGTCGCGCGGGCCCAGCCACTGCGCCATCTTCCACGACTTGGGGAAGGGACGGATGTCCACGCCGCCGCTCATGCTGCCTGCGTTCCCGAAGAGGTCGGGATGGCGCATGGCCAGGTAGAGCGCGCCGTGGCCGCCCATGCTCAGACCGGTGATGGCACGCTTTTCGCGCGTGGCCAGGGTGGGCAGCGTGGCGTCGATGTAGGGCACGAGCTCGCGGGTGATGAAGCTCTCCATCTGCATCTCGGGGCGCTCGGGGCTGTCCCAGTACCACGAGTCGCGGCCGTCGGGCATCACGAACACCATGCCGAAGCGGTCGGCCAGCGCAGGCAGGTCGGGGCGTGTGATGCCGGTCCAGGTGCGGTAGTCGCCGTCGTAGCCGTGGAGAATGTACACTACGGGAAATCGCTTGCCCGCCGCAGCCTCGTCGGGCGTCACCACGGTCACGCGCATGGGGCCGGGAATGAACGTCGCGGGCACGCTCAGCGTGTCCACCACGGCTGCACGGACGCCGACGGCGGCCAGCAGCATACTGATGATGCAGATGATATGTCTCATGATATTACAAAATTAACCCTTTTGACCGACATGTGCAAACTTTTGCAGCGCATGCCCGGCTTCAAAATTCTTTCAATAGTCCCTTTCGCCGAAGATAGCCGTGCCGACACGCACATGCGTGGCGCCGTGGCGGATGGCCGCCGGATAGTCGTCGCTCATGCCCATCGACAGCACGTCGAAGCCGCGCAGGTCGGGCGCCGCGGCGCGGATGTCGGCCATAAGGCCGGCCAGAGCGGCGAAGTCGGCGTCGATGCGCGCCTCGTCGTCGGTATTGGTGGCCATGCCCATGAGGCCACAGATGTGCGTGGCGCGCAGCGTGCGGTAGCCGCCGGAGCGGAACCACTCCAGCAGGGCCGACGGCTCGAATCCGCTCTTGGTCGTCTCGGCCGCCACATGCGCCTCAAGCAGCACCCGCTGCACCACGCCGCGCTCTTCGGCCAGGCGGTCGACGAGGGCGAGCAGCTGCAGGCTGTCGATGCTTTCTATGAGGGCCACGCGACCCACGAGCATGCGGGCCTTGTTGCGCTGCAGGTGGCCTATGAAGTGCCACTGCACGTCGGCAGGCATCGCCTCTGTCTTGGACAGCAGCTCCTGCACACGGCTCTCGCCGAACACGCGCTGTCCGGCTTCGTAAGCCTCGCGCAGCGCCTCCACGGGGTGGAACTTCGACACCGCCACCAGCTCTACGCCCGGCGGCAGCGTGGCGCGCACGCCCTCGAGGCGTGCGCCTATGCCTCTGTCGCTCACTCCGCGGCGGATTTGGGGGCGCCTTCGCCCATGGCGCGCACCTTGTACACGTCCATCAGCGGAGTCTCGGTGATGCTCTGGATCTCAAAGTCGGCCATCGTGCCCTTCATGCCATCCAGGAAGTGGTCGAGCGCATCCTTGAAGCCTGCGGCCTGCGTGAGGATGAGCGACGATGCTTTCTTCTCGGCGCCCGTCTTTTCGTCGATGGTGATGAAGGCCACTTTCACCAGGTAGAAACGGTCGGCGGCATCGTCGTCGTTCCAGAAAATTTCGGCTATCTTCGTGCGCTTCACGGCGCTGACGCTGAACTCGCCGCTGATATAGGGAGTGCGTTCCTCGATGATGCGGGCCTCGGCCTCGGTGAAGCTGAGTGCGTCCACCAGATAGGGTTCGTTCACTTTCTTCACGGCGCCGTTCTCCATCATCTTGTCGTAGCGCACTTTACATTCAAACCAGTTTGCCATATCTTGTATATATTATATTAATGTGTATGCGTGCGGAACTGATCCGCAATGCAAATTTACACATTTTCTCCGAATAGCCTGCGCTGCAAAAGCTATCCTTTTGACTTGCCGCAAAAATTTTTCTCCACTGCCGTAAAACGCTGTTATAAAACATATTAACCGCGCCCAAATGTCAATTTTCCATAATCAAGGGGTGGCAAAGTGCTAATTTAAAAGAAAAATTCACGCAAAAATGTAAACTTTATTAAAAATTATTGTTACCTTTGCACACTCTACATTGCATAAAAGAGTGCATACAATAGGGGCGGCCGCGGCCGTCGGTTCGTTAAGTATTTAAGTATCAATAACATATATGTCTAATTTCTAATTAAGTATGAAAAAGCTGTTTCTATTACTTCTCGCAGTATTAGCGATGGCCGTAGGTGCGTCGGCGCAGACGCGCACGGTCACGGGTACTGTCGTGGATGCCACAAACGACGAGCCGCTCACCGGCGTAAGCGTTTCGGCAGGCCACGGTGTAGGAGTTGTTACCGACATCGATGGCAACTTTACCATCCAGGTGGCAGCTAACACTACCAAACTCAACATTTCCTACGTGGGCTTCGCTCCGCAGACCGTGACGATCGGCAATAGCAAGCTCTTCGTGAAACTCGAACCCTCCACCAGCGCCCTCGACGAAGTCATCGTCGTGGCATATGGTACCACAAAACGCTCCGAGTACACCGGTTCGGCAGGCGTTGTGGCCGCCGACCAGCTGGAGAACGCCCAGGTCAGCAACGTCACCAAGGCGCTCACCGGTAAGATGGCCGGCGTGCAGACGCTCAGCTCCAACGGCCAGCCCGGCGCAGGCGCATCCGTATATATCCGCGGCACGGGCTCCATCAACGCCTCCACTTCTCCCCTCTACGTTGTGGACGGCATGCCCTACGACGGCGACATCAGCAACATCCCCGCCGGCGACATCGAGCAGCTCACCGTCATGAAAGACGCAGCCTCCACAGCCCTCTACGGCGCACGCGGCGCCAACGGTGTCATCATGATCACCACCAAGCGCGGCTCCGAAGGCAACGCCAAGGTCACCCTCGACGCAAGCTGGGGTTCCAACGGCCGCTCGCTGCCCACCTACGACATCATTACCAATCCCGGCCAGTACCTCGAGGCCATGTACCGCGCGCTCTACATGCAGCAGATCGGTCTCGGCTACTCCGCATCGGCCGCCAACGCGTTCGCCAACCAGAACCTGTGGCTCAACAGCATGCAGACCATGAGCGTGCCTGCCGGACAGAGCTTCATCGGCATGGACGGAAAGCTCAACCCCGCAGCCACCTACGGCTACAGCGACGGCAACTACTACTACACGCCCGAAAACTGGATTGACAACACATTCACCCACGGTCTTCGCCAGGAGTACGCACTCACCGTCACAGGCGGCACCTCCAAGCTCAACTACTATGTGAGCGGAAGCTACCTCAGCGACACCGGTATCATCGACAACTCGAACTTCGACCGATTCAGCACCCGTGTCAACGTCGACTACCAGGCCAAGGACTGGCTGAAAATCGGCACATCCACCAACTACGTCTACACCAACAGCGGCTACCCCGCAGGACAGTCGTCGACCAACGAAGGCGGCACGGGCAACGCATTCGCTGTAGCCTACACCATCGCCCCCATCTATCCCTTCTATGTGCGCGACGCACAGGGCAACCTCATGTACGACAAAGCCTCCGGCCGACCCATCTACGACTACGGCATGGGCCAGGACTTCGGCTACGGCCGCATGGCCAGCCGCCCCTCCGGCGGTTGGGCCACCGCCAACCCCGCCGGCGACCTCGTCTACAACGTGCGTGAGTTCCTCTCCGACGTCCTCGACAGCAAGTGGTACGCCATCCTGACCCCCGTCAAGGGTCTCACCGTCAGCGGCACCGCGGGCCTCTTCATCGACAACACCCGCTACCACAACATGGACAACAACCTGTACGGCCAAAGCGCCGCCATAGGCGGTGCAGCCACCCAGCAGCACCAGCGCCTCAGCACCCTCAACCTCCAGGGTCTCGTAAGCTACAACCTCGACATCAACGAGGCTCACAACCTCGACTTCATGGTCGGCGTCGAGAGCCAGGACTACCGCGAAGAGTATGTCAACGGCTCCGGTAAGAACCTCTACATGCCCGGCAGCTGGGCTCTCAGCAACACCATCGACTCCTGGACCATCAGCGGCGGCACGGCATCGCTCGCCCACCGCTCCATCTTCGGCCGCGTGAAATACAACTTCAACGACCGCTACTACGCCACCGCATCCGTACGTTCCGACGCATCCTCGCGCTTCCACCCCGACCACCGCTGGGGCACTTTCTGGAGCGCAAGCTTCGGCTGGGACATCAACAAGGAAGCCTTCATGAAGGACCAGACCTGGATCGACCTCCTCAAGTTCAAGGCATCCTTCGGCCAGAACGGTAACGACAACATCAGCACCACACAGTACATCAACTACACCGACTTCTACTCCATCAGCGGCGCCAACGGCGTATGGAGCGACTCCGAGCTCGCATACAAAGGCAACCCCGACATCACATGGGAGAAGAGCAACAACTTCAACGTCGGCGTAGACTTCAGCTTCTGGCAGGGCAAGCTCAGCGGCTCCGCCGAGTACTACCTCCGACAGACTTCCGACATGCTGTTCAACCTCCCCACCGCTCCCTCGCTGGGCTACAGCAGCATCCCCTCCAACGTCGGCTCCATGCGCAACAGCGGCTTCGAGCTCTCGCTCAACTACCGCGCCGTCAACACCAAGGACATCACCCTTGAAATCTTCGCCAACGCCACCATGCCCAAGAACCGCGTCGTAAGCCTCGACCCCTCGATTCTTAACGACGAAGGCTCGTGGGAGCGCAGCAGCTCGCAGCTCGTGACACCCGGCAAGAGCCTCTACACCCGCTGGCTCGTGCACTACGCAGGCGTCGACGAAAACGGCACCGCGATGTACCTCGCCAAGCGCAACGTCCTCGACGACATGGGCAACCCCATCCGGATCGGCGGCTCAGACGACAACCCCGTCTACCAGACCGAGGAATACCTCACCACCAACTACACCCAGGCCTACAACACCAACCGCAAGCAGACCGAAGACCTTCTGCCCAACGTCTACGGCGGTTTCGGCTTCAACCTGGAGGCCTACGGCTTCGACCTCGAAGTGGGTCTCAGCTATCAGCTCGGCGGCACAATCTACGACAACTCCTACCAGAGCTACATGAACCCCGGTCTCACATCCTCGCTCGGCAACACCTGGCACAAGGACATCTTCAACTCCTGGACGCCCGACAACACCAACACCGACGTTCCCCGCATGGGCACATCCGGCGAATACGTAGAGTACGCGTCCAGCACCAGCGACCGCTGGCTCATCAGCAGCGACTACCTCGCGCTCAACAGCATCAAGCTCGGCTACACGATCCCCGACCGCCTCGTCAAGAAGCTCGGCCTCAACAGCCTCCGCGTCTACTTCGCAGCCGAGAACGTAGCTCTCATCAGCGCTCGCCGCGGTCTTGACCCCCGCCAGAGCTTCATCAGCTCCAGCACGTCGAACTACTCGCCCATCCGCACCCTCACCGGCGGTCTCCGTCTGAGCTTCTAATCACGTTCTCTCCTACCTAACACGAAACGATTATGAAATTCACCAAAATACTCGTCGGCGCCCTTGCAGCATCAGCGCTCGGAGCCTGCGCCGACCTCGACACACAGTACAACGACAGCATCGTGTCGGCCGACCAGAAGCAGGAGGTGATCGAGCAGAACCCCGACATGGCATCGGCATCCGTGGCCGGTATCTACTCTTCCTTCTTCAAGATCTTCTCCCTCAACACCCAGCACTACGACTTCGGCTACCCCGCAGTCATGATGGGTCTTGACTCCCAGGGCATCGACTACATCTCGAAGAACTCCGGCTACAACTGGTTCTTCATGTACAACTCCCTGAGCGCCAACAACGCATCCAGCATACGCTCCAACCAGATATGGTACTACCAGTACTCGCAGATCAAGACCTGCAACACACTCGTAGGCTCCATATCTCCCGACACCGAGGAAGCCGAACTGCAGTTCTACCGCGCCCAGGGTCTCGCCACCCGCTCCTTCGACTACTGGACTCTCGCGCAGACCTACCAGTTCGACTACGCCAACCACAAGACCAGCCCCTGCGTACCCGTCATCACCGACGAGAACAGCGAGGAAGCTGCCCTCAACGGCGCACCCCGCGCCACCGTCGAGGAAGTGTACGCACAGATCATGAAGGACATCAACGAGGCCATCGACCTCCTCTCCAAGAGCAAAATCGACCCCGCAAGCGTAATGTCCGACAAACCCAAGCGTATGGTTAGCCTCGCCGTGGCCTACGGCCTCCGCGCACGCTACAACCTCACGATGGAAAACTGGGCCGACGCTGCAGCCGACGCGCAGATGGCCATCTCCACATTCTCCGGCTCGCCCTACACCATCCAGGAAGTGAGCAAGCCCACCTTCACAAGCATCGCCGACCACTCCTGGATGTGGGGCATCGCAATCGCCGAGACCATGGACGGCATCGCAGGCGGTTCCATCGTGAACTTCCCCGCCATGTCTTGCTCCTTCGCCCACGGCTACTGCGACCAGGGCGGCGCATGGCGCTGGTGCAACAAGAATCTCTACGACTGGATTCCCAACTCCGACGTGCGCAAAGGCTGGTTCCTCGACGCCAACCGCAAGAGCCGCAACCTCAGCGCCGCACAGCAGGCCTACCTCGACGAATTCGCCACCGGCACTCCCACCTACGACGAAGACCAGAGCACCAACCTCATGCCCTACACCAACGTCAAGTTCGACTCCTACCAGGGCGTGCTCGAGCAGGGCATGAACGCCAGCGATATTCCCTTGATGCGCGTTGAGGAAATGTACCTCATCAAGGCCGAAGGCGAAGCCATGAGCGGCAACACCTCCGGCGCACGCGAAACACTCAACAATTTCGTCCGCACCTACCGCGACCCCTCCTACGCCTGCCTCGCATCCGACGCAGCCGGCATCCAGAACGAAGTGTGGATGCATCGTCGCGTAGAGCTCTGGGGCGAAGGACTCAGCTGGTTCGACATCATGCGCCTCCGCAAGAACATCGACCGCCAGGGAGCCGGATTCCCCCGCGCATGGATCTACAACGTCACCTACGGCCCCGGCAACGGCGACGTCATGCTCTTCACTATCCCCGAAGACGAGATCGCAGCCAACAAGGCCATCACCGCCGGCCAGAACAACCCCGTTGGCAAGCAGCCCTCGCCCATATCGTAATCAACACAACCACATAAAGAACGATAGAAATGAAATTCTTCAAATATACCGTACTCGCGCTCGCGCTCGCAGCAGGATTCACCTCCTGCTCGGACGACGACAACTATGTGCCCGGCGGTGCATCGGCAGGTGTCTACTTCCCCACCGACGACGCCCTCGACGTGACGCTCGACCGCTCCAAATCGTCGTTCGACGTCATTGTGGCCCGCATGGGCGAGACCCAGGCCGTCACCTACGACCTCGTAGGCTCGGCCGACGACGAGGTGTTCACACTCCCCACCTCCGTGACCTTCGCCGAGGGTGAGACCTCTGCCACCGTCACCATCGCCTACAACCAGGACAACATGGTAGCAGACCACGCCTATCCTGTGGAGCTCGCCTTCGCATCCGGCACCCAGATCTGCAACTACGGCTACGAGAGCCTCGACATGAACGTCACTCTCCCCGCACCCTGGAAAACCATCGGCACAGGCCTCTACCACGACCAGTGGCTGCTCCCCCTCAGCGTCTGGGCCAACGAGAATCCCGACATCGTCATTGCATGGGAAGCCGAGCTGCAGCAGCACGAACTCGAGACCAACCGCTACCGCTGGGTACACCCCTACGGCGACAACTTCGCCAAGTTCTGCGCCACCAACGACCTTGGCGAGCTTGAAGCCGGCGAATACGACGACAAGAACCAGTACTACATCGAGTTCGTTGTCGACAAAAACACAAATCTCGCCGTCATTCCCATCCAGCGCATGGGCTTCGAATTCTACAGTTTCGGCGAAATGAGCATTTCCAACGACGCTGGCTACGAATACAGCAACGGCGCCAGCCTCTCCGCCATCATCTCGCAGATTCCCGGATCATGCTCCCAGGTTGAGTTCGACGAGGAAGGCAACCTCCTCACTCTCTACTCCGGCGAGAATGTGCTGCTCTACTACCGCCCCGAAACCGACGGCTGGTACTATTCCTCCGGCGTCGGCTATCAGTGGACCGCCGAAGGCGTCGACCTCAAAAACTACGACATCAGCCTCACCTACTCCGGCGTGCTCACCACGCCCGCCGAAGACAGCTACGTCCTCGCCGACGTCAAGCTCGGTGCCGACCTTAGCAAGGCCGTCGTAGGCCTTGTGCAGACCGACGACGAGGAAGCAGCCCTCGAGGCCGTGCGCAACGGCGAAGTCCCCGTGCAGGAATTCACCGAGACCACATCCGCCCGCTTTGAATTCTACGGCAGCGGCAACTACGCGCTCGCCGCCATCGGCTACAACGACACCGACGAGGAAGCAAGCTCAGCCGTCGTCACATTCTTCGTGGCCGACACCTCCGCTCCCAAAGAATGGAAAAAGCTCGGCTCCGGCATCATGGTCGACGGCTGGATTATCCCCAGCTTCAGTGTCAACGGTCAAAGAGCGGATCCCATGAAATTCGCCTACAACATCGATATCGAAGAAAACATCGAGAACCCCGGCGTTTACCGCATCATCCAGCCCTGGACCGGCAGCAGCTACCCCGGCGCAAGCCTCAATGACTACACGGGCGACCCCGTCAACATCGTCGTTGACGCACGCGATGCCGCAGCCGTCAGCATCCAGCCCCAGTTCACCGGCTTCTTCACCACCTACAGCGACGGAAGCTCGGCTGCATTCTACGCAACAAGCCTCGCCGACTACTATGCATCCATCGGCTGGACCAACGAGCAGATCGTTGCAGAAGGCGTCGACAACGTGTTCGAAGAGGGCATGCTCTACATCACCGCTCCGACCTTCGGCCAGACCGACAACGTAGGCGATCCCGTTCCCGCCATCGAAGACTGCACCTACACCTTCTACGGCAAGACTCCCTATAGCGAAGAAGAGAAGTTCTGCCCCGGCATCTTCCAGCTGCCCTCCGCATCGGCTTCCGCTGTAGCCAAGGCCCACATCCGCAAGGCCGGCGCAAAGATGAGCGCACAGCTCTCCGCCAACAGCTCCATCCGCGCTGCCAAGGCACAGCTCGCCAAGATCTCGCCCCGCACAGTCTCGGCAAAAGCAATGAAGCGCGCGCACTAAGCGCACGTCATAACCCATTCCCCAAGCGGGGCGGCGACCACATCGCCGCCCCGCTTTGTTACACACCGCAAAAACATTGTAACAATCCCACACGCACCGCACGCACTTTTATTCTTAACTTTGCACCACCATGAAGAAACACATAACACTCGCCGCACTCGCCGCCGTAGCCCTCGCCGGCGCCGCCCAGAGCCGCCTCTACCCCCAGATGTTCGACCTCGACGACGTCACCATCACCGGCGGCCCCTTCCGCCATGCCATGATGCTCAACGACAGCGTACTCCTCAGCTACGATGCCGCACGCCTGCTCCAGCCCTACGAAAAACAGGCCGGTCTCCCCGAAAGCGGCCCCGCCTTCGACAACTGGGGCGGCCCCAACGGCCTTGACGGCCATGTGGGCGGCCACTATCTCTCCGCCCTCGCCATCGCCTGGCGCTCATGCCCCGACCCCGGGCTGAAAGAACGGCTGAAAGAACGCATGGACAGCTTCGTCGCGCGCCTCAAGGACTGTCAGGACGCCTGGGACGCATGCCCCGACAGCACCATGCACGGCTACCTCGGCGGAGTGCCACGCTCCCGCGAAGTGTGGACATCATTTGCCCGTGGAGAAATGGACCTCTATTGGGCCTCGTGGGTGCCTTTCTACAATGTGCACAAAACCTTCGCCGGCCTGCGCGACGCATGGCTCTACGGCGACAACACCACAGCGCGCCACATGTTCCTGCGCCTCTGCGACTGGGGCGTCCGGCTCATCGACGGCCTCAGCGACGAACAGGTGCAGGCAATCCTCGGCCACGAGCACGGCGGCATAAACGAAATGTTCGCCGACGCCTACCAGATGACCGGACGACAGCGCTACCTCGACGCGGCTCGCCGCTACACCCACCGATGGCTGCTCGACGGCATGGCCGCCCACCGCGCCGCCACCATCGACAACGTGCACGCCAACACCCAGGTGCCGAAAGTGGTAGGCTTCGAGCGCACCTACCAGCAGGACCACGCCCGCGATTTCGGCGAGGCCGCACGCTTCTTCTGGCACGACGTGGCCTGCAACCGCAGCATCGCGGTGGGAGGCAACTCCGTGGGCGAATGGTTTCCCGCCGACGGCGAGTACGGCAAGTTCATTACCAGCAACGAGGGCGTGGAGACATGCAACTCCAACAACATGCTCAAGCTCTCCGAGCAGCTCTTCGCCGACACGCACGACTCCCGCTACGCCGACTTCTTCGAAGGCACCCTCTACAACCACATTCTCTCGTCGCAGCACCCCGCCACAGGCGGCTACGTCTACTTCACCCCCGCACGGCCCCAGCACTACCGCGTGTACTCACAGGCCAACAAGGCCATGTGGTGCTGCGTAGGCACCGGCATGGAGAACCACGGCAAATACGCCGGATTCGCCTACACCCACTGCGCCGACACGCTGTTCGTCAACCTGTTCATGCCCACCACCCTGCGCTGGCGCGACAAAGGCGTGGAACTGACCCAGCAGACCGACTTTCCCCGCACCCCCGCCTCCCGCATCGTCATCGACAAGGGAGGCCGATTCGTGCTCGCCGTGCGCCGCCCGGCATGGGCCCGAGGCTTCGCCGTCAGCGTCAACGGCAAGCCCGTCGATGTCCCCGACACTCCCGGCTATGTGCGCATCGCACGCAAATGGAAAAAAGGCGACATCGTGGACTTGTGCCTGCCCATGCATGTGAGCGTCACCCCGCTGCCCCACTGTCCCGACTATGTGGCATTCACCTACGGCCCCGTCCTGCTGGGCGCACGCACCGGCACCGACCGGCTCGACGGCCTCCATGCCGACGAAAGCCGCATGGGCCATGTGGCCGGCGGCCCGCAGAAAGACATCTACACTGCGCCACTGCTCATAGGCCCGCGCGAGACCCTCGCCGACGCCGTGCGCATGACCGACCCCGCCCGCCTGCACTTCCGCATCGAAGGCTATTACAACGACCCCCGGTGGAGCACACTCGTGCTTGAGCCTTTCAGCGACATCCACGACGCCCGCTACATGATGTATTGGCTCAACGTCGACAGCGACCGCTGGCAGGCCATCCGCGCAGCCCTCGAGGCCGAGGAGGCCGCGGCGCAGGCCCTGGAAGCGCGCACGCTTGACCATGTGGCCACAGGCACGCAGCAGAGCGAGAGCGACCACTTCATGCAGCAGACCGCCACCAACGCCGGCACATGCCATGGCGAATACTACCGCGACGGCAGCGGCCCGTTCAGCTACGAACTGCTCACACGCGGCCACACCGAAGGCGTCACGCTCATGGCGCGCTACTGGGGCGGCGACGGCGGCGGCAACCGCACCTTCGACATCCTCGTGGACGGCACGCCCGTGGCCACAGAGTCGCTGCAGGGCGGACGAGACGGATTCATCAACGTCGAATATCCCGTGCCCGCGGCCCTGCTCGACGGCCGGGAGCGCGTGCGCGTGGAATTCCGCGCCCGCACCGGCAACATCGCCGGCGGCCTCTACTACCTGCGCCTACTCGCCCCGCAGCACTGACCCCACGACAAAACCCGGCCGCAGAGCGGCCATACCAACCAACAGCCACAGGCTGCGCAGGCGCCGCGAAGGCGTCCGCGCAGCCTGCGGGCTATTGCACGACAACTAAATAGCGGGCCTACACAAAAAAATTTGTTGCCGCTCACATCTTTCCATTACACTTTTGTGTTATTCATTAACACTCGTTATGTTTCTCGGACAGATGTGTATATATTTGCCACGAAATACAAACTTATGCAAAAATTCATCACACTACTATTTGCTTTATGCGCCGTCCTGCCCCTCGCGGCCCTCGACGGCACCGTGGTCGACGAATACGGCGAAAGTGTCATCGGCGCAGCCGCCCGGGTGACGGGCCGGCAAGGCGTGGCAGCACTCACCGATGCCGACGGCCGATTCTCCCTCCCGGCCGCCGTCGAAGGCGACACCGTGGAAGTGAGCTATGTGGGCATGCAGCCCGCCATGCTTGTTGTGGCCCCGGGCATGACAACATGCCGCATAACCCTCCACGCCGCCAACTCGCAGCTCGACGAAGTCGTGGTCGTAGGCTACGCCACACAGCGCAAGATCGACCTCACCGGCTCGGTGGCGCAGATCAGCAGCGACGCACTCGCCGACCGGCCCATCACCGACGCCACCGCCGCACTCGCCGGACTCGCGCCCGGCCTGTCGGTGGTCAACTCGGGAGGCTCCACCCCCGGCTACGAATCGCAGAGCATCACCGTGCGCGGACGCGGCACGCTCAACGACGCCGCACCCCTCGTCGTCGTCGACGGCACAACGGGCATAGCGCTGAGCGACCTCAACCCGCGCGACATCGAGAGCATCACCGTCCTCAAGGACGCCGCCTCGGCGGCAATCTACGGCTCGCGCGCAGCCAACGGCGTGATACTCGTCACCACACGCACCGGAGCGCAGTCGGCCCCCAGGCTCACCTACAGCGGCAACGTGTCGTTCGAGAAAGTGGCACGGCGCCTCAATCTCGTCACCGACTACGCCGACTTCATGGAGATACAGAACGCCGCACTGCGCGTCAACGGACAGGCCGAGCGCTTCTCGCAAGGCAAAATCGACGAATGGCGCAACGACGCCGGACGTAACCCCACCATCTATCCCAACACCGACTGGCAGGACCACATCTACCGCGACCCGTCCGTGGTGCAGACCCACAACATCGGCATCTCGGGCGGCGGACGCCGCGCACGCTACAACGTGTCGCTGGGCTACGTCGACAACCCCGGCATGATCTACTACACCGACTACAAGCGCTACCAGCTGCGCACCAACACCGAGGTCAACGTAAAGCCATGGCTCGCCGTAGGCTGCAACATCTTCGGCCACATCGACTACAACAACCCCTCGTCGGAAAACGCCACCAACGGCGGCGACGTCATCTTCGGTTCGGGAGCCTTCAACACCGTGCCGGGCATGACGCTCTACGACCCCGCCACAGGCCTCTACGGCGGCATACAGAACCCCGAGGAGGAAAACGTCAGCAACTTCAACCCCTACCGCCGGCAGTGGTTCTACAAAGATGAGTTCCCCACCCGCACACGCCGCCTCGTAACCTCTCTGAACGCACGCCTGCAGCCTCTCAAGGGACTGACCATACGCGGATCCTACACCTACAACATCTGGGACCGCCGCGTCGAGCAGCACCTCACCGACCGCGACCTCTACCGCTTCACCGCCGACGGCCCCGTGCTCATCCGCGAAGGCGTGGTCCGCACCTATATCCGCCGCTACAACTACGCCAACACCTACCGCTCGTCGGAACTCACCGCCACCTACACCTTCAAGGCCGGACCCCTCGGCGCTTCCGTCATGGCCGGCATGAGCCAGGAGTACAACAAGTACGAGTACGAGAACTTCATCACCTACGACCTCATCGACGACTCCCTCACATCAATCGACGCCGCAACCACCGACGGAGCCATCGGAGGCAACTACACCGAGTGGGCCATGCGCTCCTACTTCGGACGCGTCAACCTCAGCTGGGACGACCGCTACCTCCTCGAAGCCAACCTGCGCGCCGACGGTTCGTCGCGCTTCGCCCCCGGCGAGCGCTGGGGATGGTTCCCCTCCGTCTCGGCAGGCTGGCGCATCTCGCAGGAACGCTTCATGCGCGCCACACGCGGCTGGCTCAACTCGCTCAAGCTGCGCGCCTCCTACGGCTCGCTCGGCAACAACGCCACCACCAGCCTCTACATGTACCAGTCGCTCTTCGCCACGGCAGGCTATGTGCTCAACGGCAACATCGCCGGCGGCTTCGCGCAGACCGTGCTCTCCAACCCCTCGCTGTCGTGGGAAAAAACCTACATGACCAACGTCGGCCTCGACTTCGCCCTGTTCAACAGCCGCCTGAGCGGCTCGGTCGACGTCTACGACAAACACACCAAAGGCATCCTCATCTCGCTGCCCGCGCCACTCGAGCACGGCACATCCACCGTCCCCAACCAGAACGCCGGCCAGGTGCGCAACCGAGGCATGGAGCTCGAACTCCACTGGGCCGACCGCATCGGAAGAGTCGACTATTACGCCGACTTCAACATGGGCTTCGTCACCAACACGGTCACAAAATTCCGCGGCGACGTGTCGTCCGTCAACGGCGTGTACAAGACGCAGGAAGGCAAGCCCATCGACCAGCTCTACGTGCTGCACGTCGACCGAATCGTCCGCGACGACGCCGACCTGGCCTATGTGCAGTCGCTCGTCGACCGCAACCCCGACTACTTCGCCACCTACCGCAGGCCCGAACTCGGCGACTTCCTCTATGCCGACACCAACGGCGACGGCAATCTCGACGCCAACGACCGCGTGGAGATAGGCTACGGCACCACGCCCCGGCTCACCTACGGCATCGGCCTGGGCGCGTCATGGCGCGGATTCGACGTGGCCATGCTCCTGCATGGCACAGGCTACAACCCCGTGTACTACAACAACCAGGCATTCCGCTTCGTCACCGTCATGGGACAGTCGCTCAACAAAGACATCACCGACAACGCCTGGACGCCCGACAACCCCTACAACTCCATCTACCCCGTATTGCGCAACTCCGCCGACGACCGCAACAACATCGCCAGCGACGCCTTCGTCCACGACGCCGCCTACCTGCGGTGCAAGAACCTCCGCGTGGGCTACACGCTGCCGCAGAGCGTCACACGCCGCTTCTTCGTGGAAAACCTGCGCATCTACACCTCCATCGACAATCTCTTCACCATCACCCGCTTCCCCGGCCTCGACCCCGAGCTCGCCGCCGGCGTGGGCTACCCCACCGTGCGACAGTACTCCGTGGGCATCGACATAACGTTCTGATCATGAAACATATCCTGCGATTTGCCACCATCGCCGCGCTCTGCACGGCATGCGAGAGCCTCGACTACACACCCGCCGACCAGATGAGCGGCACCACCTTCTGGCAGACCGAAGAACACGCCCGCCAGGCCGCCGCCGGCATGTACAATGCCATGCGCGCCCCGTGGTGCTTCGGCATGGAGTTCACTTTCGACATGTGCAGCGACATCGCCGACGGAACATCGCCCTGGGCCGACATCTCCCGCGGCTCCTCGTTCTCGTCGGGCAGCACAGGCGTGCAGAACCACTGGCAGTACCTCTACGAGCTGGTGCACCGCTCCAACACCGTCATCCGCAACGCCGCCGGCATGCCCATAAGCGAGGAGACCATACGGCGCGTCACCGGCGAGGCCAAGTTCCTGCGGGCCATGGCCTACTTCCGCATGCTCAACTGCTGGGGCGGTGTGCCCTACTACGACGAGAGCTGCGACATCAACAAGGAGTTTGCCTCGCTCAACGCCCCGCGCTGCACCGCCGACGAACTGCGCGCCCACATCGTCGACGACCTCACCGACGCCATCGACATGCTGCCCGTGGAATGGGACGCGGCCGACCTCGGACGCGCCACACGCGGCGCTGCCTACGCCCTGCGCGGCAAGGTGCACCTCTTCGCCGGAGAGTGGGCAGAAGCCGCTGCCGACTTCGACGAGATTGTCTACAACCGCCACGCCGACTACGGCTACGCGCTGCACCCCGACTACAACGGGCTCTTCCGCCTCTACAACGGCGCCCACAGCCCCGAGATGATATTCTCCATACAGTCGATCGACGGCAATGTCTCGGGCTACGCGCTCGACATCGTGTCGTATTTCGGCAACAAATCGACCATGCGCCTCATTGCCGGCAATGCCATAGTGCCGTCCGTCACGCTGGCCGACATGTACGAGCGCCCCGACGGAACCCCATTCTCCTGGGACGATGTGCTGCCCGGATTCTCCGCTGCATCCCCCGCCGAGCGCCGGCGCATGATGTGCGTGGCCATCGACCAGGGCAGCACCGTCGTCACAAGCACGCTGGAATGTGACACGGCGCTCATCGCCGACGCCTACCGCAACCGCGACCCGCGCCTCTGCCTCAACATCATCACACCCTACTCCCACTACCTCGGCACCGACGCCGGCTCCAACCCGCGCGACAAGCAGTTCGTGCTCGCCGACCCCTCCAAGGGCGGCGCGCCCATGGAAGCCATGTCCTTTATCCGGAACTCCGAGGGATGGAACTCATACTTCTGGCGCAAATGGATCCCCACCGGCAACCTCGACGGCTACTGGGGCGAATACAACCGCACGCCCTACGAATTTCCGCTCATCCGCCTGGCCGACGTGCTGCTGATGCTCGCCGAGGCGCAGAACGAACTCGGCCACACCGACGAAGCCGCTACCGAAGTGAACAAGGTGCGCGCACGCGCAGGCATGCCCGACATCTCCGCCGACAGCCGCGAGGCCATGGCAGAACGCATTCGCCACGAGCGGGCATGCGAGCTCGCGGGCGAGGGACAGCGCTACTGGGACCTGCGCCGCTGGGGGCTGCTCGAGGCATCGGTGAGCGACGCCCGCGACATCTTCGGCGACCTCATGTACACACGTTCCTATCAGCCGCGCCACGAGTTGTGGCCCATCCCGCTCGTAGAGCTTGAGCGCAACACCTCTCTGGTGCAGAATCCGGGCTGGTAAGCAGCTGACCCTATTTAAGCGTGGAGACCACGCGCAGGCTGTCGCCGTCGGCCACGGCCAGCAACACGCGCACGTCGGGCACGCGCCCGGCCATGGCCAGGACGCTGTCCGACGTCATTCCCATGGCCGCGGTTGCCAGGGCGTCGGCGAGCATGCACGATGGAGCCACCACAGTGGCCGAAAGCACGTCGGAGGACACTGTGCGCCCCGTCGCGGGGCTGATGATGTGGGCCGCGCGCGTACCGTCGCGCAGCAAGCGGTAGTTGCGGTAGTTGCCCGACGTGGCTATGCAGCTTCCACTGCCCGGAGCCACTACGCGCATGCGCTCGTGGGTGGTGCCGTCGGGGTCGTCGACGGGCGCGTCGATCTGTATGCGCCAGTCGTCGCCGCGCGGATTGCGTCCTCCGAGAGCCACCTCGCCGCCAATCTCCACCATATAGTCCGCCACGCCGTTGCGCCGCAGCATAGCGGCCACGGCGTCCACGCCCATGCCCTTTGCTATGGCCGAGAAGTCGAGGCGCGTGCCGGGATGCTTGCGCACGAAGCGCATGCCGTCCAGACGGCAGTCGAGTATGCCCACAAGCCGCAGGGCGCTGTCTATCTGTTCCTGTCGCGGCTCCGTGCGCTCGCCCGACGGTCCGAAGCCCCACAGGTCAACCAGTGGCATCACCGTGGGGTCGAAAGCGCCGCCGCTGATGCGGCACACGCGCTGCGACTCGGCCACGAGCGCCGCAAGCATGGCGTCGAGCGTGTCGGTGCGGCCGGCATTGACGGCAGCGATGCGCGACGCCGGCTCGAATGGCGACACACTCAGCTCAACGGCGCGCATCACGGCGCGCACGCTGTCGTGCAGCGACGCAGGCGCGCGGTAGGTGAGATGATAGAGCGTGCCCCATGCCGCACCCTCTTCCGTGTGCCAGCGGGGCGCGCGCGAGCATGCCGCGAGCAGCACGGCGGCAAGCAGGGCGGCGGCAAGACGCCTCATTGCTGCAGCGAGTCGAGGATGGCGCGCAGTTCGGTGTCGGTGGCCGTGAGGCGGGCGCGGCAGGCTGTGAGCAGCTCGGCGGCGCGACGCGTCATGGCGGTGAGAGCGTCCACATCGCAGTTGTCGGAGCGCAGCTTGGCCACTATGGCCTCCAGCTCGCCGACGGCCTCGGTATATGTCAGTTCGTTTACGGGCTTCATAAAATCTTCAATTCATGTTGTTATCGGTAATATCGCGGCGGAGGACGGCGGTGCCGCGGGCCAGGGTGGCCTCCACAAGTGCGCCGGGCGGGATGGCCGCGGCGTCGGTCACGGCATGGCCGTCGACGCGCAGCACACTGTAGCCGCGGCGCATCGTGGCCTCCGGCGAGAGAGCCTCGAGCATCTCGCCCAACGCCTCCAGACGCTGCGAGCGGCGCTGAAGAGAGGCGGCCACCAGCCCCGGAAGCTGTTCGGCCAGGGCGTCGAGGCGCGCACGGCGACGCTGCGGATGGCCCAGCGCCATCTGCGGCATCTGCCCGGCTATGTAGTCGAGACGGCGCATGCCGGCAGCCACGTGCTGCGAGCTGAGCATCACCGTGTCGGCGGCAAGGCGCCGCAGCAGGTCGAGTTCGGCGCTCCCGCGGGCTATCAGCCACTCGGCTGCGGCAGTCGGAGTCTTGACGCTGTGCCATGCCACGGCGTCGAGCACCGTGGAATCGCGTTCGTGGCCCACGCCCACAATCACCGGGAGCGGGAACTGCGCCACGTTGGCGGCCAGGTCGTAGTCGTCGAGCGTGGCGAGGTCGCTTGTGGCGCCGCCACCGCGGATGATGACCACGGCGTCGAACGCGTCGGCGTCGGCAGCCACGCGCTCCAGTGCGTCAATGATGCTGCGCGGCGCGCGGTCGCCCTGCATGACGGCCTCGAACAGACGCACGCCGAAGCGCAGACGCGGAGCATTGGCGGCAAGCTGGTGCAGGAAGTCGCCGAGGCCGGCGGCGCCGCGGGCGCTCACCACAGCCACGCGCAGCAGCGGGCGAGGCGCGGGCAGGCTGCGGTTCATGTTCACGACGCCCTCGGCCGCCAGGCGCGCCAGAATCTCGCGACGGCGCCGCAGCAGGTCGCCGAGGGTGTAGTCGGGGTTGATGTCGTTGATGACGGCGCGCAGGCCGTAGACGGCATGAAAAGTGGCCGACACGCGCACCATTACCTTCATGCCCGTGGCTATACGGCTGCCCGTGGCGGCATAGAACATGCCGTCGAGGCGTGCGAGACTGGAGGCCCAGATAGAGGCGCCGAGGCGAGCCACGGTGGCGCCGGCAGCGTCCTTTTCTATCAGCTCCATATACATGTGGCCGCCGGCGGTGCGCACGTCGACGGTCTCGGCCGTGACCCACACGCCGCGCAGGTCGGGAGCTGCGATGGCGGCCCCTATGCGGCGGTTGAATTCGGCGAGTGTGATGACTGTCAGTTGCATGATGCAAATTTAAAGATAAAAACTCAAATAAAAAACACCGCGGAGACCGGAATCTCCGCGGTGTCGCTATTCAGGAGTGTTTACTCCGTCACTTCACAGCAACTTTTACTATCATGTTGCCGGCCTTGACCACATACACGCCGGTGGCGACGTTCACTGTGGTGCGGGCGGCAGCTGTGGCGGAATACAGCACCTTGCCGTCGACGGCGGCCACGCTGAGGTGCAGGCCCTCGGCGCCGGACACGGTGATGGTGCCCTTGCCTGCGCTCACGCTGATGCCGGCGGCCGTTGCATCGCTGATGCCGGTGGCGGCCACGGTCACTGCGTTCGAGGGAGCGGAGATACCGCGGTCATACACGGTCACCACAACGTAGCTGTGGTTGCCCTCGGTGGCGTCGGCGTCGACATACTCGGTCTCGCCCACGGGCTCGTCGTTGATCTTCACGCCGTCGCGGTAGATGTCATAGCCCACGAGGGTGAGGTCGGCGGTGAGGCCGGCGGGAGTGAAGCTGAAGTCGTCGAGCTGCAGCATGAAGCTGCCGGTGGCGCAGCTGCGGATGGCGAAGTGCTTGGCACCTGCGGGCACGTCGAAGCTGACAGCCGTCCAGATCACACCCGACTCGTCGGCAGCAACACCGCCGGGCACGGGGTTGAGCGTCTTGACAAGCACGAAGTCGTCCGGATCAGTGCCCTCAGTGCTGTAGTACATCTCGATTTTCTCCAGATAGGAAGAGCTGTAGCTGCGGGCGTAGAAGCTGATGGTCTGTGCGTTGCCGTCAAGAGCGGGCGAGACGAGCCAGTCGTCGGTGGTGCCGTCGTCGCGGCGATAGAGCGCAGCAAGGTATTTGCTGCCGCTATGGGCGTCAAACGACAGGTTGAACTGACCGTCCGACGCATCGAACACGAAGAAAGAAGCCAGCGTCTGTCCTGCTGTGATGCCCGGTATAGTCACACCCTGGAAACCGCCCACAGGCGCTCCGTCACGGTCGATGAAAGTCCAGCCGTCAAGCTCCGTGGCCCACGGCGTGGCATCCTCGAAGGTGTGGAGCAGCGGTGCGGCGGGAGCGTTGGTGAGGTCCGGTTCGCTCCATGCGAGCCGCACGCCGGCGCCCGTGTCCTCGCCCTCCAGGTCGGTGACCTTGGGCAGGTTCGACAGACTGGGAGCGACCGTGATGGTGCCGGTGGCGTTGTTGGAGGTGTTTTCGTCAGCATCATACTTGACCACGGCGTAGTAGTCGACAGGCGTGTCGGCCACAGCGCTCATGGCGAAGTCAAAACTCAGCATGGCACGCGCGCCTGCGGCAAGAGCGTCCACACTCTTGCTGCCTGCTGGGGTGCCGTCGGCATAGAGCTCGACGATGAACGCGCCGGCGTCCTGCAGGCCGTCGTTGGTCACGGCCACCGCCACCTTGTAGTCCTCGCCGGGAAGCACGCTCTCGGGAGCATCGATGGATGTGGCTATAAGGTCATGCCCATAGAGGGCGCCGATCTTGAGGTTGTCGACGAGGATGTTGCGGTATTGCTTGGCCGTGGCCTGGATACGCACCTGGATAGTGCGGCCGGCATAGTCGGCGAGCGAAGCGCTCACAAGATACCAGCCCACCTTGTCGCCGAGGGTGTTGATCACCACCGGCTCGCCGAGTGCGGTCCAGTCGGCATCGGCGGGTTCCTTGACGTAGAGCTGTATTTCGTTGATATCGTCGGCCACGCCGTCCTGGTTGCAGATATTGTAGGTGTAGAAGCGTATGCCGGGGTTCTCTATCCCTGCAAGAGTGATTTTTGCGGTGTAGATACCGTGCGAGTCATCCAGAGAGAGACCGCTCATCACGATGTAGCCGTTGTCGCCGTCCTGAGCGGCCACGCCGAGCTGCGACTCCGTGTAGCTGCCCCAGTCGCCGAAACCAACGGAATAGCCCACGGCATACGAATAGTGAAGCTGACCGTCGGCAAAGCTGTCGGCGAGTCCCTTGTAAGGCGAGCCTACAGGCATAACAGGCACCGACATGCCGTTCTGGCCGCCGGCGGTGGAGGCGAACACGGCCACCTGCACGAATTCCTGCTCGCCCTCGGGCACGGCACGGAACTTATAGGTAGTCTCATGCAGGCCCTCGACCACGGGTTCCCAGCCGTCGTTGTTGACAGCCACGATGTACGTCACCAGTTCGGGATTGATGGGATTGCCGTTGAAATCGGTAGTGACGGCGTCCCATGTCACTATCAGCTCGCCCGGAACCGACGTCTCGCGCACAACGATATTGTAAGGAGCCTCGGGCTCATCTATGCCCACATGCACCGTGAATGTAGCCGGACGGCCGGCGCCGCCGATGTTGTAGGCAATGGCCGTGTAGGTGACAAAGCCGCTCTCGCCCACGTTGTCCACATACTGGAGCGCCTCTCCCGGAGCGGGTTCCGTCCAGGTGTGCACCACCTCGCCGTCGCGCGCCAGCTCAATGCGGTCGAGCGAGCTTAGCTCTTCTCCGTTGAAGTCGACAGTCGGGGCGGTCATGGTGATGGTGGCCGTAGTCGCGCCGTTGTAGTCGGGCATGGCCTTGAAATCGGAGGGTGCGGCAGGTGCGGCGCCGGACACGCCGGTCTCTATGCTGAGGTCGTCAACAAACAGATAGAAGCTGTCGGGGTCGGAAATGCCGTGGATGCCGATGTAATAGGAACCTGTGGTTTCGGGAAGAATCCATCCCTCGCAGTCGATTGGCACTACGCCCACCACCTGCATCGGCGCCACAAGCACATTGGTGAGCGCGTCGGCTGTGGGCGCGGCGCCCCACATGGCCTCGAGGCGCTCCGGGAAGTTGCCCTGGCCGTGCGTGCTGAAAGTTACCTTGTAGGCCTTTCCGCCTTCGAGCTTGATGGCGGGAGTGACCAGCCAGTCGTCCATCGGCAGCGTGGAGTTGTACTCGATGCGTGCCTGGCCGCCGGAGAGCACCCACCGCTTGCCGTCGTCGTTGCCGTCGATGATGGTGTAGCCGTCGAGCGCGCCGTCATCGGCAAAGTCGTTGGTATAGGGCGGGATGATGTCGCCGAGGGTGATGACGTTGGATCTGCCGGCGGCCGATACGGCATCGCCGCTGTGGGCCACCACCGTGTAGTAGTACTGCGTGCGGCGCTCGGGCATCGCCACGGGCTCCTCAAAGGAGGTGGCGTCAGTGCGGTCGGCCACCACCGTTTCTCCGGGATAGCGCGTGACGGTATAGCGCACGGCCTCCGGATCGATATAGCCTCCGCCTATGGCAGTGGCGACAGGCGTCCATTCAAGACGCATGCTGCCCCCGGCATAGACGAGCGTAGCGGAGGGAGTCGCAGGAGTGCCGTGCCCCACAAACACCGTGGTCTTGACCTTGGGGCCGTCGCCTGCGGCATTGGAAGCTACCACCGTGAAGGTGTACTCTCCCGAAGCGTCCATCGTCAGCGGCACCGACACATGCTCGCCATAGGCGGCCGTGCCTTCGGCCACCGGCTCGTCGTTGGCCAGCACCTTATAGCCGACGCTGCCGGTGGCGGCAGTGCCGTCGTAGAGCGTGGCGGGGGCGTCGAACACGATGTTGCCGCTGAGAGCGCCCTCGGGGAACAAGGCCTGGAGGTTCTCCACGCTCGCGGGCGCATCGTCCTCGGCTATGGGAGCGGCCACGTACATGCCCACGATCTCGTCGTTGAGCTCGAAATCAAACAGCTTCGAGGCTGCACCCGTCGAGAGGTCGACCTCGCAAAGACTGCCGCTGCCGTCGGCCGGACACACGTTCCAGAACATACGCCCGCTGCGGGGGTCAATGGCTGCCGATGACACATAGAGCGGCAGCTGACCCGTGACGCCGACAGGAGTCACGGCGCCGGTCGTCTTGTCTATCTTGTTGAGCGTGGAGGAGGTGATCACAACACCGCCATCCTGCACGAAACCATCGTAGCTGATGCCGTACACCTGGCCCTGCGCGTCGCATGCAAGGCAACTCCAGTTGCCGGAGATGGGAGCGATGGGCGTCGTGGACACCGAGTTCGACGTATACGCTATTTTCGAGAAGTTGAAGCCCGTATTGTCCTCATTGTAGGTGATGGCGTAGACTGTTCCTGTGCCGGGATCTACGGTGATGCCGCCTGCCGGCACGTCGTACTGCTTGCCGCTTGCGGCTCCGACTACCGCGCCGGTTTCAAGATCGTAGCTGCGCACCATCACGAGCACCATGAACCCGTAATCCGTCATCTCGGTGGTGTAGAACACACCGTCCACAGCCACGGCGGCCTTGTAGGCGTTGATGCCGGAATGTATCATTTCCGTGCTTCCCTGAAGTATCTGGTATATGCCGACAGGCTTGCTGGTTGAAGTGAAAGCGTCGTTGAACACCACGCCGCCGCGCAGATTGGGAAGAGGAGCGGCGGCACGCATGGGCGCGTGCCCCATACCATAGCCCTTGACTTTTGTGGCGGCGATGGCCTTGTGGAGCGAAGGCACCGAAGCCGATGCCGGACGCAACGAGGGCGCGGGAAGCCCTTTTGCGACGGATGCCTCACCGACAGTCTGCACGACAAGCGGAGCGCCGTCGGATTTGCAGAGTTCCTGTGCGCCTGCACGGCCGGGCACGGCCAGTGTCAGCGCAAGGGCTGCTGCGGTGGCAATAGATAGTAGTTTTTTCATTTTTTGTGATTGTTGGTTTATTGTTATTCGCTTTTGGCGAGCACAAAGATAATATTTTTTTGATATTACAGCAAAAAAAACACCGCGGAGACCAGAATCTCCGCGGTGTCGCTATTCAAGAGTGCTTACATCGTTACTTCACAGCAACTTTTACTATCTTGTTGCCGGCCTTGACCACATAGACGCCGGTGGCGACGTTCACTGTGGTGCGGGCGGCAGCAGTGGCGGAATACAGCACCTTGCCGTCGACGGCGGCTACGCTGAGGTGCCGGCCCTCGGCGCCGGCCACGGTGATGGTGCCCTTGCCTGCGCTCACGCTGATGCCGGCGGCCGTTGCATCGCTGATGCCGGTGGCGGCCACGGTCACTGCGTTCGAGGGAGCGGAGATACCGCGGTCATACACGGTCACCACAACGTAGCTGTGGTTGCCCTCGGTGGCGTCGGCGTCGACATACTCGGTCTCGCCCACGGGCTCGTCGTTGATCTTCACGCCGTCGCGGTAGATGTCATAGCCCACGAGGGTGAGGTCGGCGGTGAGGCCGGCGGGAGTGAAGCTGAAGTCGTCGAGCTGCAGCATGAAGCTGCCGGTGGCGCAGCTGCGGATGGCGAAGTGCTTGGCACCTGCGGGCACGTCGAAGGTATAGAGTGTCCACACAGCGTCGCTCTGGTCGCTGGTAATGCCGCTGGGCACTTCGTTGACGGTGCTCACCTTTACGAAGTCGGCCGTATTGGTGCTGCCGGTGCTGTAGAGCATCTCGATCTTCTCGGGATAGTCGCTGCTGTAGCTGCGGGCGTAGAAGCTGATGGTCTGCGCGTTGCCGTCCAGAGCGGGCGAGATCAGCCAGTCGTCGGTGGTGCCGTCGTCACTGCGGTAGAGAGCGGCGAGGTACTTCGTGCCGCTGTGGGCGTTGAAGGTGACGTTGAACTCGTTGCCTGCTGCATCGAACACGAAGAACGACAGGTGGCTTGTGCCGGTAGTGATGCCGGGCAGGACGGTGTTCTGGAAGCCGCCCACAGCGCTGTCATCGCCGTCAACGAACGTCCAGCCTTCGATTTCCTGGGCCCAGGAGGTCTCGTCCTCGAAGTCGTAGAGCACAGTCTCTGCGGGAGCAGCGGAGAGGTCGGGCTCGCTCCAGGTCAGTTTCACGCCTTCGGCGGAGTTCTCACCCTTGAGGTCGGTGACTGCGGGCAGGTTGGAGTGCTTGGGAGCCACGGCCACGGTCTCGGTGGTGTTGTTGTCGGTGTTCTCGTCGGCGGTGTACTTCACCACGGCGTAGTACTCGACATCCTTGTCGGCCACGGCGCCCATCGTGCGGGCGAACTCAACCGTTGTGCTCTTGCCGGAGGCGAGGGCGTCTACGGTCTTGCTGTCGGCGAGTTCGCCGTCGGCGTAGAGTTCCACGGTGAATTCTCCGGCGGCCTGCATGCCTGTGTTGGCCACGCTTACGGCCACCTTGTAGTCGGCGCCGGCAGCTACGGTCGAGGGAGCGGTGATGCTGCGGGCGTCAAGGTCCTGACCGAGCAGCGAGCCTATCTTGAGATTGTCGATCAGCGTGTAGGCGAAGATCTTGACAGTGGCCTGGATGCGCACCTGGAGAGTCTGGCCGGCATAGTCGGCGAGCGAGGCGGTCATGAGTGCCCAGCCTTCTTCGTCGCTGAGCGAGTTGACGGCCACGGCATTGCCGAGAGCGGTCCATTCGGTGGCGCCGGCGGGCATCACATATAACTGGATCTCATTGATGTCGGCGGCCTCGCCGGCTTCGGAGAAGAGGTTGTAGGTGTAGAGGCTGACACCGGGGTTGGTCATGCCTTCAAGAGTGATCTTGCCGGTGAAGAGAGCTGCGGTGTCGTCGATATAGCTGCCCTTCATGCCTGCGAAGCCGTTGTCGCCGTCCTGGGCAGCGATGCCGAGGTCGGAATTCGTGTAAATGCTCCAGCCGCCCTGGGTGTTCTCGGCGAAACCGGTGCCGAAGGGATAGCTGAGCGTGCCGTCGGCGAAGCTTTCTTCCAGACCGGCGAACGGAGTGCCCACGGCCATGAGACCCTGCTCGGCAGCAGCGCCGGCATTGCCGCCGTCGGTGAATGCGAACACTGCCACCTGGATGAAGTCCTGCTCACCTGCGGGCACAGCCTGGAATTCGAAGCTCGTGGTGTGGAGATCCTGGCCGCCTTCCACGGGCACCCAGCCGCTTGCGTAGGTGGCCACGGTGTAGCTCACGAGGTTGGGGTTGATGGGGTTGCCGTTCTGGTCGGTGGTGACAGCGTCCCATGTGACGAGGAGCTTGCCGTCGGTTGAGGTCTCGGTGGCGTTGACGTTGGTGGGAGCCGCGGGCTTGTCTACGCCGATGAAGGCGGAGATGGTGGCGGGTTTGCCGCTGCCGGAGGCGTTCGTGCACACTACGGTGTAGCTGACGGTGCCGCCTTCGTCCATGGTGTCCTCATAGCTGAGTTCAGCACCGGCGGCGGGGTTGTTCCAGGTCTTGATCACGTTGCCGTCGCGGCTGAGCTCGGCCTTGACGAGGCTGCTCAGGGCAGCGCCGCTGAAGTCGACACTCGGGGTCACGAAGCTTACAGTGGCCTTGTACGAGCCGTTGGGGTCGGGAGTGGCCTTCAGACCGGTGGCTGCGCCGGGAGCGGTGGAGGAGATGCCGGCTTCGATGCTGAGGTCGTCCACGTAGAGGTAGTACATGTCTGCGTCGGAGATGCCGTGGAAACCTACATAGTAGACGCCATCGGCTTCGGGCACGATATAGTCGGAGAACTCCTGCATCGTAGTGCCGCTGATCACGGTGGGCGCGAGGATGGTGTTGGTCATCGCGGCGGCAGTGGCTGCGTTGCCCCACTTCACCTCAAGACGCTCGGGGAAGCTGGTGCCGGCGGCGGAAGCAGTGAAGCTCACCTTGTAGGCCTTGCCGGCCTCGAGCTGCATGGGAGGAGTGATCATCCAGTCGTCCATGGCCTTGCTCGAGTTATAGCTCATGCGGGCCTTGCCGCTGTAAACGGTCCACATTTTGCCGTCGCCGTTCACGTCGAGGATGGTCCAGCCGCTGAGGGCAGAAGCGTCGTCGAAGGTGTTGGTGTAGGGCGGCACGATGCTGCCCAGGGTGACGGTGTTGGAAGTTGCCGTTGCGGAATGTACGCCTTCGGCATCGGCCTCGACGGTGTAGTAGTACTGGGTGATTTCCACGGGTGCGGCGATGGTCTCCTCGAAGGTGGTGGCGCTGGTGGCTTCAGCCACTACGACGGCGCCGGGATAGCGGGTCACCTTGTAGGTGACGGCCGAGGGATTGATGTAGCCGCCTTCGACGGTGGTGGTCACGGGTGTCCACGAGAGCTTCATCTTGCCGCCTTCGTAGGCGAGGGTGGCGGTGGGAGCGGCGGGAGTGCCGCGGCCCACGAACACGGTGGTCTTGGCCTTGGGGCTGTCGCCGGCGGCGTTGGCCACAGTCACAGTGAAGGTGTATTCGCCGGCAGCCGCCACGGTGACGGGAGCGCTCACGGCTGCGCCGAAGGTGGTCGAGCCGGTGGCCACGCTTTCGCCGTTGGCGAGCACCTTATAGGTCAGAGCGCCGCTGGCTGCTGTGCCGTCGAAAAGGGTGGTGGGAGCCGTGAAGCTGACAGTGCCGCTCAGAGCGCCGGCGGGGAAGGACGCCTCCAGGCCGGTCACGATGGCGGGAGCGTCTGCCTCGGCTGCGGGCTGCGACACGTACATGCCCATGATCTCGTCGTTGTACTCGAGGTCGAAGAGCTTCGTGGCCGCGCCGGTCGTGAGGTTCACCTCACAGATGATGCCGCTTTCGTCGGGACCGCACACATTCCAGAACATGCGGCCGCTCTTGGTGTCGATGGCGGCCGACGAGAGGTACTGGGGCAGCTGGCCGGTCTCGCCGATGAGGGTGACAGCGCCGGTGGCCTTGTCGATTTTGTTGAGGAAAGATTCCGTCACCGTGAAGTCACTGCCGGAGGTGACGCCGTTGTAGTTGATGCCGTAGAGCTGGCCCGAGGCATCACACACGAGGCTGTTCCAGTTGCCGGTCATTGTGCCGATGGCCGTTGTAGTGGCGGACTCGGTGGTGTACACGATCTTGGACAGCTGCAGGCCGTCGCCGTTGGCATTATAGGTGATGGCATACACGTCGCCGGTGGTGGGGTCCACGACGGGGCCGGCAACGGCGAGATTGTCGAAATCGCCGTCGAACGTGCCTATCAGTGTCTGTGTTTCCAGATCGTAGGCGCTGATGGTCGTGAAGGCGAACCAGCCGTAATTTACATACTGCGTGGCATAGTACACGCCGTCCACTGCCACGCCGCCGTAGTTGCCCGACGGGCCGAGGAAGAGGAGGTCGGTGGCGCCTTCCACTATCTTATAGAGGCCGGCGACGGGGTTGGACTGCGAGTAAGCGTCGTTGAATATGACGTTACCCTGCAAGTCGGGGAGCGTGCCTTCGGCGGCTGCGGCCCGGAGGCTCTTCGACGTAGTACGCATGCTGACGGCCTTCATCGCACGGTTGAGCGAGGGCGTGGACATGGTGCGTGTCCTGGCCGTCTGAAGTCCCTTGGGCGTGGACTGACGGGCCTGCACAGTCTGCTCCACAGCGCGGCCGGAGCGCTCGCTGCTGAGCTTTTTCATAGTCTGTGCGGCGGCCGGAGCGGGCATAGCCACGGCTACTGCGAGCGCCGCTGAAGAAACAAGAGATAGAATTTTCTTCATTGTATGTGACTGATGGTTTCTTTTGTTAAGTGTCCGGACCGTCGAAACCGATTAACGGTCCGGACACATCGGGAAATAAATATTTAGTTGTGTGCTTTTGCCTTGCTCAATCGGGCTGCGCCCGCGTCTGAAGTTTTAAAGTCTATGGCCTATGGATTGGCCGTTTGATTGATTATTATTTTCCGCACCGAGGTGCCCTGGCGGCGGATCACCACCTGCCCTGCCGCGGGCCGGTCGATGCGGATGCCCTGGAGGTTGAAGTACTCCACGGGGGCGTCGGCTTCGGTAGAGGTGATGTCGGCGATGCCGCTCTGAGGCGCGCCGGTCGTGACGGCTATCTCCTGCGAGGGGAGCGAGCGGAGAGTGCCGTCGTCGCTGAGGGCGCTGACGGTGTAGTAGTAGTCGGTCTCGGCCTTCAGGCCGGCCACCTCGCAGGTGGTGCCGCTGCCGGCGGGATAGTCGGTGAGTCCTTCCACGGGCACGTTGGTGAAAGTGATGCCGTGGCCCACCGTGATGTCGTCGACGGCAAGTGCGCCCTTGGCTTCCGTGCGCAGGAATTCGATGCGCATGGCGGTGGCCGAAGCGGGTATTTCGTCGGCGGAGAGTTCTACGGTGGAGCCGCCCTTGTCGGTGACTATCGGCAGCTGAGCCACCACTGTCCACTTGCCGCCGGCGAGGGCGCTGATGGTGATGCGGTCGGTGTCGGCGGTGCCGTTGCCGCGGTGCCAGAAGCTGAGGCTGCGCACGCCGTCGGCATATTCGGGGGTGTCGATGCAGTCGCCGGTGACGCCGAGACGCAGAGCCGGCACGGCGGCGCCGCTGTAGGCGGTGTTGGCGTAGGCGCTGCCGCTGGTCGAGGTCCAGCCGGCGGGAAGGGCGTCGACGCCGTCGGCGAAGTCGCAGCCGTCCTCTATGGGTGCGCCCCATTCTTTGGTGTAGACGGTGAGGACGTACGACGCTGCGTCCTCAAGGGGCTGCCAGCAGGCGGTGAAGCCTTCGGAGGTGATGGCGTCGGCTTCCTCGGCCACGACGGCGCGGCGGCTGATGGGCAGGCGCCCGGTGAACACACCGATTTCATTGCTCGGCTCGCTCTGTTCCCAGCCGTTGCCCACAGCCACGGTGTAGTAATAGTCGGTCTCGGCTTCCAGGCCGGTCACCTCGCAGGAGGTGACGCCGCTCAGGCGCAGGGCGCGGTAGCCCTCCACATAGATTTTCCTGTCGCCGGCCGCCGCCGGGGCCGCTGAGCCGCCGCCGTCGGCATAGGAGTAAACGCTGAGCACATAGCTGGCGTCCTCGCCGGCGTCCTCCCAGCGGGCCACGAAGCTCTCGGCGGCGATATTCCCGGGCTCGAGGGCAGTCGTGGGCGCGAGCGGTTCATGGCCGCCGCACACCTTGAAGGTGATGATGCCGTCGGCGCTTTCCGCTATGTCGGTGATGGGGAAGTCAAGACCCGTGCCGGCCCATGTCTTCATGGCAGGACTGGTGGTGGCGGTGAAGGATGTCTTGCCGGATGTGCCGGGGAAGGCGTCGCCCGCGCGGGTGGATTCGCTCTGGATGCCGTCGGCCTCTTCGATGTCGACATACTGGTGGGAAGCGGTGTTGTTGACCACGTTGCGCGACCACACATAGCTGTCGTAGTCCACATGCCACACCAGCATGCCGTGGCCGGGGATGTAGGTGTCCCAGCCGGTCTGCTGGCGGTTCTCCACGAGGAAGTACTCCTCGGGGTCGCCGGTGGCGATGATGCCGGCCTGGTTTGTGCCTATGGGATAAAGCGTGGCGTTGATGGGGCCGCCGATAGGCAGCGGCTCTATCCAGCCGAGGGAATAGCGCTCGTAGGCCGAATAGAGGGGCGGAGTGCAGCCGTTGTTGTTATAGGGGCCGTAGTCCATGGCGCTCCACGCGCCGGGAGTGAACGCCGAGGTGTAGCTCGTGGCGTAAAGGTCGGGAAGACCCATCACATGGCTGAACTCGTGCACGAAAGTGCCGACGCCGTCGGGGCGGCTGCCCTCCCACTCGTTGGAGCAGGCGTAGTGGTCGAGTATCACTCCGTCGAAGGTGTAGGTGACGGACTCCGCCGCCGACACGTCCCAGGAATGAGGCCACACCGTGTCGGCCGAGCCGCCGCTGGCCTCGCCGCGGCCCGCGTAGAACACGAACACATTGTCTATATAGCCGTCGCCGTCGCGGTCATACTGGGAGAAGTCCACCGTAGCGTCGAGCTGCTGGCAGGCCTCGATGACCATCTTCTGGGGATTACTGTCGTTGCCGTACCAGTCGTTGCCGCCGTAGTAGGCCATGTTGCGCGACAGTGTGATGGGACCGTACACATCGAACTCCGGCTCGAACTGTCCCATGCTGCTCTCGCGGAAAAAGTCTACGGCCGAGCCTGTGGCGCTGTAGTCGCTGAATCCCGGCTCGTTGAGCATCCTGGCGAAATAGTCGGCGGGGTCGTAGGCGGTGTTGAACTTGGTGTCGGTGTACTCCACAAGCACCACGAGACCTTTCTGCTTGCCCATGGAGGGAAAATGGGTGCCGGGGAAAAGACCGGGGCCGCGGCGCGGCGCGGAACTGAAAGTGGCGGTCTCGCACTCGGCGCGCGCGTTCATCTTTTCATAGGCCCGTGTCATGTCTACCTTGCTGAGATACTGACGGGCCACACCGTCGCGCAGGCGCGCGTCGACGGCGCGGATGTTGCTGCGCACTATGGCGCCGGAATCGTCGACATCGGCATAATAATATGTGTCTTTGTCGTTCTGAAGCAGATAGCCATCCTCGGTAAGATAGAAATGCGAACGTTCGTCGCCCATGAGGCGCACCTGCAGGGATGTGCCGTCGGCCTGCGTCACTGTCAGCAGTCCGGGCTTGGCCGGCACGGCGAGAGCGGCCGGTGCTGCGGCCGCAATGATTAATGTAAGGGCAAATTTGGAAACTTTATACATTTTTGTCTATGCACTCTGGTTCTTGTTAGCGGTTACAAAGTTATGTTAATTAAATGTTATCTGCAACATTTTTCTGAAAAAAATTTTACATTTTGTCGATATGAAACAAGTATTCTTGGCAAAAACACACCCAAAACACAGCATCACGCCCACGACAAAATGCCGCCGATCCCGCACCGGCAGTAGATTTTTGGCACCCCGCCCCACACGGCAGTCTCCCCGCAAACCCACGCCTCCCGGGCCGGTGGCGCGGCGACGTCCACATCGCCGTCGGCCAACGACGCCCGCGACCGCCCGGATGGCAGCGCATCGCCCTGTCCTGTCCTTCTGTTCATTGAGCTCCTGCCGCGAAGCTATGTTTGACAACATCGGACAGAGAAAAATGACACAGATTCGTTAATTTTTTCAAACTAAAGTTTGCGAGGTTCGTTTTTTGTATGTAAATTCGTGCATCTTTATCGAAACCATCAAAATCCTTAACATAATCAAATGAGCTACCTGAAGTTTGACAAAAACCTGCTCATCAACCTCGACCAGTCGCTGACAAAGGAGATGCTCCGCACCAATCAGGCGGGCGCCTACCACTGCTCAACGCTACCGGGATGCAACACCCGCAAGCAACACGGATTGCTTGTGATTCCCATCCCGGAGAAGGACAACCGAAGCTACGTCCTGCTGTCGAGCCTTGACGAAACCGTGATTCAGCACGGCGCGGAGTTCAACCTGGGGCTGCACCGCTACCGCGGCGGTGTCATATCACCCGCAGGCCACAAGTACATCCGCGAGTTCGACTGCGAGAGCGTGCCGCGAATGACCTACCGCGTAGGAGGCGTGATTCTCACGAAAGAGAAAATCTTCATCTCCAACGAGAACCGCATCCTCATCCGCTACACACTCGTCGACGCCCACTCGGCCACGACACTCCGGTTCAAACCCTTCCTCGCGTTCCGCGAAAGCAACGAACTGTGCGTCGCCAACGATGCCGTCAACCGCGCCATCGATCCCGTCGACAACGGCGTGGCCACATGCCTCTACGACGGCTTCCCCACGCTCTACATGCAGTTCAGCCGCAAGGCGCAGTGGGTCGACCGGCCCAACTGGTACAATGGCATTGAATATGTAAAGGATCTCGAGCGTGGCGTCCCCTACTGCGAGGACCTCTGGGTGCCCGGCTACTTCGAAGTGCCGCTGCGCAAAGGTGAAAGTGTGATATTCTCGGCCGGCGTGACACCCGTGAAACCGGCCTCGCTCAAGAAAATGTACGAGGGCGAGATTGCATCGCGCACGCCCCGCACAAGCTTCTACAACTGCCTCAAGAACGCCGCAAAACAATTCTATGTGCGCGACGGCGAGGACATGTTCGTCATCAGCGGCTTCCCCTGGGGAGTGGTGCTGGCACGCAACACGTTCATGGCACTCCCGGGTCTGACACTCGCCATCGACCACCTGGACGACTACCGCCGCATAATGGCAACGGCCCTGCGGGCGCTCGACAACTTCCTGGCCACGGGCGAGACACACAGCCGCCTGCACGGCATCGACCTGCCGGACATTCCCCTGTGGGCCATGTGGGCCATGCAGCAGTACGACAAAAGCCAGGGCCGCGAGGCCGCCGCATCGCTCTACGCCGAGGAGGCCGGCCGCATCGCCGACTACATTCTGGACAACGCCCACCCCAACCTGCGGGTGGACGCACAGACGGGCCTGCTGCACACACTGGGCACGTCCACGCCCGTGTCGTGGATGAACTCGATGCTGCACGGACGTCCCGTCATTCCGCGCTCGGGCATGCTTGTGGAATTCAACGCGCTATGGTACAACGCACTTGTGTTCGCCGCAAAGCTCGGCGAAAGCGCCGGCATCGACGCCGCACGCGTGCAGCGATGGACCGATGCCGCCGAGCGCATGCGCCAGCCTTTCATCGACACATTCCTCAACGACGCCGGCTACCTCTACGACTACGTGGACGGCACATACGCCGACCCGGCCGTGCGCCCCAACATGGCTGTGGCCATCGGCCTTGACTACTCGCCGCTCGACCGCCGCCAGCGCAAGGGCGTCCTCGACGTGGTGACGCGCGAGCTGCTGACACCCAAAGGACTTCGCTCGCTGTCGCCGCGAAGCTACGGCTACCGGCCATTCTATCTGGGCTCGCCCGAGGAACGCGAGCTCGCCATGCACCAGGGGCCGGCACGCCCGTGGCTCATGGGCTTCTACGCCGACGCCTACCTGCGCGTGTTCGGCATGAGCGGCGTGGCCTACATCGACCGCATGCTCATAGGTTTCGAAGACGAGATGAGCCAGGGCTGCATAGGCTCGCTGTCGCAGCTCTACGACGGCAACCCTCCGTTCGCCGGCCGAGGCGCCGTCAGCCACGCCACAAACGTGGCCGAGGTGCTGCGCACCCTGCGCACTCTTAAGAAACTCAACGTATAACCCACCAATCCGCCACAACACAATAGACAAGACTATGAAAGCTTTAATGTTCGGCTGGGAATTCCCACCTCACATCCTCGGCGGACTTGGCACCGCAAGCTACGGCCTGACAAAAGGCATGTGGGAGTGCGGCAACATGGAAATAGACTTCGTGATTCCGAAGCCTTGGGGCGACGAGGACCGCGACTTCGCGCGCATCATCGGCGCCTCCCAGGTGCCGGTGGCCTGGCGCGATGTCAACCGCGACTATGTGCAGGAGCGCATAGGAAAATACATGGATCCCGACCTCTATTTCCGCCTGCGCGACCACATCTACGCCGACTTCAACTACATGCGCCTCAACGACCTGGGATGCATAGAGTTCTCGGGCCGATATCCCGACAACCTGCTTGAGGAGATAAACAACTACTCGATAGCCGCCGGCGTGATAGCACGCACGGTGCCATGCGATATCATCCACTCCCACGACTGGCTCACCTACCCTGCCGGCATCCACGCCAAGCAGGTGACAGGCAAGCCGCTGGTGATACACGTGCACGCCACCGACTACGACCGCTCGCGCGGCAACGTCAACCCGACAGTGTTCGGCATCGAGCGCGACGGCATGCTGCACGCCGACCACATCATCACCGTGAGCGAGCTGACACGCCGCACCGTCATCGAAAAGTACGGCATAGACCCCGCGAAGGTGACTACGGTGCACAACGCCGTGGTGCCGCTGTCGCAGGAACTGCTCGACGTGCAGGTGGAGAAACCCAAGGAAAAGATCGTGACCTTCCTGGGACGCATCACCATGCAGAAAGGCCCCGAATACTTCGTCGAGGCCGCGGTGAAAGTGCTGCGCCTGTGCCACAACGTGCGCTTCGTCATGGCCGGCAGCGGCGACATGATGGACAAGATGATAAAACTTGCCGCCGACCGCGGAATCGCCGACCGCTTCCACTTCCCCGGCTTCCAGAAAGGCAAGCAGGTGTACGAAATGCTGAAAGCGAGCGACGTGTACATCATGCCGTCGGTGAGCGAGCCGTTCGGCATCTCGCCGCTGGAGGCCATGCAGATGGGCGTGCCCTCCATCATCTCCAAGCAGAGCGGCTGCGCCGAAATCCTGCACAACGTGATCAAGACCGACTACTGGGACATCGACGCGATGGCCGACGCCATCCACTCGATAATCACCTACCCCGCCATGTACAACCAGCTGCGGGAGGAAGGCCTCAAGGAAGTGGCCCGGATCACCTGGGACAAGGCCGGTCAAAAGGTCATCGACATCTACAATAAAGTTCTCAACCGCTAACGCCACACACAAAATACCACAATGAAAGCCATTTGCTTCAACTTCGAAATCCATCAGCCGATGCGCCTCAAGCGCTACCGCTTCTTCGACATCGGCAACGACCACTACTACTACGATGACTTCTCGAACGACGAAATCGTAAGCCGTGTGGCCCACAACAGCTATATCCCCGCCGCCGAGACCCTGCTGCGCATGATCGACGACAGCAAGGGCGCCTTCCGCTGCTCGTTCAGCATCAGCGGCGTGGCCCTGGAACAGCTCGAGCAGTATGTGCCCGAGTTCATCGACCTGCTCAAAAAACTGGCCGACACAGGCGCCGTAGAATTCCTGGCCGTGCCCTATGCCCACTCGCTGGCGTCGCTGACCGACCCCGAGGAGTTCGCACAGCAGGTGAAAGTAGCCTCCGAGAAACTGTACAGCCTGCTGGGCGTGAAGCCGAAAGTGCTGCACAACACGGAGCTCATCTACGACGACGAGATTGCGCCGCAGGCCCTGGCCATGGGTTTCAAGGGCATACTCACCGAGGGCGCCAAGCACATTCTGGGCTGGAAATCCCCCAACTATGTCTACTCCGCGGCGAGCGCCCCGAAGGTGCGCCTTCTGCTCAAGAACGACAAGCTGAGCGACGACATCGCCGCCCGCTTCAGCGACACGTCGTGGGACGAATACCCGCTGACGGCCGACAAATACATGGGCTGGATAGCCGGCACCCCTGCCGAAGAGCAGGTGGTGAACCTGTGCCTCAACCTGGAGACGTTCGGCGGCTTCCACGCAGCCAACAGCGGCATATTCCAGTTCCTGGAAGCCCTGCCCCGCTTTGCCGCCGAGATGGGCATGGAGTTCCGCACTCCGTCGCAGGTGCTGTCCGTGCTGAAGCCGGTGGGCGAGCTGAGCGTGATGCACCCCATCAGCGGCGCCGACGAAGCCCGCGACGTGAGCGCGTGGCTGGGCAACTCGCTGCAGAACGAGGCCTTCAGCAAGCTCTACAGCGTGGCTGAGCGCGTGCGCCTGTGCACCGACCGCCGTCTGAAACAGGACTGGCTCTATCTGCAGGGCAGCGACCATCTGTATTATATGAGCACGAAGCACTTCGCCGACGGCGCCGCACACTCGATGTTCAGCCCCTACGAGACGCCCTATCAGGCGTTCACAAACTACATGAACGTACTGGCCGACTTCATCGTGCGCGTGGAAGAACAGTATCCGCTGAGCATCGAGAACGAGGAATTGAACTCGCTGCTTACCACAATCCGCAACCAGGCCACGGAAATCGAGACACTGAACAAGGAGTTGTCCTCGATGCGCAAGAACGTGGAACAGTTCAATGTGGAGCACGCCCTGCGCGAGCCCTCCAAGGAGACCGAAGCGGCTCCGGCCGAGGCTGCAGTCGAGAAGAAACCTGCCGCCAAGAAAGCCGCACCCAAGAAAAAAGCTGCCGCGCCTAAAAAGAACACTGCAGCCAAGAAGAAAGCCGCCAAGTAACAACCCGTTTTCTGATACAAAAACAATCCCCGGACAGGTTATTGTCCGGGGATTGTTGCATCATATCGGGCGGGCAATCCTTCCGTGTGATAGCTTATATCGTGCGATAGCTTATATCGTGCGATAGCTTATATCGTGTGATAGCTTATATATAGAAAGTGCCCGGCCTCGGGGTTGAGGTCGGGCGGTCGGTAGCCCATAGCAGAATCGAACTGCTCTTTCAAGAATGAAAATCTTGCGTCCTAACCGATAGACGAATGGGCCAAGGGCAAAAGTCGAGCCTTAGGCAGCGAGCTTAGCGATGTGCTTGGCAAGCTTGCTCTTAAGGTTGGCGGCTTTGTTCTTGCTGATTGCCTTTTTGGAGGCAAGACGGTCGAGCATGGCGCTAACGGTGCGCAGCTTTGCTTCGGCTTCGGTCTTGTCGGTGAGGCGACGCAGAGCGCGGACAGCGTTGCGTGCTGTCTTGGCGTAGTAGCGGTTGCGCAGGCGGCGAGCCTCAGTCTGGCGAATTCTCTTAATGGAAGACTTATGATTTGCCATTTCTATGCAGTGTATATCAGATTTGTTTTTATTAATTGTAGCCCATAGCAGAATCGAACTGCTCTTTCAAGAATGAAAATCTTGCGTCCTAACCGATAGACGAATGGGCCTTGCGCTAAAAAGCGATTGCAAAGTTAGGAACTTTTTTTTATATCTGCAAATATTTTCGTGAAATTCTTTAATTTTCGTACCTTTGCAGGTGTAAAAAGGATGTTTTATGGCAAGTATTGTGACTAAAATCCGCAAAGTAGCGGCCGAACCGACGTTTCCGGTGCTCCTTGCGCTGAGCGGAGTTCACTGTCTTAACGACGCTCTGCAGTCGGTGATAACGGCGGTTTACCCTATGCTAAAAGACGATTTGTCGCTGAATTTTGCGCAGATAGGCCTTATCACACTTGTTTATCAGATAGCGTCGTCGGTGTTTCAGCCGGTGATAGGCTATGTGTTTGACCGCCGTCCGTTCGTGCGCAGCCTTCCTGCGGGCATGTGCTGCACGGCCACGGGCATCGTGCTGTTTGCTTTCGCAGGGTCGCTGGTGAGTGTGCTGGTGGCGGTAGCGCTGGTGGGCATAGGCTCGGCCACGCTGCATCCGGAGGCATCCCGCATCACATCGCTGGCATCGCACGGGCGCAGAGGCATGGCTCAATCCATCTTCCAGGTGGGCGGCAACCTCGGCACATCGGTGGGCCCGCTGCTTGTGGCGGTGGCCGTGGCTCCCTACGGGCGCAGCCGCGCGGCCATGTTTGTGGTGCTGGCGCTTCTGGCCATGCGGCTGATGATGCCAATCTGCCGGTGGTACGGCATGTGGCTCGGCGAGCGGCGGGCGCAGAAAGCATCGGGCGCAGTGCATCACATTCCCCGGCCGCTGGGTCCTGCGGGCACATGGGCCACGGTGGGGCTGATTCTTGTGCTCATTTTCTCCAAATACATATATATGGCGTCGATCACGAGCTACTACACGTTCTATCTGATAGACGCCTTCGGGCTGTCGATACAGAGCTCGCAGCTGTGTCTGTTCGTGTTTCTGTTTGCCACGGCCGCCGGCACGCTCGTGGGCGGCCCCGTGGGCGACCGTTACGGCCGCAAGACGGTGATTGTGGTGTCGCTGCTTGGCACGGCTCCGTTCAGCCTGCTGATGCCTCACTGCGGCCTGGCGCTGACGGTGGCCATGAGCTTCGGCGCCGGTTTCATGCTCTCGTCGGCTTTTCCGGCCATACTTCTCTACTCGCAGGAGCTGTTCCCGAACAAGCTCGGCACGGTGTCGGGAATGTTTTTCGGTCTGAGCTTCGGCGTGGCCGGCATAGCCTCGGCTGCCCTGGGCTACTTTGCCGACAGCTACGGCATCGAGGCCATCTACCGCGTGTGTGCCTTCATGCCGCTGCTGGGCTTCGCCGCGGTGTGGCTGCCAAGGCTTTCCAAGTCGTCCCGGCCCAAGGAGTAAAACCATGGCTCTTCAAACCTCATATAATATATAATAATGTATAGCACATTGCACTGCCTGGCCTTGCGCACGATACGCCACGACGACCGCACGTCGATTCTCTCGGCATGGAGTGCGGAACGGGGGCGCGTGGGCATAGCGCTGCCCGCGGGCAGCGGCCGCGAGGCGCAGAGGCGACGTGCGCTGACAATGCCGCTGGCTCTGTTCGAGGGAGTGGAGGTGAGCAAGCCCGGGCGCGAACTCATTCAGCTGCGCGACATACGGCCTACGGCAGTGACGGCATCGGTGCGCTCGCACCCCGTAAAGACCGCGCTGGCACTGTTTCTATCGGATGTGCTCGACAGTGTCCTGCGCACTTCTGAACCCGACGAGCAGTTGTCGGCCTTCCTCTTCGGGGCTGTACGCGCGCTTGACGCCACATCCAACGCCAACGCGCTGGCCAACTTCCATCTGTGGTTTCTGCGCGCACTGGCCACTCTGACGGGCATAGCGCCGGACTTCGGCTCGTGGCGGGAGGGAGCTGTGTTCGACATGACGGAGGGCCTGTTCCGCCCTACCCCGCCAACGCACGGACGCTATCTGCTGCCCGACGAGGCCCGGGGAGCGCGCCTGCTGGGACGCCTGTCGCTCGACAACATCCGCCGCATCCGCCTGAACCGCGACCAGCGCCGCCTGATGCTGGACGGCATACTCGATTATTTCGCTCTGCACGGTGCGCTGAGCGGTAGCGGCTCGCGATCGCTCGACATACTGAAATCGCTGTTTTGAGTTAACAAACCTTAAATTAAACAACCCAACTGCAAACGAATCTTAAGCAAACGGCGATTATATGGCTTTAAATTGTTCAAATTAAAAGCAAAGGGGCTACCTTTGTCGCGTTGTTTTAACAATAGTTAGACTATTTATGCCTAATATACTCACAAATCTTGTGGCGAAAAACGCTGCGCGATATGGTGAGCGCGAGGCGTTCAGCTGCCAGTACGCCGGCAGCGAAGAGTGGATAGCCACCTCGTGGAACGCACTGCACCACCAGACTGAAGCCGCAGCCTGTGCCCTTGAAACCCTCGGCGTGGAGCCGCAGGACATGTTGGCCATATTCGCTTCCAATTGCCCCGAAATTCTCATCACCGACTTCGGCGCTTATGCCAACCGCGCCGTTCCCGTGTCGATATACTCTACAAGCAGTCCCGAACAAGTAAGCTACATCGTGCGCGACGCAGGCGCACGAATTATTTTTGCAGGCGAGCAGCGCCATTATGACGTGGCGCGCGCTATCGCGGCAGAATGTCCGTCGCTTGAACTCATCGTGTGCTTCGACCCGTCCATCCGGCTGGAAGAAGGCGACAAGACCACTATGCGCTGGGCCGACTTCATCGGCCTTGGCGAAGCCGCGTCGCAGATGTGTCGCGATGCAGTGGCCGCCCGCACGGCAGCCGCCGGCGAGGACGACATCTTCACACTCATCTACACCTCCGGAACCACGGGCGAACCCAAGGGCGCCGTGCTGCCCCACAGCTGCATGAACGCCGCCGTGCGCATCCACCGCGAGCGCTTGACCATGCTCAGCGACGCCGACACGTCGCTCTGCTTCCTCCCTCTCAGCCACATCTTCGAGAAAGCATGGACCTACTACTGCCTTGACCTCGGCATACGCGTGGCCATAAACCGCGACCCGCGCTGCGTGCAGGATTCGCTGCGCCAGGTGCGCCCGACGTGCATGTGCTCGGTGCCGCGCTTTTGGGAGAAGGTGTACACGGCCGTGCAGGAAAAACTCGGCTCGGTGAAGGGCTTCAAGCTCGCCATGCTGAAACGCGCCATCAATGTGGGCACGGAGCGCAACATGCGCTACACCCGTCTCGGCCTCAAGGCTCCGTGGCTGCTCGAGAAGCAGTATCAGTTCTTCGACAAGCGTGTGTTCGGTCCCATGCGCAAGGTAATCGGCGTGGACCGCGGCAACATCTTCCCCACGGCCGGCGCACCGCTGAGCGACACGATCACCGAATTTCTCCATGCCTGCGGCATCAATATCGTCATTGGCTATGGTCTGAGCGAGACCACAGCCACCGTGTCGTGCTATCCTGCCACAGGCTGGGAGCTCGGCAGCGTGGGCACAGCCATGCCGGAGGTGCAGGTGCGCATAGGCGAGCAGGATGAGATTCTCGTAAAGGGTCCGACCGTGATGCGCGGCTATTTCAACCGCCCCGAGGACACCGCCCGCGCGTTCACCGCCGACGGCTGGTTCCGCACCGGCGATGCAGGCCGCCTCGATGCATCGGGCGCCATCGTCCTGACAGAGCGCATCAAGGACCTGTTCAAGACCTCCAACGGCAAATACATTGCCCCGCAGGCCATCGAGAGCCGCCTGGGCGAGGACCGCTACATCGAGCAGGTGGCCGTGATCGGCGACCGCCGCAAGTATGTCAGCGCCATAATCGTGCCGGCATTCGAGGCGCTGAAGGAATATGCCCGGAGCCGCGCCATCAAGTTCAACAGTCTTGAAGACCTGGTGCAGAACAGCGAAATACGCAATTTCATAGCCGAACGCATAGAGCGTCTGCAAAAAGGACTTGCAGGCTTTGAAAAAATCAAGAAATTCACTCTTCTGCCGCGAGAGTTCAGCATCGAGACCGGCGAGCTCACCAACACTCTGAAACTGCGGCGCGCCATCATCAACGCCATATACGCCGACCAGATCGAGGCCATGTACGCCGTATAAGGCGTCAAAGGTCGAGAGTAAAGGACTGGTAGACGGTGCAACGGCCTCCGAGGCCCGACTTCTGTGCGTCGAGTCCTTCGTTGAGATAGCGACCGGCGTCCTCGCAGGAGGTGCCTATGTCGAGCCAGTCGGCCCCGGCACACTCGTTTTCGGCAATATAACTGTACAGAGCAGGCAAAAGACGCATGCGGCGGGCGGTTTCGCTCGCCGCTGTGTATTGTGCGTGGTCGACTGTGCCGCACCTGTAGACGAGCACACCGGCTTCCATGCGCCCGTCGACTGTAGCGGCAAAGAGGCGAATGCGGTCGGGAAAACGGCTCTGCAGCAAACGCATCTCGTCGAGAGTGTGGACGGGGCGGGCGCCGTGGTGCGTGGCGAGCACCTCTTCCAGTATGTGCCAGAAATCGTCGAGGCGGTCGTCCGGACCGAACACGGCGCCGCTGCGCAAGGCGCGGTTCACGGCGTTCTTGGAGCCGTGGTCGAGCAGGCGCGGGCGGCGCAGACTGACGGTGGATGCAGCCATGACCCTATCCTGCACGGCGCCCATGCGCCAAAGCGCATACAGGTCGTCCTCGGCGGGATAGCGGTGGTAGATGTGGGGAACGGGACGATAGACCAGACGGCGGAAACCGGCTTCGGACATGTAGGCGCGCAGAGCCTCGAAAAGCCTGAGCATGGTTGCCGCGCCGAAATGGCGCAAGGGGGTGAGCCAGCCGCCGTAGGTCAGTCCGCGATGGCTTACGAGCGTGTCGGCTTCCTCGTTGGCCGGCAGGAGCGCCACGATGCTGCCGTCGGAGTCGGCACGCGCCACGAGCGAGTGGTCGGTGAAGCGGTCGGCATGGTAATCCATGTAGGCGCGCTGATGCAGGAACGTGGCGTTGCGCGAGGTGGAGGCGAAAGCATCCCACTCGGCCTGCATGGCGGGAGTGTAGCGCTCTATTCTCATCCTTCAAAAGGAACTGTGCCTTCGCGCACTACTTCCGGCGCGGAGCTGTCGGTGAGGTCAACGATGGCTGAGCCGACGATGCCGCCCGTGCCGCCGTCGATGATGACATCGGCGTCGGACGCATAGCGCATGGCTATGCTTTCCGGCTCGGCAAGCTCGTCGGGGTCGTCGAGGCTTACGGATGTGCACATGAGCGGGCCGCCGAGCTCCCCGGCAAGGGCTCGGGCGATGTCGCAGTCGGGCACGCGCAGGCCTATGGTCTTGCGGCCGCGGAACACCTTCGGCAGTCGCAGCGCTGCAGGCAGCAGGAAGGTGAATGGACCGGGCAGATAATGGCGCAGCGTGCGGAACGCGCCATTGTCGATGCGCACATAGTCCGAGGCCTGGCTGAGATCGGCGCACACCAGTGAAAGCGGCTGTGCGGCGGGGTCGATGCCCTTGATGCGGCACATGCGCTCTATGGCCCGGTGGTTGAGAGCGTCGCAGCCGAGAGCATATACGGTGTCGGTGGGGAAAATGACCACTCCTCCGTCCGAGAGCGTGCGGGCGGCCTCGGCGATATGGCGCTCGTCGATCTGCCCCGGATATATCTTCAGTATCTTCATACGCCGTAGGTATTTATCTCTATGTTGGAAGCGCCGGCATAGTCGCGCAGCAGACGCACCATCATGTCGGCGAACTCGCCGTCGGACATCTCGGAGGGACCGTATATGTTGGCCGTGACGAGCAGGCGCCGGGTGGCCTCGCTGAGCTTTGTGCGGTCGTTGTCGCTTGTGGGCGTGCCAATGCCGCCGAGGGCGTCGCGCCACACGGGCAGGCCTTCGATGTTGAGCTGTCCGCGTCCTATTGCCTCGTAGGGCTCGCCCTCGCGCCCACGACCGAGGGTGAGCACGGAGCCTGCGATGGCATCGGCGTCGAAAGCTCCGATGCTATGGCCCGACGCAAGCGACAGCAGGTTGACGAGATCGACGATGGCCGTAGTGCGGTACAGTTCAAGACCTTTCACGGCTCGGCGAGTGAGAGCTTCTGCCGAGGGGCGGTAGCGGTTGGGGTCCTTGCCGAGGGCTTTGTAGGCCGCGCGGGCGGCTGCAATGGCAGGCGTCTTGTTGACCATGGTCATGTCCCGGTCGCCTTTCTGCCGGTGGCACTCGGAGAGCTCCTGCCACAACGCATCGGGCGTGGGCGGGTTGGTCACATCCGCCGTGAGCACTATCACCTTATAGGCCGGGGCTGCGGCGCGTATTTCATCGGAGATTATTATTTCCATTGTCAAGAGTTATCAGAGTGTTGCGACGGTCGGCTTCAAGCTGCCGGCAGAGAGCATCAAGGGAGGGAAAAGCGCGCTCGTCGCGCAGGCGCGAGACAAAGGCAAGCGTCATGCGGCGGCCGTACATGTCGGCATCGGCGCCGATGAGATGGGCTTCTATCGTGACGGGGGCGCTGCCGGAGGATTCGACCGTGGGCCGACGTCCGATGTTGACCATGGCCGGCCAAGTGCCGAGGCCTTCGACGGTGGCCCGTGCGGCATACACACCGCCGGCCGGCACCAGCTTGAGGGCGTCGGGAACAAGGTTGGCTGTCGGGAACCCGATTGTGCGCCCGAGCTCCCGGCCATGACCCACGGTGCCGCTGACACCGTACAGTCGTCCGAGCATGTCGGCGGCAATGTCGACGCGGCCGGCAAGCAACAGGCGTCGGATTTCGGAACTGGAAGCCGTGGTGCCGTCGACGGTGCGGGGTTCCACATGGACCACGCGCACGCCAAGCTCGCGCCCCAGACGGTCGTAGGCCTCCCGCTCGCGCGGGCCGTCGCAGCCGAAGCGGTTGTCGTAGCCCATGACCATGGTGCGCACGTCCAACCCGTCGCGCAGGCGAAGCAGAAACTCACGTGCCTGCACGCCGTGCATGGCCTTGAAATCGAGCAGGCGCACATCGGCCGTGGGCATGAAGTCGCGTATCAGGGTCTCTTTTTCGGCGGGTGTGGTGAGCAGGCACGGGGCGTCGGAAGGGCGCAGCACCGACAACGGATGGCCGGCAAAGGTGAGCACCACCGGGTGTCCGCCCAAGGCCTCGGCTTCGGAGAGGATGGTGTGCATGATGTCGCGGTGGCCACGGTGCACACCGTCGAACATGCCTACTGCAGCTGCATTGTACGTGGCGCTCATTTTATTCCCGCTTCTTCAAGAACATCGTAGAACTCACGGCCGGGAGGCACGACAAGGCCGCCGAAGCCCACCGCGCGCGCTCCCTCGACGTTGGCGGCGCTGTCGTCGAGGAATATGGTCTCCTCGGGGCGTATGCCCAGCGTGCGGCATGCGTAGTCGAACACTTCCGGCGCCGGCTTGAGCGCCTTGGCCTCGAAAGATGTGACGATGCCGTCGAAATAGTCGGCGCGTTCGCCGCCGTCGACACGGAAGGCCGAGGCGATGCGGGTGTCCCACATCACTGCGTTGGTATTGCTCAGAAGATAGATGCCATAGCGCTTGCGCAGTTCCTTAAGACGCCGCAGACGCTCCACGGGGATACCGGTGAGAAATGAATTGAATGCACGGTCGATCTGATCGTCGCTGACCTGCAAGCCCATGATCTCGCGCAGTTGAGCATGAAATTCGGCAGGCGTGACGGCACCCGCCTCAAGAGCTTCAAAAGGGCCTTTCTGGCCATAATCGCCAAGATAGCGGCCGGCGTCGGCAAATCCGAGACGCTCGAAAGAGCGCACGCAGCGCAGGCGGTCGATGTTCATGATCACGCCGCCAAGGTCGAAAAGCAGATTCTTGATGTCCATAACACTGCAAAATTACACAATTTTCGGGACTTTGGAGGCACGACCGGCGCATACAATTCAAAAATATACGATTAATGTGTATAGCTTTTCAAGGCTTTTTCAGCTGTATGTTCAGCTCGCGGACGGCGGTCTTGTAGCGGTCGTCGCCGGAGGCTTCAAGCGAGAGGGTGATTCCGTCCCAGAGGCGGCGCGGGTCGCGGCCGAAGTAGTCCGGATCGATTTCAAAAGTGTATTCGCCCGTCTGTATGGCCGGCCCGGAGATGAGCACCACGCGCGGACGCACTGAGGCATGGTCGTCGGAGGCGGCGTCGTAGGCCTCGTTGCAGAAAGATGGCACTACCGTAAAGGTGCGCACGGTGTCGGGCAGCGTGGCGTTGAGCCGGATGTGGCGCTTGGGGTCGTAGACGGCGGGGAGGCCGTCGACGGTGGCCGTGAGATGCTGCATGCGCTTGCCGCGCTCGGCCCGGTAGCGCTCTCTGGTGAGAGCCACCATCTCCTCGTCCTGATACCAGAAGCATTCGTGCGGGTCGGTGGTTTCGGTGCCGTCGGGCTGCCAGCGCGAGTAGAGCACACCGCCGGCGGGGCGTGGGTCGTCGAGTGCCTTGGCGATGAAGCGCGCGATATAGTGCTGCGTGGGTTCGCCGAGGTCGAAGTGGCCTCGGCCGGCGTCGCAGAGGAAAGAGATGCGGCTGTCGGGATACATCATGCGGAAAGCCAGCGCGGGACGCAGGCGGGCGTCCCACCACTCGTACTCTCCCATGACCATGAGGGCGGGAATGCTGTCGATGTTGCGTGTGCGTCCCCACTCGATGTTCGCGCGGCCATAGCCGCAGAGATTGGTGCGCGGGGCGTCGCCGTGGAAGGATATTATGCAGAGTGTGCGGTCGGGATTCCATGCGGCGAAGTTCCAGGGGAATGTGGCCTGGGCGGAATGGCCGAATGGAATAACGGGCGCCGTGGCAAGTTCGGGATGCTCGGTGGCGCGGGCCATGGCTGCCACTATGGAGTCGAAGCGCTGCTGGCATCCGTCGGCCACGTCCCAGTTCTGCGAACCGCGCTGCACATAGGCCATGGCCACGCCAAGGCTGTCCATGGCGCGGCAGAACGAGGGGCTGCGGAAGAGCACTTCCTCGGTCATGTTCTGATGGCAGTAGAGCATTGCGCGCACCTCGCGGACGCCACGCGGCAAGCGCAGGCACACCCGCGAGCCGTCCTCGCCGCCGACATAGTCGAAAGTGACTGAACGTGGTGTGGCAGAAAGCGAGCAAATGACTGCAAGGAGAATGGCGAGGATGTGTTTCATATAAAAATAGGCTTTGTATATGAAATTCGCTCGAGGCTCCCGAATTACCCATCCGGCCGATGCCAATGGATCGTCAAGGGGCGAGAAGGATGAGGTTGGTGGCGGGGGAGAGGGAGATGGTGCGGGAGGCGGGGACGTCGACGTAGTCGAGGGACAGGCGGAGGACTGTGCGCGGAGAAGCATCGGCAGCAGGAAGTCCGGGGAGGGCGGAGGCGCGGAGGATGGCAAGGCCGGGAGCGTGGTCAAGGATGATGGCACGGCTGCAACCGGCGGAGTCGGTATAGGTGGCCCGGATGTAGCGGTCGGTGCCATCGAGGGGCAGGTCGGTGGCTATGTCGAGACGGGAGGCGGGATTGGACTCATCGTCGGTACGGAGCAGATAGAATGTGGCGGAAAGACGGTCGGCAAGGTCGCCGAGCAGCTCGTCGGCGCCGGAGCGGGTGGAGCAACGCCGGATATCGCTGAAGTAGCTCATGACACGGTCCCAGAATCCGGGTTCGACGGCAGCAGCAGCCCGCCGGGTGTCGCCGGGCGCAAGAAGGCATGTTGTGCGTGCGGTGAGGTTCATGAACTGGACGTAGCGCGAACGGCCGGGCTCCGCCGGCAACCACCGGGCCACAACGGTCTCGCGGTCGGTAAATTCCTCGCCGGGCGAAAGTGTGCGCTTGCCGGCCACGAGCTCCACACCGCTGAGGGCGATGACGCGAAAAGAATCGGCGACGGCGACGACGGCGGAAAACACGAGCGAGAGGACTACAAGAAGGGCTTTCTTATCCATAGGTTCAGAATGGTGAAACAGAGTGAGGGAAAGACGACGCTGTAGACAGTGCCCCCTACGATATAGAACAGCACAGCCGTAAGGCTGAGTAACGTGGTGAAGCCCACGAAATAGACTGCGGCGCGCAGCACCACGGAGCGGTGGCGGCGCAGCAGGGGGATGTAGTCGAAGGGATGGTGGCGTGAGATAAGGCCGTAGGCTATGAGGAAATACAGCAAAAAGAGCAGCAGCGAGGGCAGAATGCGCACCAGATGGCTGCCTCGGCACAGGGCGATGTAGGCGTTGAGATTGACGAGAGGGCCGGCCAGGGTGCCGGCATAGGTGGTGTGCACGTCGTCGATGTAGTCGCCTACGACAACGATGCGGTCGGTCACAAGGGTGCGGATGGCATCGGCACTGTCGGGAGCGGCGAGCAGGGAGGCACCGAGGTTGTAGTAGTTGCAGGGAGGGGCTCCGAGGGGGTTGTTGAGGCTGTTCCGCATCCAGCCGGACGCGCGCACGGGCGCTTCGATGAAGACGCTGCGGCGGCAGAGACGGCCGCGGTCGAAAGTGAGACCGCCCCATGTGCGGAAGCGTGCGGAATCGCCGCGTGCATACATGACGGCGGGGATAGAGAGGGACGCGTGCTTGAGGATGGGGTACTTGACCATGTTGGTCTCGGACACGGTGGTGTGGTAGTCGCTGAAAGCGCTTTTTGCCGCAGGGGCAAGAGGATGGACGAGAGCATCTTCATGGCGTGCGAAGACCACTCGCGGGAGGGAGTCGATGAGTGCGAAAAGGCGTTGCGAAGCCGGGTCGGAGGCGGGGATGTCGTCATCGAAACGTATGTCGAGGACGATGTAGCGATATGGCGCGCCGGCGGCAGCCTGCAGAAAATCGGCGAGCTTGCGGCGGTCGGTGACGGCGACATGGCCGGCCGGGGCGCGGCGTGTCTCGTCGCGGTCGGCGGTGAAAAGCGCATCGTACGGCACGAGGGTTTTGTCGTAGGCCACGTTGACGAGCAGCACGGAGTCAGGCACATGGTCGGGACGCCTGCCGAGCACATAGGCGACGCGCTCTATCCACTGGGCTGTGGCCGTCTCGCCGCCTACGGCGAGGGGATAGGAGTCGACAAAATAGCTGCCTGCAAGGACAGACACAGCGAAGGCAAGGGCCATGGCGATGCGGCGGCTGCGCGAGCGCAGCCACTGAAAAACGACCATGAACGACCCGGGTTTCATGCGGCGTCAGGGCTTGGACGGTGCCGAACTTCCACCCTGGGGACTACGGGTGGAGGTGGGCGCTCCGGCAGAAGCGCCGTTGATGAGACGGGTGATGCCTTGGGTCTCGTACTGCACCACTACGGTGCGCATGGGCTCGACAAGGGTGCTTATCCACTTGTCGCCGGCATACTGCACGCCGACCACGGCAAGAATCTGCTTCCATGGCGATGCCTTGCGGCGCCGGCTGCTGATAAGTTTCCACTCGGGTCCCCACAGGTCCTTGTCCCACTTGCCGTCGCGCATGTAGTAGTCGGGGTTGATGCGGCATGTCTCGGAGATGCGCATCTCGACCTTGTACTGGCCGGTGCCCCAGGAGTCCTGCATGGTCAACATGTCGGTGGAGCCTACATAGGAACGGGGCACGAGGAAGCAGTCGCCCTTGACGGATACGCGCTTCGGGCCGCCGGCGTCGGCCGCAGCCGAGTAGGTGAAAATTCCGTCGGCATCGAGGTGGGCCGGATCGATGGCGGCGGAGATGTCGAAGCGGCCGAGCTCCCGGTCGTTATAGACCTGCATGGCCTGCGTGATCCACGACGAAGTGATGGTGGCGCCGACGTTGAAAGTGAGGTCCTTGCGTTTGGCAAAGTCGAAGCCGATGCGGGTGTCGGCGGCAATGCCGAGGGAGTCGTTGGGCAAATCGCAGAGGGCATAGTTGAAACGCAGGGAATCGACATAGACTTCAAACTTGGAATGGTTGAGCATGCGCATGCGCCCGATAGAATCGGTGCGGACGCTGCACGACACATAAAACACCTCTTCCTCGCAGGAAGTGCCGTCGGGGGCTGTGCATTCAATAACCTGTCGGCATCCGAAACCACGGAAAAACATGTCGGTGGGATCGAGAGGACCGGCCGTGGAAGGTTTCTGATAGAAGTCGAGAATCTCCATCTGCATGGGAAGCACCCGCACGAACGAGGATTCGCCTCGCACAGCCTGCTCCCAACGCGGCTGCTTGCTCTGCCCGGCCTGCACAAGGGCGGCTATGCCCATGTCGACAAGTCCCGTGGCGGCGCCGACGGCTTGCCCGGTGAAGGTGGAACGATAGATGGCGGCCACGTCGGAGAAGAAAGACCGGTTGCCGCGGTTGGCCTCGAGACCGCGGTTGAACTCGGCCACGGTGGAGTCGTTGCCTTCGCGCACGATGAGTGAATATCGGCGCTGTCCCTCCATGACGCGGTGTTTGGGCGCGGGCTGTGCGCCGAGGGCTGAGACTACCGCCATGAAGACGGCAAGGGCTGTGGTGAAGAGGCGTGTCATTGCTCGATGAGTATAAATGGCGCCCAATGGTAGGGCTCGTTGAACGGTGGAACTTCTTTTATGCTTACGGTCTGCTCCCGGGCCATGGTGGCCGGCGAGAAGCGGCGGTAGGGGATGCGCACGGGCTCGCAGCGCAGGCGGCGCTGCGCCTCAAGATAGGCTTCGCGCGCACCGGCGCCCGCGCCGAGGGCACGGTGGAAAGCCTGCATGAAGAGCATGGCCGACATGTCGTCGACCTCCCAGAGCGTGGCCATGACGCTGCGCACGCCGGCCATCTTGAGGCCGCGCACAAGGCCTGCGGCACCTTCGTCGCTGATGTCGCCGACGGCGGTGCGGCAGGCCGAAAGGATGACGAAATCTACTCCGCCGAGGTCGAGGTCGCAGATCTCGCGGGCGGAGAGGAGGCCGTCCTCGCCGCGGACGGGGTCGTAGCCTGCGTTGGCGCCGGAAAGAGCCAGGCCGCTGAGCAGCAGCGAGCGGTCGACGGCCACGCTGTCGGCCATAAACTCGGGACGGCGGCGCATGCCGAAGCTGAGGCTGTAGCCGTGTGTGGCTATGTGCACGATGTCGTAGGCCGGCATGATGGCCTTGAGGGTGGCCTCGGGCATGTCGTGGCACACATCTGCGGCGCCGGCGGGGAGAGTGCGGCCTATGGAGTCGGCCTCGGCGAGCGTGCCGCGCAGATAGCTGAATCGTCCGGGACGGCCCGTGCGGGTGAGCATCATGTCGAAGGCCTCACTGTTGCCTGTGCCGGCGGCGGTGTCGGCGCACACTGCATTATAGTCGAGACCGCCGACCACAAGAGCACGGCCGCGGGAAGCGGAGCCGGAGGCCGCCTCGCCGATAACGGCCGTCGAGCTGACACGGCGGAGGCGCAAGGCATCGCGACCGCGGAACGGCATGTTCTCGATGCCCCAGAGGTGGAAAATGCCTTCGGGTGCAAACCATATGTCGGTGGTGCCGGGCGGAAGGACGTCGAGCACCTGGCGCCACACGCGCTCGCCCCAAAGGGAGTCGGCGTAGAGCAGGTTTTTCTCGGCACGCGACTCACGGCGCACGGCGTTGTAGAGCGAGTTGGACCCGACGGTCTCGGGCTCGTGGAGATCGTCGTCGGCAAACAATGGCACAAAGCGGGCGCGGCCACGCTTCGGCAGGACGATGGCCGCGTAGGCCGTGCGGCCTCGCTCGGGCTCGTAGGAGACGAATTCCACTGCTGCATGGCCGCGGGGAAGGGAGCGACGCACGCTGCCTGCATCGGCGCTCAGAAGTTGCTGCAGGCGCATGGTGTCGCGCATGCCCAGAAGCGAGGTCTGACGCCGGAAGAGGGCCACGTCGTAGAGGAAGTCGGCATCGGCATCGCCGAGAGCGAAGCAGCGCGACAGCAGCGGCTTCTCGCGACACCAGTAGTTAAGGCGCATGGCTGGCGGCATGGCCGGGAGAGCGGCGAGCAGGGCGTCGCGCTCGCTGCGGAAGAAGCGACGGAAAGAGGCCGAGGCATCGGCGCGTCGGCCCGCGCGCAGCAGCACCTCGGCGCGTTTGCGGCGTGCGGCGAGGCCGTCGGGGGTGCCGGCCGGAAGACCGGCCACAGCCTCATCGGCTGCGCGGATTGCCGCTGTATGGTGCCCTGCATGGCTCTCGGCAAGGGCAAGGTTGCCGAGTATGTTGCAGCGGTCGGTGCCGGGCGGGATGAGCGCGGTGGCCCGGCGCAAGTCGGCTGCGGCTTCGGCTGCGCGTCCGGCTTCCCAGAGGGCATAGCCGCGGTTCTGCAGCAGAGGCGCACGGGCCGGCGAGGAGTCGGGAATGCCTTTCATGGCGGCGTCGGCGGCCGCGACGGCATCGGCGGTGCGTCCGAGCATAGTGAGTGCGCGCACGCGCTGGGCGGCAGCCTGCGGGATGTAGCCTGTGGCGGTCACGCTGTCGGCCACGGCCAGGGCTCGCTCGTAGTCACCGATAGAGAAGCAGAGTTCGCCGCCGATGAGGCGCAGCATGTCGTCGGCCTCCTCGTCGGGCGACCCGACGCGGGCCGCGGTGTAGAGACTGCGGGCAAGCATATAGTCGCCGAGACCGATGGCGGCGCGTATGCGGCCTGCATCAATCTGTGTGCGCGTGATGTCGTAGATGCCGTCGAGAGCGGCGGCTTCGTCAAGACGACGCATGGCCTCGGCATAGCGCTGCGCGCGGATGAGGGCAGCGGCCTCGGCCGTAAGGCGATAGGCCTGCACGTCAGCATTCAGCGCCACGGCTGTAGCGGCGCTGAGAACTAAGAGCAGGAGCAGGCACAGACGCCTCATCATCAGTTGGATGCGAGGGTTATGACGATGGCGCGGTCGGAGGTGTTGCGCACGGTATAGGTGACAGCGTGTTCGGGGCCGGCATACCAGGCGGCGAAGGCCACCATGCCGCCCTCATAGGAACCGGACACGACGGTGCCGGGAGCGTCATCGACCGAGAATTCGACACTGCCTCCGGGCTGCGCTATGGCCAGGAGGATGCAGTTGCCACCCACGCGGTCGGTGCCTGTGACAGAGGCGCCGGGCGCTATCTTCATGTCGAAGACGCGACAGCCGCTGAAGCCGCCACGCGTGATGCCCGACGGGGCGAAGTCGATGGCGCGGTAGCGGGCACGGGCATATGCGTAGTCGTAGGCGAACTCCTTGAGAGGGCCTACAGCCACAAGGCCGGCCGTATCGGCGAGCACGAGAGGCAGCTCGCGGAGGCTGATGCGATTGCGGCTCGCACGGGTATTGAGCAGGGTCATGGCTGCGGCGTAGGCCGAGTTGCGCAGCTCGGCGTCGGCAAGGCTCTCTGCCTCGGCAATTTTCATGCAGCCCTGGTAGAAGCGCTGCACATCGGCATTGTACGCAAGCGAATCGGCAGGCAGACTCTGCGCACGCGCAGCGAGAGCGCATGCAAGTATGGCGATAGTGGCAAAAACACGGAACATATGCAAAAGATTGGTCTAATGCAAAGTTAGACACTTTTTTGCAAATGCACAAGCCGCCGACGTATTTTCCGTCAGGCGGGAAGATGGACGCGCATGCTGCGGGTGCGGTCGGGCAGCAGGGCGATGGCCACGCGGAGAGTGTCGGACGGCAGAAGCTCCTCGGCGCGGTCGGGCCACTCCACAAGGCAGATGTTGTCGCCGTCGAGATAGTCCTCGAAGCCTATGTCCATGGCTTCGGCGGCACTTTCGAGGCGATAAAGGTCGAAATGGAACACGTTGCGGCCGTCGGCGGCGCGGCCGTAATCGTTGGCGATTGCGAAACTGGGAGAGTTGGCCGTGTCGCAGCCGTCGGCTCCGAGGCGGCTTACGAGCGCGCGGATGAGCGTGGTCTTGCCGGCTCCCATCTCGCCGTCGAATGCCACGACACTGGCACCGGCGGCCTGCATTGCACCGGCAATTGCATCGGCTGCCGCGGGAAGGTCGGCGAGGCCGGATATGTGGAAAGTGATTTCGTTCATTTCGGGGTCATGGTGATGAGCGGCACCAGCATTTCCTCCATGGAGATGCCTCCGTGCTGGAAGGTGCCGGTGTAGTATTGCACATAGTAGTTGTAGTTGTTCGGGTAGGCCAGGAAATCGCGGCCGAGGGCAAAGATGTAGGCAGTGGAGATGTTGGGGGCGGGAAGGCCCACCCGCTTGGGGTCGCGGATTTCATAGACACGGCGCGCGTCGTAGTCGAGATTGCGTCCGAGCTTGTAGCGGAGGTTGGTGTTGGTGTTGCGGTCGCCCACCACCTTTACGGGCTGCTCCACACGCACGGTGCCGTGGTCGGTGGTGAGGACCACGCGGTGGCCTCGCTCGGCAATGCGGCGGAAAAGGTCGAGCACGGGCGAATGGCGAAACCACGACTCGGTGATGCTGCGGTAGGCGGCGTCGGTCTGTGCGAGCTCGCGTATCATCTTCGACTCGGTGCGGGCGTGGGAAAGCATGTCGATGAAGTTGACCACCACCACATTGAGATCGTTCTGCTCGAGCCTGGAGAAATCGCGCAGCAGACGCTCGGCGCCCACGCTGTCGTTGATTTTGTTGTAGGAGAAGCGCACATGGCGGCGGAATCGCTCGAAGAGTGTGGTGAGCAGGGGCGACTCGTTGAGGTTCTTGCCCTCCTCGCTGTCTTCATCGACCCACAGGTCGGGGAACATGCGGGCTATCTGCAGAGGCATCAGGCCGGAGAAGATGGCATTGCGCGCATATTGCGTGGCCGTGGGCAGGATGGAGGTGTAGAGTTGCTCGTCGAATGTAAACATCTCGGCAAGCAGAGGCTTGACGGTGGCCCACTGGTCGAGGCGGAAATTGTCGATGAGGACGAGAAAGAGTTTTTTGCCGGAGCCGTCGGAGAGCATGGGCATAACGTGGCGGGGCATCACTTCGGGGCTCATGAGCGGCCGGCCGGGCGCGTCGGGCTCGGAGGCCCATCGCTCGTAGCGCTTGCGCATCCACTTGCCGAACTCCGCATCGGCCTCGCGGCGCTGCAGCTGCAGCATCTCGTCCATGCCGGTGGTGGCCGCCGAGCTGAGCTGCATGTCCCAGAACACGAGGCGGCGGTAGAGGTCGTACCAGTCGTCGATGGTGTCGGCACGGCTGATGCTGTCGCTGAGGGCGGCGAACTCGCGGCGGTAGTCGACCTGCGTCTGCTCGCTGACGAGGCGTCCGGAGTCGAGCTGCTTCTTGATGGCGAGGAGTATCTGGTTGGGGTTGACGGGCTTGATGAGATAGTCGGCTATTTTGCTGCCGAGGGCCTGGTCCATGATGTTTTCTTCCTCGCTCTTGGTGATCATGATGACGGGCACATGGGGCATGCGCTGCTTGATGGCCGCGAGCGTCTCCAGGCCTGTGAGGCCGGGCATGTTCTCGTCGAGAATGATGAGGTCGAAGGGCTCGGCCGAGGCCATCTCGAGGGCATCGGCGCCGCTGCAGGCCGTGGCGAGGTCGTAGCCGCGGTTGCGCAGAAACATGATGTGGGGCTTGAGGAGGTCGATTTCGTCGTCGGCCCAGAGTATGCGGTAGTTGTTTGCCATGGTCAGTCAAGTAATGGGTCATCGCCTTCGCTGCCGCCGTCGCCGGGCTCGGGATTCGGGACGGGTGCGGGAGCTGAAGGCCTGGAAGATGGTGCGGGACGCGGAGCCACGGGCTGAGGAGCCGGAACAAGCGGCTCGTCGGGCTCGTCAAGCAGACCGGATTCGTCGGACGGGACAGACTGTCCGGTGGATGCGGCGGCGGCTTCGGGGAGGGTTTCTATCTGTCCGGGCTGCAGAAGTCCGGCCTGGGCATCGATGTAGTTCTGCTCGTCGAGATAGCGGAAATAATCGTCGAAACTGCGTCCGGCGCGCAGCAGGAGGTCGAAGTTGGCAGCGCTTATGGCCACGGGGCGCACCCCTGCCGGGATGCGGAAGGTTGGAGAGGCGGCCATCACACGGCGGTAGTGGTTGAGTTCGTCCATGTTGGCGAAGCCGCGCACAAGAATCATGCCGAGACGTCCGAAATTCATGGGCTCGAGTTCGAAGTCCTTGACCACGAACGACGTGAAGTTGTGGCGGGCTATCTCGTAGAGCAGCACATTGGACGACACGGAGTCTGTGGGGAAAAGCATGACGAGCAACTGTTCCTTGGCGGGGTCGAGGTCGAACTCCACAGGGCCGTCGGCGGCAACGGCGGTGCTGTCGGCGGTGAGACGCACGTCCCATATCATGCCGCGCATGTTGCTGCCGGCGCCCGACTGCAGCTGCCGCCCCTGCGCCATGCCTTTGAGCCACGCCGAGGCCACGGGGGTAATGTCGGTGTCGGGATAGCGGTTGAGCAGGTCGCGCAGTGTGGCGTTGAACTCGTCGGGCTTGCGGTCGGTGACGTAGGCCAGCGCATGCAGGAACATGAATTTAGGCATGACGGGACTGAGCGGATATTTGCTCTCCATCTCGGCATAGGCTGCGTGCACGTCGGCGTTGCGGTTGTCGAAATATGCCTCGAGGGTGGCATCGTAGAGTTCCTGCTGGCGGCGGTCCATCTGCCGCAGGTTGTCGAGGTAGGCGGGATCGCGGAGCGCCACGCCGTAGGTGCTCTCGGGGAAGTCGTCGATGACGAGGCGTCGCCAGCGCTCGGCCTCGGCGGCGGGCCCCCGGCGGGCATACATCAGATACATATTATAATATATGTCGAGGCGGTAGATGTTGTCGGGATAGTCGCGCAGCAGGCGGTCCCACTGGGCGCGGGCGGCGGCATAGTCCTCGAGTTTGTCCTTGAGTATGACACCCATGTTGTACAGCCCCTCCTGTATGATTTCGTGGCAGGTGGCCTTTTCGGCGTCGGTCTGCGGAATCTGCCTGAGGTAGTACTCGGGCTTGTGGGGGTCGTTGGCGGCTTCGGTCTCCTGCGCGCCGGCACCGGCATCGATGCCGGTGGTGTCGGATTCCTCCGTGGCCTCGTCGTCGGCATCGGAGCCTGCGGCATCGAACTCGGCGTTGCTGAAGCTGTTCTTGTTGCGGCGACGCCAGTCGTCCTCGAGGCGTCGCGAGCCCCAGCGCTTCTGGAACTCGGTGCGTCCTGCCTGCTTGGCAGTCGTGTTGTAGAAGTACCAGGAGTTGTCGGTGTTGATGTTGAAGGTGGTGGGCGCGTTGGCTCCGCCCTGTGTCTCGTCGCCTCGCGAGGCCACTTCGGCCTCGTACTCTGCGCGGCGCGCTTCCTCGGCCTCGCGCTTTTCGCGGGCCACAAGCTCGTCGATGATGCCCTGTATCACTTTCATGCGCTCATCCTCGGGCATGGCGGCAAGTCGGAGCAGCGAGTCCTGCAACTCGACGTTCTGGGAGTAGACGGCGAGCTCGTCGAGCACGTCGCTGCGGCGCTTGATGGCTTCGTAGTCGGGAAATGTGCGCGGAAGCTGCGGCACCGCCTCGGAATAGCAAGGCTGGGCCTTGGAGTACTGGCGGCGGTCGAAGTAGATTCCGCCGAGGCGCAGCTGCGCGAGGGCCTTTTCAATGCCGTTGCGCTCGCTCTTGGCGGCGGCGAGGGCATAGTTCTCGATGGCGGCGGCGGTGTCGGCGCGCGTGAGATACAGGTTGCCGATGGCGTAGTATATCTGGTCGAGATACGGCTTGTTGCGGTCGTAGCGCGTCATGCGGCGCAACGAGCGCACTTCGGGCTCGATGTCGGCGCCGTCGTAGACCTCGCTCTGCTTGATGCGCGCATTGAACTTGGTGCGGTAGGTGGCCGACGACGATGACGCGGCCTTCCCGAAGGCTTCGTAGGCCTCCTTGCGTCTGCCGAGACGCTCGAGCACCTGGCCGAGCAGAAAGCGCAGGCGGATGCGCTGGGCGCCGGATGCGGCCTTGACGGCCTCGCGTAGCGGTTCGACGGCCTCCTCGTAGTGGCCGCCGCGCACGAGACAGTCGGCCTTGACGTAGGCATAGAGGCCGCGCAGGGATGGATTGACGAGCTGGTCGGGCTTGATGCGTCCGATAATGATGTCGGCGTCGTAGAGCCAGTCCATGGCCACATAGCTGCGCGCCTGCCAGAGCTTGGCCTCGGTGACCGTCTGCGGCAGCCACGAGAAGTGGCGGCTGATGTAGAAGAAGGTGGACGCAGCGCCGAGGAAGTCGCCGTTGAAGAACTGGCTGCGGCCCATCATCATCCACGCGTTGTGGAGAAAGGGGTTGTACTCGTCGCGCTTGAGCCATGCCTGGTAGGCCGGGTCGCCGCTGCGGCCGGGCTTGCGGCGGGGCCGCTTCTTGATGCTGCGCAGCTGTATGGCCTTCTGCCCTTTCTCGATGCTTCGGTCGAAGTTGCCTGCGGGCTGGGGTGTCTGCTCGCGGCCCTTGGCCTCGACGGGGTGCATGAGCACGAGGCGGGAATAGTCGTCCTCGTAGCTTTCTTCCATTTTCTGCAGCGTCTCCCGATAGTGGGTATCGCCGTTGTAGTAGATGTTGTAGCGGGTGATGAAGGCGTTGTAGTTGCGCGTGGCGGCGGTGTTCTTGCGGGTGGACGCGCAGCCGCACACGACAACGGCCAGCCACAGCGCGAGCAGCACCCTCAGGGCGACGCCCCGGCGCTCCCGGCCGCAGCGGCGGACTAACATCGGTGCCACTCGCAGTTGAGCCATATAATGAATAACGCCCGCGCGCGCATTTTATTGCACGCGTGCGCAAATGCGACAGGCCGGCTCGGATGGCTCCGGGCCGGCCTGCGGATTATGCGATGGCTTGTTCCTTACTTGATCTTACTTGAAGATGTACTTGATGCCTACCTGCATCTGCCAGCAGTAGCTGTTGTTGAAGGAGTAGTCGTAGGTGTGGGAGTAGTACTCGCCGTTGGCGTTCTTCAGCATGGAGAACACGGGCTGCTTGTTGGCGTCCATGCCTTCGTACTTGAGCACGCGGAGGTCGTTGGAAGCCTGGGTGGGCACCTTGGGCACACCCCAGCTGCTGTTGAACAGGTTGCCGATGTTCATGATGTCGAAGCTGAGCTGAATGGCATGCTTGGTCTTGCCTACGTTGAATTCGAACTCTTCCATGAGGCGGAAGTCGAACTGGTGCACCCAGGGAGCGCGTGCGGCGTAGCTTTCGGCGTACTGGCCGCGGTGGCTGTTGAGGTACTTGTCCTGCTGGATGAAGGCTTCGAATGCCTCGGCATCGCCGGCGTTCTTGAAGTTGAGCGTCTCGCCCACGGCGGGGATGTAGATGAGGTCGTTGGAGATACCGTCGCCGTTCATGTCGTTGCTGTAGCAGAAGCTATAGCCGTTGGAGCTGTAGCCGGTGTAGAAGAGGCTGAGGTTGGTGTTGCGTGCGAGACCCTTGTACACGAAGGGGATGGTCCAGTTGGCGCTGGCGATGAGGCGGTCGGGGATGACGTAGCGCGAGCGCTGCACGGTGCAGAAGTTGGGACCGTTGACGGTGATGTTGCCCTGCCATGTGCTGACGGGGTCGTTGCCGGGCAGGCCGCTGACTTCCTTGCTCTCGGTGTGGGTGTAGGCGAGCATGAGGCCGAGGTTGTCGATGGGACGCGCGTTGAGGGTGAGGTTGGCGGTCCAGCCGTGGCCCTTGTGGGTGTTGCCCATCATGACGGCGTTCTTACCCTTTACATAGGTGAAGTTGGAGGGATAGATCAGACGGTTGTCGGGACCTTCGAAGTACTGGGGACCGGCTGCTCCGCCGTCCTCGTACACCCATTCGTCGACGGGCTTGATGTTGATGTTGCGGAGGGCAACGGCGTTGATGTGGCGGGTGTACATGAACTCACCGGTGACGGTGAAGGGGAACTTGACGGGCACCTGCCAGTCGAGAGCGAGGCTGCTCTTCCACACCTGGGGCATGCGGAAGTTGTCGTCGACACCGCTGATCTTGCTGCCGGCCACGTGGTCGTCGTCAGAGAGCTGGGTGGGCAGGCCGAGGGTGCTGACCATTTCGTTGACGTCGGTGATCATGCCGCCGTTGAACTTGGCCAGTACGGCGTCGGCTTCGGGGGAGCCGGCGCTGTAGCTTACGGAGTTCTGCACCATGCCGGCGTTGGTGGGCATGTTGGTGAAGAACACGAGGGGCAGACGGCCGGTGAAGATGCCTGTGCCGCCGCGGAAGCGGAGACTGCCGTTCTTGAGCACGTCCCAGTTGAAGCCCAGACGGGGCGAAACCTGGAGGCGGTTGCCAGGCCATTTGCCGGTGTCGATGTGCTGGCCGCCGAAGTCGAGGGCGTAGATAGCCTTGTTGGTGGCGAGGTCGCTGTTGTCGAAGAAGAGGTCGTCAAGACGCACGCCGTAGGTAAGCTTGAAGTTCTTGGCGATGTTCCATTCGTCCTGGAGGTAGAGGCCGAGCTGGTTGAAGGTCACCTGTGCGTTGGGATCCATCACGCCGTTCCAGCCGTAGGTGAGGGCGAAGCCCTGGGGAGTGCGGTCGTTGAGGAAGTCGTCTACGGAGTAGTAGCGGTAGTAGCCGGTACCGTTGCGCATGTAGGCGTTGTTGGCGAACTGGTGCTCGAAGCTGATGCCGGCCATGAGGCGGTGGTTGCCGAGAGTCCAGTTGAGGTTGTCGGTGAGGCTGTAGACTTTGTTCTTCACACCGTTGTTCCAGGTGAAGAGCTCATAGCCTGCGCTCATGTAGGGTTCGTAGATGGGGTCGCCGGTGGAAGCGTCGTAGCCGGCCATGATGTCGATGAAGGGGAAGGGGCTCGAGTTGCTTCCGCGCATGTCCTCGATGTTGGTGTAGGTGAAGAGCAGCTGGTTGCTGAGGTTGTCGGTGAAGCGGCTGTTGAAGTCGAGCGACCAGGAAGTCACCTTGTTTTCCATGGAGTACATGGCGTTGGCGAATGCCATCGACTGCGGACCTACGCGGTAGGTGCCGTTGAGGCGGGGAGCCACGTCGCAGGAGTTGCCGTTGGGGGCGTTCCATGCGAGGTTCTTGGTGTGGTTGAAGCGGAGGGCCACCTTGTGGTGGTCGTTGATGTTCCAGTCGAGGCGCACGAGGAACTTGTTGTTGCTCTCGTCGCCGGGGAAGCTGTTGTAGCTGCCGGCATCGTAGCCGTACTTGTCGCGGAGGTGCTTGGCCACAAGGTCCATGTCGCTGGCAAGAGTGCGGGAAGTCATGCCGTCGACAGCCTGGCTTGCGGACTCACGTGCGCGGTATTTGATCACCTGGCCGGGAGTGCCTTCGTGCTCGTAGTTGGCGAAGAAGAAGAGTTTGTTCTTGATGATGGGGCCGCCCACGGTGAAGCCGTAGATGGTGCGGCTTTCGTCGGCACGGCCGCCGAGGTCCTCGCCGTTGATGCGGTTGCCGCGGAGGTCCTGGTTGGTATAATATACGTAGGCGCTGCCTTTGAACTGGTTGGTGCCGGACTTGGTGATGGCGTTGACACCGCCGCCGATGAAGTTGGTCTGGCGCACGTCGAAGGGAGCCACCACAACCTGCATTTCCTCAAGAGCGTCCATCGAGATGGGGCTGCCGCCGCCGGGAAGGCTTTCGGTGAGGCCGAAGTTGTTGTTGAAGTTGGCACCGTCGATAGTGAAGTTGGAGGAGCGGCCGTCGCCGCCGGCGAAGCTCATGCCGTTGGCATAGGGAGAGAGACGGGCAAGGTCCTCGATGCTGCGGTTCACAGTGGGAGTGGCCAGAATCTGCGCGTTCGAGATGTTGGTGGTGGCACCGGTCTTCTCGGCAGCGAACTTGCTGGATCGTCCTTTAACAATAAGTTCGCCGAGCTCTGTCGAACCCGGCGTCAAATATACATTCAATTCCTCGATTTCACCAAGCTGCAGCGTGATGCCTTCGAAAGCCACAGGCTGCATGCCCACATAGGAGACTCTCACCGTGTAAGGGCCGCCTACGCGCATGCCCTGGATTGAGTAGCGGCCATCGATGTTGGAGATGGCGCTGTAGCGTGTGCCGGAAGGTTCGTGCGTCGCCACGATGGATGCGCCGATGATGGGCTCCTTGTTGTCTTCCGTGATAAGACCGGCGAGAGAAGCGGTCGTCACCTGTGCGTTCGCGGAGAAAATGAAAAAGACGAACAGCAGAGCCGCGAGTACTCTGTTGACCGTCTGCCTAAAACGTAGTAACATAGCGTTTAGAAATTAGTTAATATTGGACGCTGCAAAGGTAGGATAATTTTTGTTAAAGATATTGAAACGACGGTTACATTTGCGTTACATTTGCTAAAAAGCACTATTCTGCAACATACCACATTAAATAATATAAAAGGCCCGGACGACTTTTTTAGGCGATTTAATCGTTTTTTATCTGCAAGAACCTCAAATTATCGAAAAATTTCCGTAAATTTGCCGCGCCGAAAGGCGCCGCAGGCACAGAGCTGCCACGGCACAAGACGGAAACAACCATAACCCAATAGTTTATATCCAAAACAATTATGACTAAAATCGGTATCAACGGCTTCGGCCGTATCGGTCGCTTCGTTTTCCGCGCATCCACCAAGCGCGACGACATCGAAGTAGTTGCAATCAACGACCTTCTTCCCGTCGACTACATGGCTTACATGCTGAAGTACGACACCATGCATGGCAAATTCGACGGCACTGTTGACTACGATCTCGAAAAGAGCGAACTCATCGTCAACGGCAAGCACATCCGCGTGACCGCATGCCGCGACCCGAAAGAAATCAACTGGGGCGCCGTAGAAGCCGAGTACGTTGTAGAGTCCACCGGCCTCTTCCTCACCGAAGAAAAGGCTCAGGCCCACATCGAAGCAGGTGCCAAGTACGTGGTTATGTCCGCTCCCTCTAAGGACGCAACTCCCATGTTCGTAGTTGGCGTAAACGACAACACCTACGCCGGTCAGACCTTCGTTTCGAACGCCTCCTGCACCACCAACTGCCTTGCTCCCATCGCCAAGGTGCTCAACGACAAATGGGGCATCACCGACGGCCTCATGACCACCGTTCACTCCACCACCGCCACTCAGAAGACCGTTGACGGTCCCTCCATGAAGGACTGGCGCGGCGGCCGTGCAGCCAGCGGCAACATCATCCCCTCCAGCACCGGCGCTGCCAAGGCTGTAGGCAAAGTTATCCCCGAACTCAACGGCAAGCTCACCGGCATGTCGATGCGCGT
>CAMWNB010000004.1 GCA_947175495.1 uncultured Porphyromonadaceae bacterium | reverse complement strand
CCAAAACACACCCCCATCCACACACCCGCGGGGGGGCCCCCCCCCCGGGGCCCCCCCCCGGCCGCGGGGGGGGGCCCCGGCCGCGGGCGGGGCCCCCCGAGGCCGCTCCCGCTCCCGACGAAAGCATGGCGCGCGAGCCGCGCCGCAAGGAGGCGCCCAAGCGTCAGCCCGCCAAAGAGCCGCGCAAACGCCCGGACGCGCGTCCCGGCTGGCTGCGGTTTTTCGCCGACAAACGTGTGCATCGCGCCGCCGGCGTGGTGCTGGTGGTGCTTGCCGCCGTGGTGTTTATCGTGACGTTGTCGCACCTGCGCACCGGCGCCGCCGACCAAAGCGCCATCGAAGGAATGAGCGTGGGCCAGATGGCCAAGGAAGGCACGCAGGTGGAGAACGCCGGCGGCCCCTTCGGCGCCAAGCTGAGCCAATGGCTTTTTGCCGACGGGCTGGGACTGGGCGCCTTTGTGGTGGTGGCGTGGCTGGGCCTCGTCGGCGCCGCGCTGCTGAAACTGGTGAAGGTGAATTTCTGGGCTCTCACAGCGAAGTGTTTTTTCACGGCGATAGCTGTGAGCATGGTGTTCGGACTGCTGTTTTTCAACGCCGAAAGTTATGTGAGCTGGGGGGGCGCCCACGGCCACTACGCCAATGAGTGGCTGATGAGCGTGGGCAACGCTCTGCTGGCCGTGGCCGTGTCGGTGTGTCTTGTGGGAGTGCTCGCCTGCATATACCTCAACGAACTTGCGTCGGGCTACCGCCGCGTGAGCGGCACCCTCGTGCGCAAGCGCGAGGCATGGCGCAAGGCACGCGAGGAAGAGCGCGAACGCCGAGCCGCCCATATGGCCGAACCCGAGAGTGCCGACGATGACGCCGATACGCGCAAGGGCATGCCCGAGCGACTGCCCGCGGCTGTGGTCGAAAACGGGCCGGAGGAGGACAACGACCCTGTGCATGCAGTGTCGGCCCCCGGTTTTGACATCGACGACCTCGAGGAAGAGGAGGGCGACGGGCCGCGCGCCCGCACCCTTGACGACGTGCGCGACGACGTGCGTGCGGATGCCGAGGCCGAGGAGGAACAGGATGAGACGGACGACGCCGATGCGGCCGAAGAGGTCGATGCGGCGGAAGAAGCCGTTGCAGCGGAAGCGGGCGAGACCGAATTTGTGGTGCGTGCCGCCGAGACCGGCGACGAAGCCTTCACTATAGACGAAGACGAACCGGACGAGGACGACGGCGGGCGCGAGAGCCGCGTTCGGGCCGTGCTCGATTCGGAGCCATTCGACCCGCGCGCCGAGCTGTCGCGCTACCGCTTTCCCGACGTTGACCTGCTGATAGCGCGCAATAGCGCGCCCGTGATAGACATGGAGGAGCAGAAAGCCAACAAGGACCTGATAGAAAAGACGCTGCTCGACTACAAGATACCTATAGAGCGCATCGAGGCCACGGTGGGCCCGACGGTGACGCTCTACGAGGTGAAGCCCGCCGAGGGCGTGCGCATCGCGCAGATAAAGCGTCTTGAGGACGACATCGCTCTGAGCCTTTCGGCGCTGGGCATACGCATCATAGCTCCCATACCCGGCAAGGATGTGGTGGGCATAGAGGTGCCTAACCGCGACCCGCAGATAGTATCGATACGCAATGTGTTCAACTCCCGCAAGTTCCGCGAGTGCGACATGCGCCTGCCCATGGCCATGGGCGCCACCATCAGCAACGACATATTCATCGCCGACCTGGCCAAGATGCCCCACCTGCTGGTGGCGGGCGCCACGGGCCAGGGTAAGTCGGTGGGTCTGAACTGCATACTCGCGTCGTTGCTCTACAAGAAGCATCCCGCCGAGCTGAAATTTGTGCTCATTGACCCCAAGATGGTGGAATTCAGCCTCTACAGCAAGCTTGAGCGCCACTACATAGCCAAGCTGCCCGACGAGGAGGAAGCCATCGTGACCGACCCGCTGAAAGCCGCCGCCACGCTGCACTCCCTGTGCATAGAGATGGACAACCGCTACCAGCTGCTGCGCCAGGCGCAGGTGCGCAATCTCGAGGAATACAACGAGAAGTTCCAGGCGCGCAGGCTGAATCCCGAGCACGGCCACCGGTACATGCCTTACATCGTGATGGTGGTGGACGAGTTCGCCGACCTTATCATGCAGGCCGGCAAGGAGGTGTCGCTGAGCATCGCGCGCATCGCGCAAAAGGCGCGTGCCGTGGGCATGCACATGATCATAGCCACGCAGCGCCCGTCGACCGACGTGATCAGCGGCATGATCAAGAACAACTTCCCCGGACGCATAGCCTTCAAGGTGTCGCAGATGGTGGACAGCCGTACCATCCTCGACAGCCCCGGCGCCAACCGTCTGATAGGCCGCGGCGACATGCTGTTCAGCCACAACAGCGCCATGACGCGCGTGCAGTGCGCGCTGATCGAGACGTCGGAGGTGGAGGCCATCGTGGACCACATCAACGACCAGATAGGCTACTCGCAGCCCTATCTGCTGCCCGAGATTCCCGTGGAGGGCGGCGGCGCCGGAGGCGGCGGCATGGTGGACCTGAGCAAGCGCGACGCGATGTTCGACGAGTGTGCGCGCTTCATCGTGACGCAGAGCACTGCGTCGACGTCGATGCTTCAGCGCCGTTTCGGCATAGGCTACAACAAGGCCGGCAAAATCATGGACCAGATGGAGGCCGCCGGCATCGTCGGTCCCGCATGCGGACAGAAGCCGCGCACGATACTCGTGGACAGCATCACCGTGGAGGATATAATCAACAACGGATGATACAAAATTGTTATAGAGATATGAGAACGACACAACGCATATTCATGGCTGTGGCCATGATGGCCGCCGCCCTCGCCGGGTGGGGCGCCGAGAGCGCGACGCAGCTGCTGCAACGCTGTGCCGACAAGCTGCTGTCGGCGCCGTCGGTGAGCGCGCGGTTCACTATTCGCGGCGCGGAGGGCGATGTGGCCGGCACGATGGTGATGGCGCGCGAGCGCTTCCGCATGAACTCGCCGCAGCTCAACATCTGGTTCGACGGCCGCACGCAGTGGTCGGCTCTCGCGCAGACGCGTGAGGTGAACATCACCGAGCCTACCGCCGAGGAGCTGCTGACGAGCAATCCTTTTGCCATAATCACCGACTACAGCCGCAGCTACAACTGCCGGCTGCTGAAGAACGAGGCCGGCACGGCCGCGAATCTGCGTCAGGTGGAGCTGACGCCCAAGAAGAGCGGCGCCGACATCCGCCGCGCCGTCATCACCATAGACGCCAGCACGCTGTGGCCCGTGAAGGCCGTAGTGACGATGGCCTCCGGCGCCACCGTCAACGCTGCCGTGAGCAACTGCGCCACAGGCAAAAAACTCTCCTCTGCCGATTTCACCTTCAAGCCGTCGGCGCTGCCCGGCTATGAGGTGGTGGACCTACGATAACCAAAAACACAAGATTATGAGCCAACACACGAAATGCCTTATCATCGGCACCGGCCCTGCCGGATACACCGCCGCCATCTATGCCTCCCGCGCGGCTCTCAGCCCCATTGTTATAGAAGGACCGCAGCCCGGCGGCCAGCTCATCACCACCACGGAGGTGGAGAATTTCCCCGGCTATGTGGACGGAGTGCAGGGTCCGAAGTTGATGGAGGACCTGCGCGCGCAGGCGCTGCGCTTCGGCGCAACGATAGTGCCCGGCTTTGTCAGCAAAGCGGACTTCGGCGGCAAGGTGAAGAAGGTGACGCTCGCTTCCGGAGAGGAATTTACGGCCGATGCCGTGATTATCTGCACGGGAGCGGCCGCCCGCTATCTCGGACTGCCCGACGAGCAGAAATACATGGGCCTGGGCGTGAGCGCCTGCGCCACATGCGACGGATTCTTCTACCGCGGACGCACGGTGGCCGTGGTGGGCGGCGGCGACACCGCCTGTGAGGAAGCTCTGTATCTGTCGAACCTCGCCCGCAAGGTGTACCTTATAGTGCGCAAGGACTATCTGCGCGCGTCGAAGGTGATGCAGCAGCGCGTGCGCGAGAAAGAGAACATCGAGATACTGTTCAGCACTGTGACGATGGGGCTGTTCGGCGAGGAAGTGCTGGAAGGCGCGCATCTGGCCGCGCACAAAGGCACCGACAACGAGAATTTCTACGACATAGCCATCGACGGCTTCTTTCTGGCGATAGGCCACCAGCCGAACACGGAGGTGTTCCTTAACGCCGTGGAGCTGGACGAGAACGGCTACATAAAGGTGGCGCATCCGTCGACGGCGACCAATGTGGCCGGCGTTTTTGCCGCCGGCGACGTGGCCGACCCGCACTACCAGCAGGCTATCTCGGCCGCCGGCATGGGATGCCGCGCCGCGCTCGACGCCGAGCGCTACCTGATGGAGCAGGCGTAGTGTGCCGGCTCAGTCTTCGCTGAAGTGGCGCAGCACGCGGCGGTAGGATGTGAAGATTTTGCTCTTGCTGACGAAGCCGACGTAGCGTCCGCCATCGACCACGGGCAGATTCCACGCGCCGGTGTCGTCGAAGGTCTTCATTACTTTGTCCATGCTCATTCCCAGCTCGATGCGGGCGGGGGGCATGGACATAAATTTACTTACATACATCTTGCGGTAGAGGTCGGGACGGAACATGATGTTGCGTATCTCGTCGAGCACGACTACGCCCTTGAGCTGCCCTTCGCCGTCGACGACGGGGAAGAGGTTGCGGCTGCTTTTGGCGATGGTGTCGACCATGTCTTTCAGCGACATTTCCGGGCGGACGGAGAGGAAGTCGGTCTCTATGACGTTGTCGATTTTGAGCAGTGTCAGCACGGCCTTGTCCTTGTGGTGGGTGAGCAGTTCGCCGCGCTTGGCCAGACGCATGGTGTAGATGCTGTAGGGCTCGAAGAACTTGATGGTGCCGTAGGCGATGGTGCTGACAATGAGCAGCGGCAGGAAGAGGTCGTAGCCTCCGGTGAGCTCGGCTGTGAGGAAGATGGCCATGAGGGGCGCGTGCATGACGCCGCTCATGACGCCGGCCATGCCTATGAGGGCGAAGTTTTTGGTGCTGAGCACGGTGTCAAAGCCCATCATGTTGGCTACGAACGCGAAGAGGAAGCCCGTCATGCAGCCCACATACAGCGAGGGGGCGAATGTGCCGCCTACGCCGCCTGCTCCGTTGGTGGCCGAGGTGGCGAAAGCCTTGGTGAGGATGATGACGCCGATGAACAGGACGATGAACCACGTCTGTGATGCTTCGGCGGTGAAGATGGAGCCGTCGACTATGGATGTGGTGTCGCCGGCGAGAAGGTCGTTGATGGCGCTGTAGCCTTCGCCGTAGAGAGGCGGAAAGAGGAATACGAGGGCCGAGAGCAGGACGCATCCCACGGCGGTGCGTGCCCAGGGATGGCTGAAGCGTCCGAAGAAGTTCTCCATCATGTTCATGGCGCGGGTGAAATACAGCGACACGAGACCGCAGATGAGGCCGAGCACTATGGCGAACGGAATCTTGGCCATGTAGAAGTCCTCGCTCTGCACGAAGAAGAACTCGAAGTCGTAGCCTGTGTAGGCGTAGGCGATGGTGGCGGATGTGATGGACGCGATGAGCAGCGGCATGACGCTGACGGTGGTGAGGTCGAGCATGAGCACCTCGAGGGTGAACAGCATGCCGGCGATGGGCGCCTTGAAGATGCCTGCGATGCCTGCGGCTGCTCCGCAGCCCACGAGAATCATGAGGATGCGCGGCGACAGGCGGAACATGGAGCCGAGGTTGGAGCCGATGGCGGCTCCGGTGTAGACGATGGGGCCTTCGGCTCCGACGGAGCCGCCGAATCCGATGGTGACCGACGAGGCCACGACGGAGGTGTAGATGTTGTGGCGCTTGAGGCGGCTTTTGTTCTGCGAGATGGCGTAGAGCACGCGGGTGACGCCGTGGGAGATGTTGTCCTTGACGATGTAGCGGACGTACAGGGCCACGAGCACGACGCCGACAGCCGGCAGGATGATGTAGAGATAGTTGGCTCCGGCGGTGTTGATGTGGGTTGTGAGCAGGCCGCTGATGTTGTGGATGAGCCATTTCAGGGCCATGGCCGCGAGACCGGCGAAGATGCCCACGAAGAGGGCGAGCACGAGCACGAAATTCTTTTCCTTGACGTGCTTCTCGCGCCACTGGATGAAGCGCATGAGAGCGGCGTGCAGAGAGTGGGGCACGCTTGAGGGGCAGGTGCTTTCGGCGCCGAGTTCCTCGTCGTCGTCGCGCAGTCCGTAGTCGGGCGCTGTGGTGCGTGTGGTATGGTGTTGTGTCATAAGAGATTCAGACTCCTTTTCCTGTGAACACTGTGTTGATGGTGTGCAGCATGATGCGCAGGTCGACGCCCAGCGACACATTTTCTATATATAGGAGGTCGTAGGCCAGACGCTCGACCATCTGGTCGACGTTGCCTGCATAGCCGAACTTGACCATGCCCCACGAAGTGAGGCCCGGGCGCACCTGGTGGAGCAGAGCCACGTAGGGGGCGCGTTCGGCAATGAGGCGCTCGTAATGCTCTCGTTCGGGGCGCGGGCCTACGAGGCTCATCTGCCCGAGAAGCACGTTGAAGAACTGCGGCAGTTCGTCGAGGCGATATTTGCGCAGCACGGCCCCGACGCGTGTGATGCGCGGGTCGCCGTCGCTGCTGAGCTGCGGTCCGGCCGCTTCGGCGTCGGGTCGCATGGTGCGGAATTTGTAGATTCGGAAGCGGCGGTTGCGGTAGCCCACTCGCTCCTGGCTGTAGAACACCGGGCCCGGCGAGTCGATGCGCACGGCGAGGGCTATGATGGCGTAGACGGGCAGCAGCGCCACGAGGGCTACGGCAGAGACGACGATGTCGCCGGCACGCTTCATGTTGGCCGTGGCTGCCGACATGCCTGCGGCGGTGATGTTGACGAGCGGCACGTTGGCTACGGAGCGCACGCGGGGGCGTGCGGTGAGCAGGCTGTAGATGTCGGGCATCATGTAGACTCGGCATCCCAGCGGCACGAAGCGGCCGATGAGGGCGGCAACGCGGCGGGGGTCGGTGTCGTCGTCGGCTATGATGACGTTGGCCACGAGGCCCGCGTGCACCATGTCGGCGGCCTCGTCGAGCGGGATTGCCTCGGGTGTGTCGCCGACGTGCGCGAGGATGTCGAAGCCCATGGCTGTGGGCATGCGGCGGATGCGCTTTTCGAGGTCGGTGGCTTTGCTGCCGGTGCCGACGATGAGTGTGGCGAAGCGCAGGCTGCCGTCGCTGATGCGGCGTTTGAGGCGCGCCGTGAGCAGGTAGCGCGCGGCATATACCGGGGCTGCGAGCAGCAGCCACAGGATAATGAGCAGCTGATAGTTGAGCAGGCGCTCGGGGATGGCGTCGTTGATGAGGACGGCGAAGAAGATGATGAGGGCGGCGAGAGCCGAGACGCCCGCGGTGTTGAGCGCGTCGTCGACACGGGAGCGGTCGAAGGGGGCGTTGTAGTAGCCCGACATGGCGTATAGGCCCACTGCCAGCAGGGGCACGAGCAACTGCCCCAGGAGCACCGGCGGCATGACCATGAAGTCGGCGGCGCTGCTGAGCCAGCCGTGGGGCAGCGAATGGTAGCGCACCACGTTGAAGAACAGCCATCCGATGTTGAGCATCAGATAGTCGCTGGCGATGCATCGCAGGCGTTGGCTTGTGACCGGCTTCATGAGCTTGCTGCGGTTGATTTTACTTGCGGAGGATTTTGAACACGCCTCCGGCACCCAGTTTTATCACTGTGGAGGGTTTGCCTGCCGCGGGTGGGGCATCGTCGGGGGAGACAATGGCGTCGACGGCGTCGACGATGGCCGGCGACAGTTCGTCGAGCGATCGCGGCGCGGGCTCTCCGCTGATGTTGGCCGAGGTGGACACGAGCGGCTTGTGCCAGTGGCGGAAGATGCGCAAGGGCACGATGCGCACGCCTGCGGAGCCGTCGTCGGCAAGCAGTTCGGGCGCGAGTCCGCGCGGGCTGTCGTAGACGACGGTGAGGGGGTCGACTGCCGCTTCGAGCAGTTCGTAGGCCACTTCGGGGATGTCGTCGACCCAGCGCTCAAGCATGGCGATGTCGCTGACGAGCGTGATGAGGGCCTTGGCCTCGGTGCGTTGCTTTATGGCGAAGATGCGGCGCACGGCGTCGCTGCATGTCGCGTCGCAGCCGATGCCCCAGACGGTCTCGGTGGGGTAGGCGATGACGGCGCCGCGCGCGAGCATGGCCGCAGCCTGGTCGCTGCTGACTATTTTGGAATTGGGCATATCAGCTGATGAAATCGTTTTTTATCACTTTGTCGAGCGCGGCGCGGTGGCGCTTGAAGTCGCGCGAGGCCATGTAGGCGTTGATGCTGTCGACGTGGCGCATGCCGTGGAGGTCGGTGCCCACATAGTCGACGAGGCCCATGTCGATGAGCTTTTCGGCGATGCGCTTCTCGTCCTTGCCGTAGTAGCCGGAAAGGCTGAGGAGATTGATCTGGAAGGCCACGCCGGCATTGTGGATGGCGCGGTAGCGCTCGGGGGCGGAATAATAGTAGTAATAGCGCTCGGGGTGCACGAGGATGGGTCGGAATCCTTCCACCTGCAGGTCGAAGAGCAGGTTGTCGAATCCCATCGGCTCCTGGATGAAGGAGTTTTCGACGAGCAGGAGATTGCCCGGCAGGGTGAGGAGGATTCCTTTGGCGCGCTGCTCGGCGAAGAGGTCGTCGAGGCGATACTCGGCAGAGTTGCCGAGCACGAGGGAGCTGCCTGCGGCGTCAAGGGCGTCGTGGAGCAGACTTCCGGCAGCGGCTATGGTGTCCGGAGTGTTGGGGAAGCTGCCCTGCGTGACGTGGGGCGAGGCGAATATGCGGCTGAATCCCCACTCCTGCATGCGCTCCAAAAGTTCCATCGAGCGCTCCACGGAGGGAGAGCCGTCGTCGATGCCGGGGAAGATGTGGCAGTGGATGTCGGTCGAGAACCACAGCTTCTCGGGTGTCTTTTTACTGAAGAAATTGAACATATCGTAGCCTTTTGAAAACCTAAAACTTATAAGAGACACCCACGAGGCCGTGCACTCCCTGCGAGGCTATGCCCGGAAGCACGGAGTAGCGGCGGCCGAGGAGATTGTCGCCGCGGGCGAAGATGTCGAGGGCGTGCGTGAGCGAGTACTGCGCGCCGAAGCTGAGGTCGCTGACACAGCCGAGGCCCACTCGCCCGGTGTCGGCTGTGGTGTCGAGCGTGTAGCATGCGCGGCTTTCGCGGAACTCATAGCCGAGTGTGAGCTCAAGGCGCTCGATGGGGCGCACGGTGGCCGATGCCTTGACGACCGACTTGGCGCGGTCGCGCCATAGGTAGTAGCCCGATGAGGGTGTCTGCGGGGCGAATTCGGCTGAAGCCTCGACGTGGAGCAGCGAGCGGTAGTCGTAGGCGGCGCGGATGCCGGCGTGGAATCCTTTGACGTCGACGGACTGCATGGTTGCCACGGGTGAGAAATAAATGTATGTGAGCGATGGCATGAGCCAGTCGTTGGCCCGTGCCCAGCCTCCGTACACGCCGATGCCGAAGCCTGCGAAGGGGCCGACGTTGACGCCGGCGTCGACAGTCAGGGGCACATGCGAGCGGCCGTACATCCAGCCTACGGGGAAGAATGGCGTGAAGTCGTAGAGCGAGCGCTGTGTGTTGAGCACCTCGCCGCCTCCGGCGCGAGCGTAGATGCTGTAGCCGGGTGCGCTGTAGGAGGCCTGCACGTCGGGGGCGATGTGGAATTTCTTGCCTTCGCCGCCGGTGCTGATGTCGATGCGCGCTCCGAGGCGGAGGTTGAAGCCGGCGTTGCCTCCGAAGGCGTAGTAGGGTGTGGCGGAAATGACGCCGAGGGTGCTGCCCTTGGCAAGAGCGGGACATAAGTACTCGTCGCCGGTGAGGGTGTATATGCCTTGTTCCAGCACCATGGCGTCGGGACGCGAGAGCATGTCGGCCTTCAGCTCGAGGCCCACGCGATGGCCGGCGCGGCGCTCGCCGAGACGGGCTATGACGCCTGCCGCGGCGGCAAAGTTGAGCTCGGTGCCTTTGGTGCCGAACAGGCTGTTGGGGGATGCTCCGTCGAGGTGTACGTCGTCGTTGAACTTTGGTTTGTAGCCGAAGGTGTGGAGCTCGGCGTCGACATGGTAGCCGGCGCGTCCGGCGCGTGCGTACCATGCGGCGCGCACGTCGGCGATGTTGAAGTTGCGCGTGTCGTAGTATTCCTCCTGCGGCGCCTGCACCGCGCTGAAGCGGTAGGCGGCACCTGCGGTGAGGACGCCGTGCGTGCCGAAGCGGTGGTCGAAGTCAGCGCCGACGGCTCCGGTGTTGTTCTTGTAGGTGTGTTCCCCGTCGCCGGGCGCGGGCCGGTGCTTATAGCTGAGGCCGTCGAACTGTCCCCACACGCCGAGACGCGTGTCGGCTGTCTGGAGCAGGCGGTAGCCGGCGGAGACGGCGAGGTTGTAGGCGGGGAAGTAGCCTGCCGCGACATAGCCGCGATAGGGCGACACGGCGAAAGTGTCGGCCCACGCTGCGGGCGCGAGCAGGACGGACGAGCGGGTGACGGTGCCGGGCTCGGTGTACTCCGTCATGCCGATGCGCGACGGGGCCACGGGGGTGGAGAGGAGGGCGGGGCGCACCGAGTTGAGGCGCATGGCCGCGCGTTCGGCGGGCACTATGGTGCGGTCGACTGTGATTTCGGTGCTGAGGTTCTGCGCCGAGGCCGACATGGCCGCAAGCGCCAATATGTAGCAAATGCGTTTCATCTTATTTGAGTTTGGCGAGACGGGTGTCGATCATGTCGAAAATGTCGGTTTCGGAGCCGGGGTAGTTGCGTCGGAGAGCGTTGAGATATTCGCGCGCCTCGAATTTTTTGCCCTGGCGCGCGTAGACGTCGCTGAGGAGGATGAAGCCGCGCGCCAGCCAGTAGGCGTGGGGCGTGCCGCTGCCTGTGAGGGCTTCGGCGCGGCGGCGTGCGTCGTCGGTCTGTCCGTCGTCGAAGAGGCTTTGGGCAAGGGCGTAGGATGCTTTTGCGCCGTAAAGGTCGTCGGTGTCGTCGGCTATGCCGGCCCAGAGCTCGCGTGCGTCGGCTTTGCGGCCGGTGCCGTCGAGGGCGAGGCCTTTGGCGTAGGTGGCTTCTGTGCGGCTTTCGGAACCGAGAGTGGAGGATGCGAGTAGGGCGTCGGCTGCCTGCTCCACAAGGGTGTAGTCGGCTATGTCGAGGCCTACGCGCATGATGCCCATGCGGGCGGCGTTGAGGCGGGACGCCGACGATGCGCGCTGCTCGAGCATGCGCCAGGAGCGGAGCGCGGCCTCGCCGCGTCCGGCCTCGTAGTCGGCGTCGGCCTTGATGGCCAGGGCGCTTTCGGTGGCGGCGTTGTCGGGGTAGCGCTCGATGAGCTCGCCGGCATAGACGAGTGCTTCGGCGTCGTTGCCGGCAGCGTCGTGGTGGAGCATGAGGCTTTCGAGGGCTGTGCCGCGGAAGGCTCCGTCGGGATACTGGCGCAGGTAGGCTTCCATGCGTGCGGGGTTACCTTGCGTGACGAGCGCTTTGTCGGCGGTCTCGTAGCTGAGGCGGTCGGCTTCGGCCACGTCCATGCGGGGTGCGTTGTCGACGCTGTTGAGGAAGTCCATGAACTGCTGCAGCGTGCCGTCTTCGGCGCTGATGCGCTTGAGCGCATCGGAAGCCTCGACGGCCTCGCCGCTGGTGGGATAGGCGCTGATGATGTCCCGGTAGGTGGCAATGGCGTCGGCGCGCCTGCCTGCGTTGAGCATGGTCTGTGCCATCTGCAGGTGGCCTTTGCGTCCTTGTGTGGTGCCGGGATAGTCGGCCACGAGGATGCGGTAGGTGGCGATGGCGCCGTTGTTGTCGCCTATCTGTATCTGGCTTTCGGTGGTCTCGAGCAGTGCGTCGGGCACGAGGCTCGAGGATGGGAAGCGCTCGCGCAGTGTGGCCAGTGTGGCGATTTTCGCCTTGTGGTTGCGGCGGTAGCCCTGCATGACGCCCTTCTGGAAGAGGGCGTAGTCGCCGGAGGCGGGGTAGGTGGCGTAGGCTTTGTCGTAGAACTGCTCGGCGGCGTCGAAGTCGGAAGCATAGTAGCGTGTGTCGCCGAGTCGGTTGTAGGTGTCGGCTATGGCTTCGTCGGAGAGGGCGGCGGGCCGGTCGATGACATACAGGAAGTTGGTGGCGGCGTCGTCGTAGCGTTTTTGGGCGAAGCGGGTGTAGCCCAGGTCGTAGCGTGCCACGGTGGTGTTGGGGGCCGAGGCGGGCGCGCGGCGCACATAGTCGAGCAGTGCTTCGGCGGCGCCGTTGTAGTCGGCGGTGCGGTAGAGAGCTTCGCCGAGGGCGAGGCGTGTCTCGAGGGCTGTGGCTGCGTCGCCTTGGGATGCGAGGGCGTCGGCGCGGCGCAGCATGCCCACGGCTGAGGCCGCATCGCCGGATGCAAGGGTGCGCGAGCCCAGGGTGTAGAGTATCGTCTGTTTGGCGGCGAGCACTTTGGAAGATGGATTCTTCATGCGCTCGATGCTGGCGAGGGCGCTGTCGTAGTCGTTGTCGGTGAGATAGCCTGTGACGATGTATTCCTGCACGTCGGTTGCCCTGGTGCTCGAGGGGTAGAGACGCAGGAAGTCCTCGAAGGCGCTGACGGAGCTGCCGAAGGGCACCTTTCCGCCCTGCATGCGCGCTACGGCGTAGTTGTAGAACGCGGCTTCGCGCACGCCGTCGTCGTGGGTCATGTTGCGGGCCTTGTCGAATGCGAGGAGGGCGGCCTGCGTGTCGCCTTGGTGCATGAGCGCCTGGCCGATGTAGAGGTAGGCGCTCTGTGCCATGGCGTCGTCGGCGTCGGTGGCTGCCTGGAGATGGGCTACCGCTGAGTCGAAGTCGCCTTCGGCGTATTCGGCCTGTCCGAGGATGTAGAGAGCCGAGGGGAGCGGCTCGTCGACGGTGGCGGCGTACTTGCGCAGGTAGGGGATGGCCTCGGAGGGTCGGTCGAGTTGATAGAGCGCCTCGCCGGCTATGCGCTGTGCCTCGGCGGAGAATGCCGGAGCCACGCCGTTGCGTCGCAGCAGGCTGCGTGCCGAGGCGAGTGCCTTGTCGTAGCGTCCGGTGCGGTAGTAGATCTGCGCCAGATAGTATTCGGCCATGTCGCCGGGAGCGCGGTGTGTGTCGGTCTGAGCGAAGAAGCGCTCGGCTTCGGCGTAGTTGCCGCGCGCATAGGCTATGTAGCCGCGGTAGAAGCGCGCTGCCGAGCCGTAGCGCGAGGTCGCGGACAGCGTGGCGAAGCGCGCGTCGGCACCGTCGAGGTCGCCCACCTGCAGCATGCAGTAGGCGGTGCGGTAGTCGAGGTCTTCCCGGAGGTCGGCGTTGAGTGCGGCGCGGTCGACTGCAGAGTAGGCCTTGAGTGCCTCGGGGTAGCTGCGTGTGAAGAGGCAGTCGGCCACTCGCATCATGGCCTCGTAGCGGCGCAGTGAGTAGGGGTAGGTGGCGAGGAAGCGTTTGTAGTGGGTGATGGCCGATGCGCCGCCGGTGCCGAATGCAGCCTGCGCGAGCGCCCAGTCGACGTCCTCGAGCTGTCGGGCCGTGAGGGTGGAGCGGTCGACCTGCCGCAGCTGGTCGATGCAGCCGGCATAGTTCTCGGCAGACAACATTTTAAGGCCGCGCGCCATATAGCCGGCCGATGCGGGCGAATTGAGCTGTGCCGATGCGGCGAGTGCCGAAGCCGCCGCGATGGCTGTCAGTATTGAGAGTCGTTTCATTGACATATTCATATTAATGTGCAAATTTAATCAGAATTCCTGATTGTCGGTTGCTGTTTTGGGGTAAATTTGTATCTTTGTGGAAAAATCAGAACATAAAGCGGCCTTGGCTATGGCTGCCGCGCCGTGCCGAGGCCGGTGCATATTGTTTTTTTTGCTAAATTTGCGACATGAATCCCGATATAATCAAACTGCTTCCCGACTCGGTGGCCAACCAGATAGCGGCCGGCGAGGTGATACAGCGTCCGGCTTCGGTGGTGAAAGAGCTGGTGGAAAACGCCGTGGACGCGGGAGCTACCTCCATAAGCATCATCATCAAGGACGCCGGGCGCACGCTTGTGCAGGTGGTGGACAACGGCTGCGGCATGTCGCCGAGCGACGCCCGCATGGCCTTTGAACGCCATGCCACCAGCAAGATATCCGACGCCACCGACCTATATGCGCTGCACACGATGGGTTTCCGCGGCGAGGCTCTGCCGTCGATAGTGGCAGTGGCGCAGGTGGAACTGCGCACGATGCGCAAGGGCGACGAGATGGGCACGCGTCTGTGTCTGTCGGAGTCGAAATTCGAGAGCCAGGACCCCATAGCCGCCACGCCCGGCAGCAACATAATGGTGAAAAACCTGTTTTTCAACCTCCCGGCGCGCCGCAAGTTCCTGAAGAAAGACTCCGTGGAGCTGGGCCACATCCTGCGCGAGTTCGAGCGTCTGGCACTCGTGAACCCCGACATAGACTTCACCCTCATAAGCAATGACGTCACGCTGCACCAGCTGCGCCACGCCACCGACAAGCAGCGCATCATCGACCTCTTCGGCAAGTCGCTCGACCGCTCGCTGCTGCCCATCGGCACGTCGGCACCCTTCGTGCGCATCTCCGGCTACATCGGCCTGCCGTCGGCCGCCAAGAAGCGCGGCTTTCAGCAGTTTTTCAGCGTGAACGGCCGCAACATGCGCCATCCCTTCTTCCACCGCGCCGTGATGGACTGCTACCAGGCGCTGATATCGCCGGAGGCGCAGCCCAGCTACTTCATAAACTTCGAGGTGGACCCCGCCAACATCGACGTGAACATCCATCCGCAGAAGCATGAGATAAAGTTCGAGGACGAGATGCCCATCCGCGACGTGCTCGTGGCCGCAATCAAGGAGAGCCTCGGACGCTTCAACGTGAGCGGAGCCATGGATTTCGACGTGGAGGACGCGCCGGACATCCCCGCATTCGACCCCCGCGCGGGAGTGACGGTGCCCGACACGGCTGTGGACGACAGCTACAACCCCTTTGCCGAGACGCCGGCCGGCAAGCGCGAGAGCCGCTTCAACAGTGAGCCGGCAGCGGCGTCGCGCCATGCGCCGAGGCCGGTGACCGACTGGCAGAAACTCTACGAGCAGTTTGCCGGCGAGCGTGCCGCGGGCTTTGAGGAGGTGCGCGCAAGCGCTCTCAACGACGCTGCCGAACTGGCCGACGCAATTCCCGAACTGCCCGGCATCCCGGCGGCGGAGTGTGCCACGGACGGCGCATCGGGCCGCTGCCTGCAACTGCGCGGGCGCTACATAGCCATGCCGTCGCCATCGGGGCTTACGCTGATCGACCAGCACCGCGCCCACGTCAACGTGCTGTTTGCCCGCTTCACCGACACCCGCCGCGACGGCGCGGCAACCACGCAGCGCCTGATTTTTCCCGACAGCGCCGAGCTGACACCGTCGCAGTCGGCCGCGCTGGCCGGTATGGCCGATGTAGCCGCCGACATGGGTTTCGACATCGCTCCGCTCGGCGGGGGCACATGGGCCATAAACGGCGTGCCCGCCGACATCGCCGGCGTGAGCCCTTCGGAGCTGCTCGCCGCCATGGCCGACGACGTGGCCGCGACCGGCGCCCACGATTCCGAGAGTGTGCGCACGACGGCCGCCCTGGCCCTTGCCAAGGCTTCGGCCATACGCGCCGGGCGCGTGCTGACGGCCGACGAGATGGACGCGCTGACGGCCGACCTGATGCGCCTGCCGGCTCCCGCCTACACTCCCGACGGGCTGCGTGTGATAGCCGTGGTCGACAATGATGCCATAGAAAGACTTTTCCAGTGATGAGAAACGTGGTGCTGTCGATACTCGCGATTGTGCTCGGGGCTGTGGCGGCCGCCGCGCTGCCCGGGGCGCAGGCCTCGGACAGCGACGTGGAGCGCGCGCTCGTGCGCCTCGACCGTGAGCTGCAGCTGCGGCCGCGCCACATTGCATCGCGCCAGGCCCGCATCGACAGCATGCGCGCCGCCGGCGCCCCGGCCACGCTTATCGCGCGGGCGTATGCCGGCTTCAACAACGACTCGGCGCTGGCCTACCTGCGCCGCGCCGAGGCGGAATGCACCGGCGCCGAACTGCAGAAGGCCCGGCTGCACATGGCATCGCTGCTGCCGCTGGCCGGCCTTTTCGACAGCGCGGAGGCCAAGCTGGAGCAAGTGGACACCACGCAGCTGGGCTCCGCCGACATGGCTCTGTACTACGACCATGCGAGGCAGATGTACAGCTATCTGGCTGCTTTTTTCGAGCGCTATCCGGAGTTCAACAGCAAATATGCGGCCCGCTCGGTGCGGATGCAGGAACGGCTGCTTGAGAACATCGACCCCGAGAGCGACGAATATCTGTTTCATCTTGGCGAGAACGCTTATCTGAGCGGCCGGCATGCGCGTGCGCGTGTGCTGCTGACGGAACTGATGGGACGCGACACGCTGTCCGACATGCTGCGCGCCCGCGCCGCCCACCATCTTTCGGCGATAGCACGCTCGGAGGGCGACGAGCGTTCGCGGCTCTACTATCTTACGGAGTCGGCTATCGCCGATCTGCGCTCGGCCACGCGCGAGGTGGCATCGCTGCAGGAGCTGGGGGCGTCGCTGTACGCGCACGGCGACATCGACCGGGCCTACCTGTATCTGTCGACCGCGCTGACCAACGCCGTGGAGTGCGGCGCGGAGGTGCGCATGCTTGAGAGCGCCCGTTCGCTGCCCTACATCGAGCAGGCATATGCCCGCAAGACGTCGGACGCGCGACGGCGCGACGTGTGGATAATGCTGGGCATGGCCGTTTTGGTGATAGTGCTGTTCGGCACGCTTTTCGCCCTGCGGCGCGAGATGCGCCGGATGCGTCGCCTGCAGGAGAAGCTGAGCGACGCCAACCATACGAAGGAGGTGTATATAAGCCAGTTTCTTACGCTGTGCTCGGTGTATATGGACAAGCTGAAGCAGTTCAGCAAGCTCGTGACCCGCAAAATCGGAGCGGGACAGGTGGACGATCTCTACCGCATGGCCAAGAACGGAAAATTCGTGGAGGAGGAGAGCCGCGAGTTCTACGAGGTGTTTGACGATGCGTTTCTGCACATATATCCCACGTTTGTGGAAGAAGTGAACGCGCTGCTGCGGCCCGACGAGCGGATAGCGCTGAAAGAGGGTGAGAAACTGAACACCGACCTGCGCATCCTGGCTTTCATGCGTCTGGGCATCGAGGATTCGTCGAGCATAGCGCAGGTGCTGAACTACTCTCTTAACACCATCTATGCCTATCGCAACCGCCTGAAAGCGCGGGCTGTAAGCCGCGAAAGCTTTGAGCGCGACATCATGCGCATCGGCTCGTAGGGCGTCATTGACATTGCTACATTATTCCCACAAAAAAAGCAGCCGGTCGGGCTGCTTTTGTGTGATATGAGACAGAGTTTTTGTCAGTTGGCGGCAGTTTTTGTGGGGCGGGCGTTGCGGGCGCGGTCGCCGGCGTAGGCTTTCATGTCTTTGCCGGCATTGTTCTTCCGGGCCATGCGTCCGTCCTTGCCGGCGCGCATGGCGGGCTGAGAGGGCTGGTTGACGACGATGTTCTCCAGATAGACAACGTACTGCTCGGGGGTGAGTATCTGCTTCATGTCGGCGAGGCGTTGGCGCTTCATCTCTACTGCTTGCTTGCGGCGGTCGGCGCGCTGCTGTTTTGCCTGCTCCGCCTTGGCGGTGCGTGCCTCTTTGCGGCTGTCGCGGAGGGTCTGCAGTTTGGTCTGCTGCTCGGGGGTGAGGGTGATGCCTTCGAAGAGCACTGCCATTTCCACGCTGTCGCGGTTCTGGCGGTCGGGGCGCTGCTGCTCGCAGCGTGCCTTGTTGGCCCGGTTGCAGGTTGCGGGGGTTGCGGTCTGAGCGGCGGCTCCGATGCCGAGGGCTGCTACGAGAGCGAGAGCGACGGTTGTGAATTTCTTTTTCATGTCTTTGATGTTTTTGAAGCTTGTTTCTTTCATTTTGTACATCAATAAGACGCCGCGGCCGACAAAAGGTTTATTATGAGTAACATTATTTAACTTATGCGTCAGCCGCGCGGGAGGAGTTCGAAGGAGTCGACGTAGACGGATGTTGTGGTGTGCTTGATGGCGTTGCGGTCTTCCCAATAGCGCGTGCGGATTTTTCCTTCGATGAGCAGGCGGGAGCCTTTGCGGATGTATTTTTCGGCAAATTCGGCGTTGGCGTCCCACATGACTATGTTGTGCCACTCGGTGCGCTCGGGGATTTCCACGCCGGCAGCTGTGCGGTGGGCCGGTTCGTTGGTGGCGAGGGAGAATTCGGCCACAAGGCGCGTCTGCACGAATCGCATCTTGGGGTCGGCGCCCACGTTGCCCATCAGTATAGCCTTGTTCATGTAGATTGAATTTATTCCGTTTATATCATTATTTGCTGACGCAGGCGAGCAGGCCGGCGGCGACGGCATGGGAAAAGCCGGCCTGCTCCATGGCCATGAGACCGCGGATGGTGGAGCCGCCGGGGGTGGTGACGCTGTCGACGAGGGCTTCCGGGTGGGGCGCGCCCGGCTGCAGGAGCATGGCGGCGGTGCCGCGGAGTGTCTGCGCCACATAGGCGGTGGCGTCGGCGGGCGCGATGCCGAGCGCCACTGCGCCCTCGACAGCCGCGCGCACATAGCGGAGCGCGTAGGCTATGCCGCAGGAGGCCACGGCCATGGCCGGCTCGAACAGACGCTCTTCCACGACGGCCACACGGCCCGTGGGAGCGAGGAAGCCGGCGAGCGCCGAAGCATCGGCGGCGGCATCGGCGCTGTGGCAGATGAAGCTCATGCCCTCGCCGCAGGCAATGGCCACGTTGGGCATCAGCCGGAGCACGCGCGCGGCGCCTTCGGCGGCAAGGCGCTCCAGTGTGATGCCGGGCGCGAGCGACACTATGGCGGCCTGCGGGGCGGCAGGGAGCACGAGGTGCATGACATCGAGGATGAGATGGGGCTTGACTGCGAGCACCACCATGTCGGCGCCGGCTGCTGCCTCGGCGGCACTTGCGGCCACCGTCATGCCCGGACATGCGGCGGCGAGCGCCTCGGCCTTGGCGGCGGTGCGGTTGTAGACTGACACTGCGCATCCGGCCTCGCTGAGCGCGCGGGCGATGGGCGCGCCCATGTGGCCTGTGCCTATTACTGCTATTTTCATAATTGTAGGAACTTGGGAGCTGTGAGATAAACGCCGAAGGAGATGCCTGCGTTCCATCCGGCAGTGGCGCCGGTGGAGTAGTTGCACCATCCTGTGATGGCGGCGAAGGGAAGTTTGTAGACGATGGCGGCCTCGCCGAAGAATTCCGGGTCGCGGAACCATCGGCCGTAGCAGGCTTCGTAGGTGTCGGGGCGCTCGCAGATGGCCCGCAGAGGCAGGAATCCGTAGACGCCGAGGCGGGCGCTGAGGGCGTCGCTGTAGCGGTAGACGGGCACAAGGCCGGCGGCTACGAAGCTGTTGGCGCGGAACGAGGCGCGGAATGCGTTGGCCGCCGAAGGGGTGGGCTCGAATGCCGGCGCACCGGTGATGGCGGCGTTGTAGTTGGCGGCGAGCTTGCGCGTGGAGAGCATGGCGTGGCCTTCGAGGCCCATGCTGAACCTGCGCGAGGCGGGCAGATAGCTGCGCACGCGCGCCTCGGCCTGTCCCCACAGGGGCGACGACTTCTGGGCGGTGTTGCCGGTGATGGCCGAGCGGTGGCTGAAACTGCCGCCCACGGCCATGGCGCGCACGGCCACGGAAGTGCCCTCGACGGGATAGTTCTCGGCGTTGAGCGTCGAGCGGCGGTAGGCGGCACCGGCCTGCCACAGAACGTATGATGCGCGGTCGCGGCCGAATGCGTAGTTGCCGATGGAGTTGTCGCGGTAGAAGTAGTCGATGAGATTTCCCACACCGCTGAATATGTCGACTGCGCCGGAGCGTCCGGCGGCGGCGCTCAGCTTGAGTCGGCCGAAGTACTCTTTTTCTATCACATAGACCGGGAGACGGTTGTCGAAGAACGCCGCTGCCGATTCGTAGTACTTGCGGCGGCTGGCCACGGCCTCGGCACTGATGGACATCGGCAGCCTGGTGGGTGTGTAGAAGCGTCCGTCGACGGCGCCCGCCATGTAGCTCTGGCCTATCCAAGCCTGCAGGCCGGCGTCAAGGCTGTGGAAGCTCATCGACGAGTAGCGGCCGGAGAGGTAGAGATAGCTGTTGGTCGACGAGGTGAGGTAGCCGCCGACGGCTGCCCTGGCGCCGTTGCGGAGCCATGCGCGTGCGTCGAGGCTGAAGAGTGTGGCCGAGTCGGGACGCGTGGCCGTCAGGCGCATGTCGCGCACGCGTCCGGTGGAGATGGCGCGGTAGTATGCCTCGCGGGCTTTTTCCACGCCGAAGGTGTCGGCTGCCACGGCATTGTTGCCCTGGCCGAAGAGGTGGGCTATGTAGCGGTTCTGCTGCGTTCCGCCGCCATGCACGCTGATGCTGTCGAAGCGCAGGTATGGCACTCGGCTGCGGAAGATAGCGCGGCGCATGTCGCGCGCTTCGGCCGGGGTGCGGGCGGTGACGCGCTCGCGGATGCTGTCGATGCGCTCTATGGCGAAGTCGTAGCCAATCTTGCTTATCTCGCGGGCTTTCTGGAAGTCGAGCAGGCCGAAGCGGTCGAGGTGCAGGCGCAGGCGCACAAGTTCGTCGGCCGGCACGCCGGAGGCTTCCGGCGCGCAGATGAGGTTTTCGATCTGTGCCATCAGCGATGTGTTTGAACCGCTGTCGGTGCTCGACACGTCGACGCCTATCATGATGTCGGGGGCGAAGTCGGCTCGCATCACGTCGAGTGGGAAATTGTCGTAGATGCCGCCGTCGTAGAGCAGGCGCCCGTCGATTTCGGTGGGCTGGAATACACCGGGGAAACTCATGGATGCGCGCACGCTGCGGCCGAGGTCGCCCCGGCTAAGCACCACCTTGTGCTTGGCCTCGCCGTCGCTGGCCACGCAGCGGAAGGGCACCATGAGGCGGTCGAAGTCGCCGCCGCAAGCGGCGGTGTAGGGCGAGAACAGGCGCATGAACTCGAAGTTCATGGGCAGTGGCGATATGAGACTTGCGGGCACTGCGTCGGTGGAGTCGGAGCGCCCCACGCTGAAGCTGAACATGGCCGGCGACGGCTCGGGGGCGCTGAAATAGTAGGACAGCGACGGGTCGATTGTGCCCGTGCTCCAGTAGCCGAACGAGCGTGACGTCACAAGTTCCATCATCTCGTCGGGCGTGTAGCCCATGGCGTAGAGCGAGCCGACGATGGCGCCCATGGATGTGCCGGCCACGAAGTCGATGGGAATGTCGTTTTCTTCCAGGGCCTTGATGACGCCTATGTGGGCTATGCCTTTGGCTCCGCCGCCGCTCAGCACCAGGCCCACGCTCTGGCGTGCTCCTCCGCCGAGGGCTATGGCCGCCGCCACTGTTGCCGCGAGCAGGCGCCTCATTGCGGCTGAATGAGAGAGTCCTTGAATCCGATGAAGTAGAGCACGCCGTCGAGGCCGATGGTGGAGATGCTCTGTTTGGCTGTCTGCTTCACCTTCGGCTTGGCGTGGAAGGCGATGCCGAGGCCGGCGGTGGCCAGCATGGGCAGATCGTTGGCGCCGTCGCCGACGGCGATGGTCTGTTCGATGTCGATGTTCTCCACCTGGGCTATGATGCGCAGCAGTTCGGCTTTGCGCTTTCCGTCTACGATGTCGCCGAGGTAGCGTCCGGTGAGTTTGCCGTCGACGATTTCCAGCTCGTTGGCGTACACATAGTCGATGCCGAATTTCTGCTTGAGGTAGTTGCCGAAGTAGGTGAATCCGCCCGAGAGGATGGCCGTCTTGAATCCGGAGCGCTTGAGCACTTCCATCATGCGGCCGACGCCTTCCGTGATGGGCAGGTTTTCGGCAATCTCGCGCATCACGCTCTCGTCGAGCCCCTTGAGCAGGGCCACACGTTCGCGGAAGCTCTCGCAGAAATCGATTTCGCCGCGCATGGCGCGTTCGGTGATGGCCTTGACCTGGTCGCCCACGCCGGCGCGCATGGCCAGTTCGTCGATGACCTCGGTCTCGATGAGGGTGGAGTCCATGTCGAAGCACACAAGGCGTCGGCAGCGGCGGAACATGTTGTCCTGCTGCAGGGATATGTCGAAGCCGTTCTCGGCGGAAATCTGCATGAAGCGCTTCTGCATGGCCGACACGTCGCGGGGATTGCCGCGCACGGAAAATTCCACGCAGCTCTTCGACTTGGGTTCGTCGTCGTCGTTGAGCGGCATGCGTCCGGTGAGGCGCTGTATGCCGTCGATGTTGAGCCCCTGCTCGGCAATCTCGGCAGTGACGAGCGCTATGTGGCGCGAGCTGAGGCGGCGTCCGAGCGTTGTTATAATCCAGCGGTTCTTGCCCTGGCGTCCCACCCATTCCTCGTATTCGGCCACGGAGATGGGGGTGAAGCGCACGTTCACGTTGAGCTCGTAGGCCTTGAACAGCAGATCTTTCATGATGTCGCCCGACACTTCGCCGGAGGTGCGTATGAGAATGCCCAGCGAGAGGTAGTGGTGGATGTCGGCCTGGCCGATGTCGAGGATGCGTGCGTCGTATTTGGCGAGAATCTCGGTGAGCGCCGATGTCACTCCTGGACGGTCGGAGCCGGAAATGTTGATGAGAATGAGTTCGAAATCCATATGTGGCTTGCGGAAGAGTGGTGGTTGTTTAGGGCAAGAGACTACAAAGTAAGCGTTTTTTTTGAAATAGTGCAAGAAAAAAAGTGCCTGACGGCGGCGCGCAGTCTGCGGGCAGCCTCGGCGGGAGTGGAGGGGACGGAGTCGCCGGGGCGGCTGACGCTCAGCGTGGCGAACGGATGACAGCCGCATACCGAGCCGCCGATGGCCAGAAAACCACACCCGGCAGCGCGGGCGCGGGCGTGCATCTCGCCCACGACTTTGCCGGCGCCTGTCTGTGCGTCGATGCGGCCTTCGCCGGAAATCACCAGGTCGGCGGGAGCGAATTGCAGGCCGTAGCTGTCGGCTGCAAAGGCCGCTCCCGAGCGATGGCCGCAGCCCATGACCGAGGCGAGGGCGAAGCCGATGCCGCCTGCGGCGCCGTCGGCATCGGAACGCAACGGAGAGGCCACGGAGCGCCAAAGGCGCAAGGCGGCTTCCAGGCGGGGCATGTCGGCGTCGGTGAATCCTTTCTGGGCGGCAAAGTCGAGGGCCGAGAGCGGCTGCGAGCCATCCGGGACGAGCGACGCACGCACGTCGGACAGCACGGTGACGCGGGCGCCGGGCGGGAGTCCCGTGCAGTCGATCCGGGCCACCAGGGGAAGCTTTGCGGGCGATAGAGGCTGCGTGATTTCGCTGCCGTCGGCTGCGAACGCCCGCATGCCCAGCGCCTGCAGCATGCCGGCGCCGCCGTCGCAGCATGCTGTGCCGCCGATGGCGGCGTAGACATGGCTGTGGCTTTCAAGCGCGCGGCGCAGAGCTGTGCCGAAAGCATGGCTTGACCGCAGCATCGGCCCGATGCCGCGGAAGCACTCGGGACCGACGTGGAGACTGGACTCTGCCACACACTCGCCGTCAGGCAGCAGAGGGGCAAGCACTTCGGCTGTCCCGTCGCCGCCATCGGCCATGGGGCACAGCCTCGCGGGCGCAGTCACTCCCGCGTCGCGCAGGCCGGCCTCGATCGCCTCGGCGGCCTGCCATGCCGTCAGCGTCCCCTTGAACTTGTCAGGACAAATAAAAATCATGGGATGATACGTTCCGCGTTAAGCGGCAGTTTGATTTCATACGGCAAAAGTAGTGTTTTCTTATAATATATTGCGATGTTCTGTCTGTATTTTTGCGACGGCCGGAGTGCCGCCGATGTCACCCATAAGTGTGAATTTTATAGAAATTTGGATGTGGGGAGTATGAATTACGGGAAAAAAATGGTAATTTCGCATATCCAAAAAATCTTACCTCAAAGTTATGAGACTTTCAGCCAAAATGCTCGTAATGGGCGCTCTCGCTGCGGCAGCCATCGTGCCTGCCCAAGCCGAAAAATTAGTTTTGCTCCACACCAACGACACGCATTCGCAGATCGACCCCTTCGACGACGACAATCTCGGAGGCGTGGCCCGTCGCAAGGTGGTGATAGACAGCGTGCGCGCCAACGAACCGCACGTGCTGCTCATCGATGCCGGCGATGCGGTGCAGGGCAGTCTGTTCTTCACTCTTTTCGGCGGAGAGGTGGAGGAGCGTATGCTCAATGCCCTCGGCTATGACATCCGCATCCTTGGCAACCACGAGTTTGACAACGGTATCGACAGCATAGGCCACTGGATGCGCATGTCGAATGCGGAACTCATCGCCACGAACTACGACATGCGCGACACGCGCACTATAGGCAAGCTCTTCAAGCCCTATACCATAAAAGAAGTGAACGGCCGGCGCATCGGCTTCATCGGCATCAACCGCGACCCCGAGGGTCTGGCCCGCGTGGGCACCTACGACGGCGTGAAATACAAGGACGCCATAGAATCCGCCAACGCTGCGGCATGGTGGCTCAAGAACATCGAGCACTGCGATGCCGTGGTGGCCATCACCCACATCGGCTACAAGGTGAGCGACGACATCGACGACGTGACGCTCGCCAAGAGCTCGCGCGACATCGACGTGATAATAGGCGGCCACAGCCACACCGTCATCGACCCCGCCACGGAGAAAGGCCGTGAGATGGGCCACATCGTGAATGCCGCGGGCGACACCGTGATGGTGGCGCAGACGGGCAAGGGCGCGCGCAATCTGGGCGTTGTGGAAATCGACCTTGAGACGCTGAAACCCTCCGCACGCTACATTTCCGTGGACAAGCGCCTTGACTCCCGTGTGGACAGCGATCTCGCCGCCGTGCTCGACAGCTACCGCCAGGGCGTGGACTCGCTCAACTCCGTGCGCGTGGCCACGTCGGCCATCCCGCTGGAACAGGGCAGCCCCGAGCTTCTCAACTATGTGACCGATTTTGTGCTGGAGCGCGGCCGCGAGCTCGCTCCCGACGTGGACATGGCCATGATGAACCGCGGCGGCCTGCGCCGCTCGCTGCCCAAGGGCGATATCTCCGAAGGCCACATCATCATGATGATGCCGTTCTACAACTATATCGACGTGATTGAAATCAAGGGTTCCGACCTGCTCGACGCCTTCGACGTGACTGCAGCTTTCGGCGGTCAGGGCGTAAGCTCCAATGTGCGCGCCACGGTGAACCCCACTACGAAAAAAGCATCGGACGTCACCATCGACGGCAAGCCCGTCGACCCCGAAAAGACCTACCGCCTGGCCACAATCGACTATCTGAGCGCAGGCGGCGACTACATGAAGCCGCTGACCCGCGGCAAAGTGGTGGCGCAGAGTCCCAACGTGATTTACGACGACCTCATGGACTACATGCGCCGCAGCAATAAGAAAATCAATCCCTCCGGCGAACGCCGCGTGAAAGTGATAAAATGAAATACCCTCTGAAATTCATCCTTCCGGCCATGGCTTTTGCCGTGGCCGCATTGGCTGCCGTGGCCGTGAGGCCCACGATGGTGGCCAAAGCCGACACCCGCGCATGCGAGCGGTGGGTCGACTCGGTGTACAACTCTCTCAGCGAGCGCCAGCGCGTGGCGCAGCTTTTCTGTCCGAAAATCGACCCGCGGCGTGCCGACGCCCGTCAGGCCGCCAAGCGCTATGTCGATGCCGGAGTGGGAGGTCTGCTCTTCAGCGAAGGCACCATCGAGCAGTACGCGTCTGTCACCAATTACGCCCAGGAACTGGCCCGTGTGCCTCTGCTCATGACCTTCGACGGCGAGTGGGGCCTCTCCATGCGCATCAAGAACACTCCGCGCTTTCCTCGCAACATGGGCCTCGGAGCCGTGCGCGACGAGCGCCTGCTCTACCAGTATGGCCGCGAGATGGCGCGCGAATGCCGCCTTATGGGCATACAGGTGAATTTCGCTCCCGTGCTCGATGTGAATTCCAATCCGTCCAATCCCGTAATCGGCCAGCGCTCGTTCGGCGAGGATGCCGGCCGGGTGGCCCGTCTGGGCGTGGCCTATGCCCAGGGTCTGGAGGACGGCGGCGTGCAGGCTGTGGCCAAGCATTTCCCCGGCCATGGCGACACCTCCACCGACTCGCACAAGACGTTCACACAGGTGAACCACAGCCGTGCGCTGCTCGACAGCGTGGATGTCGCACCGTTCCGCAAGTATGTGGGCGCAGGATGCTCCGGTGTGATGGTGGGCCATCTTTCAGTGCCCTCGGTGGATGCTTCCGGCACCCCTGCATCGCTTTCGCACAAAATCACCACAGGCATGCTCCGCGACGAGCTCGGCTTTGAAGGTCTTGTCTACACCGACGCCCTCGACATGAAGGGCGCGCAGGTGGCGGGCAAGAACAATTGCATCATGGCCGTGCAGGCCGGTGCCGACGTGCTGCTGTCGGGTGTCAACACCGTCAGCGACATCGATGCCGTGGTGGCCGCCGTCAACTCCGGCCGCATCAAGGCTTCCGTGATAGAGACCGCCTGCAAGCGCGTGCTCCGCTACAAATATATTCTCGGCCTTGACCGTCTGCGCCCCGTATCCTCCGACATCAAGAAACTGAGCGCACAGATCAACTCGCCGCAGGCCGACCGCGTGAACCGTCTTGTCACTGCCGCCACCATGACGCTGCTGCGCAACAATGGCAACATTCTGCCTCTGGGCAATCTGGACAAGACGTCGGTGGCTGTGGTGAGCATCGGCGCCGAAGCCGACAACGAATTTGCCGAACTGTGCTCGCGCTATGCCAAGGTCGACCGTTATTCCGTCACCGAGGCACGCCACATGACGGCCGCCACCGGCGCGGCCATCCGCAAGCACGATGTGGTGGTGATGGGCGTGTTCTCCGACAAGTCCTGGGCGCGTGAAGCCGCCGCCATGCTGCGCGGCTGCGACGGCCTGGTGGAGGTGTTCTTCGTCAACCCCTACCGCATGGCCCGCTTCGACGCCGCCATAAAGAGTGCTGCGGCAGTGCTGCTGGCCTATGACGACACGCCTCTGACGCGTGAATATGCCGCACAGGCTGTGTTCGGCGGCATCAACGTGGACGGCACGCTGCCCGTGGGGCTGAAAGGCCTGTTTGACAAGGGCACCGGCCTTCGCCTGCGCAAGACGCGTCTGGGCTACACCGTGCCCGAGGCCCGCGGCCTGCGCGCGTCGCTCGCCGACAGCATTGACTCCATCGTGGGCGTGGGTCTGCGCACAGGCGCTTTCCCCGGCTGCCAGGTGCTCGTGGCCCGCGGCGGCGACGTGGTGTTCAGCCGCAGCTACGGCCACACCACCAAAGGCGGCCCGGCCGTCACCCCCTCCACCGTCTACGACCTTGCCTCCGTGTCGAAAGCCATCGGCACGCTGCCGGGCGTGATGAAAGCCTACGACCTCGGCCTCTTCGAACTCTCCGACCTTGCCGCCGACCACATCCCCGGCCTGCGCAAGACCGACAAGAACGACGTGACCGTGCAGCAGCTGCTGTACCATGAGTCGGGCATCCGCCCCTCGCTGGCCGTTCATGATGCGATGTTCGACACCGCAAGCTACAAGGGCCGTCTGTTCACCGCGCGCCCCGACGCCGACCACAAAATTTTTGTGCAACGCAACACCTACGGCAACAACTCGGCCCGCCTGCGCACCGACATCACTTCGACGCACCCCGGCGGCGCTTTCAACATAGAGGCCGCTAAAGGACTGTATGTGGGCCAGGTCACCATCGACACGCTGATGCACCGCATCTACACGTCGACTCTGCGCCCCAACAAAAAGTACGCCTACTCGTGTCTTAACTTCTGTCTGCTCATGGACATGGAGCAGCGCCTCACCGGGCAGCCTCACGACCGTTTCATGACCGACAGCATCTGGGCTCCCCTGGGAGCCTACACCGCCTGCTACCGCCCCATGGGCAAACATCCGCTCGACAAGATCGCGCCGACCGAGGACGACGCATTCCTGCGCCGCCAGATGGTGCACGGATATGTGCACGACGAGACTGCCGCCATGCTGGGCGGCGTCAGCGGCAACGCCGGTGTGTTTGCCTGCGCGGAGGACCTTGCCAAGGTGTGCCAGATGTGGCTCAACGGCGGCGAATACGGCGACAAGCGTGTGCTTTCGCAGGCCACTGTGGATCTGTTCACCAAATCGAAAAGCCCGACATGCCGCCGCGGTCTCGGCTTCGACAAGCCGGACAAGGAAAATCCCGAATATTCGCCCACATGCGACGAGGCGAACGCCTCGGTCTACGGCCACCTCGGCTTCACCGGCACGGTGTTCTGGGTGGACCCCGACGAGGATATAATATTCGTTTTCCTTACCAACCGCGTGAACCCTACCCGCGACAACGCGGCGTTCAACGAGCTTAACATCCGTCCCGAGCTCTTCCGCCAGGTCTACAAAGCCATCATCTGACAGGCAGTCTGAATACAGACGGCGCTCCGAATCGCACGGGGCGCCGTTTTTGTATGTTCCGGTTGTGGTCCGGATTATTGCAGGGGGAAATAGTCGGAGCGGAGGACGGAGTCGCTGACGGTGGCCTGGCGCGGGTCGGAGTCGCCGCGGCGAGGGCCGAGCATGGAGTGGCCAACTCCGCGCCACGCTGAGTGTACGCCCAGCAGGTCGAGCACGGTGGGGAACACGTCGGCCTGATGCACCGGCTCTTCGATGTGCTCCGTGTGGCCGCAGTTGGCGGCGATGAACACGATGGGGCGTGCGGGAGAGAGGCCGCTGTCCATGTTCATGTGATGGTCGGAGGCGATAATTAGCATTGTGCTGTCAAGCAGCCCCTGGTTGCGAAGGCCGTCGATAAGGCGGCCGATGGAAGCGTCGGCATAGCGCACGCAGCGCAGATAGTCGCGTTCGATGCCGCTGATGTCGCCGCCGCTGAAGTCGGTGGCCGCACGTTCGCCGAATGCGTAATGGGTGGAAATGGTGAGAATCTGCAGCAGAAACGGTTGCGGAAACTCGGGCAGAAGGCTGACGGCATAGCGCATGGTGGCGTCGTCGGCGCCCATGGCTCTGAGGTCGAAGCGTGTGGCTACGCTGTCGCTGGTGAGCACGCGGCGGTAGCCGTAGGCAGGGTATGCCTCGCGCTTTTTCCATCCCAGACCTCTGTCGGCGAATATGGCTACAGGATAGTGGGTGGCTGCGAGGGCGGCCGGAAGGGTCGGAAGGCGCTTGCCGTAGATGGCGCTCTGCGTGGCTGCTCCGTCGAGCAGCGGCAGCGTGCCGAGGTTGTAGATGAGCTGCCCGTCGGACGAAATGCCGTCGCCCACCTGCGGCACCATGTTGAGGCTGCTGATGGTGCCGGAAGCCTTGATGAGCGAGTCGAGCACGGGTGTGACGGGCTCCGGGCCGACGTGCGTGCCGACGGCCTCGGCGTTGAGTGACTCCACGACGACGAACACGATGTTTTTGTGGCGCTGCGGGAGGCTGTCGCATGCGGCGTCGCGCCGCAGATATGCATCGAAGCCGGCGCGTTCACCGGCTGTGAGGGCGATGGCGTTCTGATAGGTGAGAGTGTCCCACAGTTCAGTGATGATGTAGACGGCCACGCCGGAGTTGTAGAGCGCAAAGGAGTGGTCGCAGCGGGCCTCGGCGCTTCTGTCGACGGTGCGTCTCCATGTGGCCTCGGCCACCGACATGCGGCTGCCGTTGAAGAAGTGCCACACCTGGCTGTAGGCACGCGAGAAATACACCTGGGATTTCCAGAAAATGATAGCTGTGACAACAGCGGCGGCCGCGCGCACCGACCAATGGATGGTGGCGGAGCAGACAGCGCGCCGGATGGAGCGTATGCACCATGCTGCCGTGGCCATGACAGGCCAGAAAAGATAGATGATGTCGGCCTTGCGCAGCAGCGAGAAAGCGCTGTCGAGGAGCGGAGTGTCGACGTTGGACACCTGCATAAGAAGGCTCAGCGGCATACACTCCGAGGTGAAGCGCCTGTACACGGCATCGGTGAAGTAGAGCACCGACAGGCCCCACAGCGGTATGAGAATGGAGCCACGCCGGCGTGGCGGCAAAATCCAGTAGGGAAGGAGCAGTACAAGGACGTCCGCTGCAGGTTTGAGATAAAACTCGCGTCCCGAACAGTTGGCCGCAACGCCCATGTCGACGTAGAAATGCCATGTAGTGGCCAGCAGAGCGACAGCGCACACGAGCCACCACGCCGTGGCGGCATGGCGTAGCAGGAAAGTGCGGCATGCGTGTATCATAACGCAAAGTTACGAATAAGTCGAGAGAAAAAGCAAATGGATTTGCTTTTTCCGAGCGCCAGTAACTAAGGCGCAGCCAAAGTTACGAATAAGTCGAGAGAAAAAGCAAATGGATTTGCTTTTTCCGAGCGTCAGTAACTAAGGCGCAGCCAAAGTTACGAATAAGTCGAGAGAAAAAGCAAATGGATTTGCTTTTTCCGAGCGTCAGTCAGGCGGTTGCCGGCACGTGCACACGCCGTGTAGAGCGGATTTTGAATCCTGTCATGGCGAGGACAATCGACATGACAGGCGACATGAGGTTGAAGATGCAGCAGGGGAGGTAAGCAATGGTGGCGACGCCGAGCACGGCGCTCTGAGTGACACCGCAGGAATTCCACGGGATGAGCACAGAGGTGACGCTGACGCTGTCCTCCATGGTGCGGCTGAGCAGGCGTGGCTCGAAACCTGCGCGGCGGTAGACGTTGCGATACATGTTGCCGCCGATGATGAGCGACAGATATTGGTCGGCGGTGCAGGAATTGAGGAAAAGGCCGCTGGCCACGGTGGTGCCCACGATGGAGCTGCGTCGGGTGAGGCGTCGGGTGATGGCGCGGGTGATGGTGGCTATCATGCCGGTGCCGAGCATGGCGGCGCCGAAGGTCATGGCGCTGAGAACGAGGGCGATGGTGGGCAGCATGCCGGTGATGCCCGATGTGGCGGCCAGCGAGTCGAGCAGCTCGGAGCCGGTGTGCAGAGTAGTCTCGCTCCAGAGGATGCGGGGGAGGGCGGAGATGCCTTGCTCAAGCTCGGGCAACAGATCGGGCTGGAAGATGAATATGCCGGCGGCACCGGCTGTGGCGCTTGCAGCGAGCACCCAAAGCGTGGGCACGCGAAGCAGAAGCAGCGTCACGGTGATGGCCGGGATGACAAGTGTCCAGGGGGTGATGTTGAATGTGGTCTGCAGGCTGTGTATCATATCCTCGGCGGAAGCCTGTGCGCCGTTGCCGATGAAAAGTCCCACGACTGCATATACCATGAGAGCCACAGCCATGGCCGGAGCCGAGGTGAGCATCATGTAGCGGATGTGCTTGAAAAGGTCGACGCCGCAGGCCGACGATGCCACTACGGTGGTGTCGCTGAGCGGCGACATCTTGTCGCCGAAATAGGCGCCGGAGATGATGGCTCCCGCAATCCACGCCTCGGAGTAGCCGAGCACGGTGCCGATGCCCATAAAGGCCACGCCGATGGTGGCGATGGTGCTCCATGAGCTGCCGGTGAGCACCGACACGGCTGCGCACACGGCGCATGCTATGGCCAGAAAATAGGTGGGATTGATGATGAGCAGGCCGTAGCGGATGAGCGTCGGCACTACCCCGCTGAGCATCCATGTGGTGGCCACCATGCTGATGAAAAGCAGCATGGGCACCGCGGGGAGAATCTGCGTGGCGCTGCGTCGGATGCCTGTCGCGAGCGAGCGCGGAGAGTAACTGCGGCTTATGCGTCCGAGAATCAGACACAGAGCCGTGGCCGACAGCAGGATGGCAGGGCTGTAGGTGTTGATGAGATCGGCGCTGCCGCACACGATGATGCCAATGAGCATCAGCAGCAGGAATACTATGGGGAGGGCTGAAACGGCGAGCGACGGGCGCTGCAGCCGGCCGGAGCTTGGAAACAATATGCTATTCAACGTAGTACCTTTTTTTATTCAGGATGCAAAGGTAATAAATAATTGCGTATCGCTTGAAAACGAGTGTGTTTTTTCATGTTCTTTAGATAATATTTGGTGAAAGCCCAAAACAAAGCAGCGGATTCCGTGAGGCGGATCCGCTGCTTTGTGGGGTTTTCCAGGTCTTTTATTTCTTGTGGCTGTCCTTGAGCGCGTGCTTGAAGGCGTCGAGGGCGGGAGCGAAGTTGGCGAAAAGAGGATTGTCGGGATATTTCTTGAGCACATGGTGCAGGAAGCGTATGCCGAGCACGAGTTCTTTCGCATGCTTGTCGCTGAGATTGTTGTCCTGTTTGGCGAGTTCTACGAGGGCGGCGAGGTCGTGGTGGCCGCCGAAATTGAAGCTCATCACGTCCTGTATTTTGCCGTCGACTACTTCGGTCACGTTGAAGTGGTAGGAGCGTTTGGGTTTGTTGCAGTTGCAGTTCATAGTGTTTTGAATTTTTGTTATGCGACACTGAAACGCTCCGACAGCACCTCCGGTTCACCGGCTTAACATTCCTTAGGCTCTGTCGTCGGGTGTTGATTGGGATGCCGGGTCCGGATTCCCGGCCATTGTCCTTTGCCGCGGGTGGCGCGGCCGTAGGCCACGGAGCCGGTGGGGCAGGCGTGGTAGCAACCGAGGCAGAAGGCACATTCAGTGCTCCAGCGGGGGCGGCGGTCGGCGTCGAGGGCGATGTTGGCCATGGGGCAACGGCGTGCGCAGGCTCCGCAGCCCGTGCATCTTTCGGTGGCGTGGAACGGGCGTGGCGACATGCCCATGCGCACGAACCATGGATAGATGATGCGGGTCTTGACCCATGGCCACGAGCCGCGCACGATGAGGTCGGGACCCGGCCTGTCGAGCTCGGCGGCTATCTCTGACACTCTCGCAGGCATGGCGGCCACTTTGGCCTCGGCCACGGCGGGCGTGTCGACATCGAAGCCCGGCATGGTCACATAGGTGTTGGGCATCTGCACGCTGAACGCGCGCCCCGGCTCCCAGCCGCGTGCGCTCACGTCGGCGCGCCACATGGCGGCGCAGTCGCCGATGTCGTCGCCGCAGGTGGTGAGCATCAGGTGCGTCAGCCTGTCGGCGCCGTCGAGGCGCACGCGGCGCATGAAGCGGCGCACCACGGGCGGAACTCCCCACGAGTAGGTGGGGAAAGCCCACACGATGCGCGTGCCGGTGGCTTTGAGCACGGGCGCTTCGGCGCGCAGCACGGCCGGAGAGAGGCGCACGGTCTCGTCGCCGGTGATGGCAGCCAGGCGCGAGGCGGTGGCGGCGGTGTTGCCGCAGCCGGAGAACACAATAATCATCGGCGGGCGGCGTTGGGGCGTATGGTCACCTGTGTGGCGCCGAAGCCGTACTCGCGGAAGGATGCATCCTGCACGTCGTGGCCCTTGTAGCGGTGGTTGAGTTCTTTCATGAGAGCCTCGCGGAGCACGCCGTTGCCTTTGCCGTGGATGAAGACGATGCGTGTGCCGGCATGGCGCAGGTGGGCGTCCATGACTTCGCGGAAGCGGTCCACCTGAGCGTTGAGGATGTCGGCGTTGCTGAGGCCGCGCATGTCGTCGAAGATGGCGTTGGCGTGGAGGTCGACTTCGATGGGCCCGTTCTTGCCTGCGGGCTTGGGAGCAGGCTTGCGGCGGGGGGTGGAGTCGGTGCGGCGCTTCTCGGCCATGGCGCGCTCGAGCTGCGCGGGGTCGATGCGCAGCGGACGCGACGGTCGGTCGCCGCGCACGATGTCGAGTGCTATGACCGGCGTGTCGAAATATTCGTTGCGGGTGAAGCAGTGAAGCCGTGCGAAGCGGGTGGTGTCGAGGTTGAACTCCACGAGCGCAGGCTGCTTGAGGTCGAATGGGCGGTCGGTCTTGTAGGCGCACAGCTGCACGGCAAGGCGGTCCATCGCCGGCAGGTCGGAGCGCGAGAATTCGCCGGCGAACACCTGCATGTTGGGCTCGGCGGTGCCGCGATGGCGCAGCGTCCACTGCGTGTCCGAGTCGGCGCGGGTGAGCACGGCGAAATCAATCCAGTAGTTGGAATCGTTGACGAGGAACGAGTCGAAGGTGCTCTGGCTTAGATTCTTGATGTCGGTGGGTTCGAATCCGAGCACGATGTTCAGCGTGTCGCCGCCCTCGGTCTCCTCTATGGGCGCCGGCTGCTCGGCCTTGACCGTCGGCGCGGCCGCGGGCGCCGGTGTCGTGGCAGCCGGGCGTGCGGGTTCTTTGAAAATGCCTTTGGCCGGTTCAGGCGTTCCGGCCGCAGCCACTACCACGCATTCGCGCAACAGCACTGGCGTCTCGAAGCCGTCTTCGTCGACATAGGCCATGTTGCCTGATATTTTCACTATTCTGCCGCCGCCCACGCTGTTGAGGTAGCGGACTGTGTCGCCTGTCTTGGGTGTCATGATGAGTGTGTAGTTTTATTTCTGACGCAAAAATACGTATTTTCCAAGAAAAGTCAGTAAATTTGTAAAGACGTTAAATTTTATTAGTATTATTGTAAATATGAGTAACTACGCAGTAGACCAGTGTTATGATTTCCCGGTGAACAAGGCCGTGGATGTTAATGAGGATTTTTTCAGGATATTAGTGGACGGCAGCACGGAAGTGCGGTTGCCTAAATTTCTGTATCAGCGTGGCAAGGCGTTGCCGTCGACGGTGTTTTGCAGAGTGAAGATGTTGCGCGACGGCGTTCCCGTGCTCAGCCATGTGCCGGCGGTGCATGTTTTCAAATTATATGGCGAACGCGACTGGCGGCACGAATCATATGATTTCCGGGTGTCGAGGTTGCCTCAGAGTGTCGACGGACCTTATGAACTTACCGATGCGAACGGCATCCTGTTTCGTCTTTACGACAGGGAGGCGCGGCTGGTGCTTGGCCAGAAGGTGCGTTGCCGCTTCGAGCGCCTCACCGAGCGCGGTTTCATGATAGTGCGCGACTACGACGAGGATTCGCTGCAGTTTCTGCCGCTCGACGACATACTTGGCGCCACGAGCCTTTCGCCGGCGATGGAGCGGTTTCTGCGGCGCTTTTTCGCCGGATTGCCGGAACTGTCGACGGCGCGGGCCGAGCATCGCGAGAAGCGCGCCGGCTGGGTGCTGACGGCGCTTCAGGCGCTGACGGGCAACATGGCCGACCTTTTTGCCGCGGCGCGTGTGCCACGCAACGGCAGAGCGTTGCAGGCCATGTTCGGTGCATTGCGCGATGTCGCGCTCATGCTGCTGGAGGACAGTGAATTCATGCGCAACACCACCGGAGCCACGCGCTCGGGCATGCAGGCCATACTGACGGCCGCCGCCGAGAGCGTGGAGCCGTATCTGCGCGCCATCACCATGCTCAGCACCGACAGCTACGAAAGCTATGTGATGGGCCTTATGGAAAAGCTGCGCAAGAGCGGCTATCTCTATCATCCCAAGCTGCAGTTCGCCACTATGATGGCCATATTCCGCCTGAAGCCCGAGCTTATCAAGAAGGCTTTGGGCAGCATCTACGACGCTGTGATGCAGTGGCGGCTCGACACCTGGACCGTGGAGCCTTTCCGCAGCGCTTTCGTGGAGCAGTTCGAGATATATGTGGGCAATGCCCGCCACCGCATCGATGAACTCCCGCAGCCCGAGAGCGCAGCCGATTTCGACAATCTGGAGAACGTGCTGACGGCTATCGCGCTGCAGCTGCACATTGCCGACAGCGAGCGCTTTCCCGGCTATGGCGTGAACCGCTCAAGGCTCTATCGCTACGCATCGCTGGCGCGTCCGCGCGCCGGGGAGGCCTTGCTCGACAAGGCGTTCTACACGCTGCTGAACGGCGGCAGCAAACATCTGGAGTACAGCTACGACAGCATAAAGAACTACACGATGATGGTGACGGCGCTGTCGACGCCGCTGCATGATTCGCAGCTCGCGGTGGAGACACCGCGCGTGCTGCGCTCGGGGCATGTGTGCGTGGAAATCTCCCGGGATGGCATCTCCTTGCGGCGCAGCGACGAAGCCGGTCCTCGGGCCGTCCTGCCGAACGGCATGATGGAATGGCTCTCGCCGCAGGTGTATCTGGAGGATGTGACACCTCCCAACGCCACAAAGCTGCGCAAATTCCAGGCCCACCAGGAGCTGTGGAGGCAGATTGAGCTCGGGCTGCTCGAGGAGCATGTGGCTCCCGAGGCAAGCGAACGCCTGGCGCACGCCGACGTGGGCGACGAAGTGCTCATACGCGTGGTCCGTCCGGAGGCCGACCGCATCGGTTCCAACCCGCGTCTGCTATGCGAGATTGTCGATCCCAGCTACGAGCACGGCACGGGCTATCTCTACCGTTCGGAAATCGTGGACTTCAAAGTGAAGGATTTTGCCACCCGCTGCTACATCGGCGACAACGGACGCCCGATGCAGTTCTGGGCGGAGGTGAAGCGCTGCAAAGAAGACGGCAGCTACGAGTTTTCGCTGAAAGAAGCAGCCGACGAGCTTGTGCGCGGCGAGCTGGCCAACCGCACCGACGAGATTCTGGCAGTGATAACCATGGCCGACGGTCCGCGCTACAGCGCCATCGGCGAGCATGGCTTCGGCTTCTTCGTGGAACGCAGCGAGGGCTTCGAACATCTTGAGCCGCGCACTTATGTGCGTGTGCGCATGACCGACATCCCCGTGACAGGCAATATCGTGGCCGAGGTGGTGGACTATGCCCGCGACGGCGAGAGCGTCGACAAGGACGACTCGCTGGCCTATCTGATGCGCGCGCTCGGCGAGGAGGCCGAAGGCACCGGAGCCGATGACGACATCATGCGCGACGACGACGAAATCCTCGGAGCTGAAGAATTGCAGGAAATAATAGAGATGTTGCGCTTCAAAGCGCTGTCGACGCCCAGACTGCTCGCAGCCGTCGACTATCTCAGCCTCGCCAGGGTGCTCGCGCTTGTGCTTGGCAACGAGCCCATGGCCGAGATGCTGCAGACCCATATTGCTCTGCTGGGGCAACACCAGTTCTACGCCGACAACACACGCATCGATGCCGACAGCCTCGACGCACTCGAGGAATCGGCCCGCAAGTGGGCGCTCACGGAGCGAATGTTCACTCGTCTGCGCATAGTGTCGCAGCTCGGCGATCCCGACAGCCTTCCGCGCCTCGCCCCGTATGTGGGCACGCCTCGCAACGAGCTCGAGGGCACGCTGGCGCGCCTCGTGAGCAGCTACAATCTGCTGGCCGCAGCAGGCACTGTCGACGACACCGACAGTCTGCGCTTCATCAAGAAGCGCATCGCCGATCTGCTGGGCGTCAACAGCGAGACACACCATCTGAAGCATTACGGCTCCGAGTCGCAGTACGTCGAGTTCAAGAGTTCGCTCGTGTTCCCGGCACTCAAGAAAGGCGAGACCCGCGGCGTGGCCGACAAGGAGCGGCAGCACCAGGAGATACTGCAGATAATAGCCGGCTTCCTTAACAGCACCGGCGGCACCCTGTTCCTCGGTGTCAACGACCAGCACTATGAGAAAGGCCTGGCCGACGACTTCGCCTATCTGCCCAAGAACGTGCGCACGGCCGACAACCTCTGTGTCTATCTCGACAACCTTGTGCGCAACAGCTACGACCTGGGGCAGACAGTCGGCAATTACGTGCACATCGCGCCCGACGAAGAGTCGGAGCGCGGGGTGATAGTGGTGAAGGTCGACCCGAGCCGCCGCCCCGTGATGCTCGGAGGCAATATCTTCGTGCGCCAGAGCTCGTCGACGGTGCCGATGCTCGATGCCGACCGCCGCATCTTCATTGCCGACCGCGAGCGGCGCTACGACGAGATGATGCGCATAGCGGGCGTGGAGATTCCGCAGAACGAGGCGGCTGAGCCGGAACAGCCCGCCGCTGCTCCCGCCGAAACGCCCGCCACGCCTGCAAGCCGGCAGGAGACGCATGTCCGGACGATAAGCACTTCGGCATGGCGCCACAACGTGCTGCACGAGTACGAGGACCGCTACTACGCGCCGGCCTTCTACATCTATTTCAACGACAAGGGCGAGCTGCAGTACAGCCGCTCGGACATATATCTCGACACCGATCCCTCGTGCGCCCTCGCGCTGATGGTGAGCCCGGAGGATGCCGCAGGAGGCTACCTTGTGATGGCCTTTGAAGGCGAGGCGGTGGCAAAGGTGCCTTTGCGCGAACTGCTTGAGAAGCCCGAGAACACCCCTTGCCGCTACTACGACGGCGCTCCGCTGCAGTTTGCCACCATAGCCCGCAGCGGCGACGCGCTGCTGTGTGTGCTCGCCGACAACGCCGGCGGCCTCAGCGCCCGCTGCACTCCGCTCGACCGGATAGCCGAGAGCCGGCTGACGGGCCAGCCGCCGCGTGTGCTGTCGATGCCCGTGGCCACATGCTGCGGCTGGGAGCAGGTGGCGACTTCGGCGCTTCCGCATCTTGAGAATTATTTGAGCGACAATCTCAGCTCGCGCCAGGTGGGCTACACGCTGCGCCTGCGCGCAGGACAGCCGCAGGCCGCGGTCGAGATTGAGCGACTGATGGCAAGCTGTAAACCCGTAAAGCAATGAATCCGCTTTTTTCTATAATCACAGTGTGCCGCAACGCTGCGGACACGATCGCGCCCACGGTGGAAAGCGTGGATGCGCAGACTTGCCGACTGTACGAGCACATCGTGGTCGACGGCGCCAGCACCGACGGCACCCTCGGGTGGCTCGACAGCCGGCCGTCGGAGCTGCGGCGCGTGCACAGCGAGCCGGACAAAGGCATCTACGATGCCATGAACAAGGGCCTCGCAATGGCCAAGGGAGACTATGTGCTGTTCCTTAACGCAGGCGACGCCCTGCACGCTCCCGACACCTTGCAGCTCTATGCCGACGCCATCATGGACAATGACTATCCCGGCATCGTCTACGGCCAGACCGACGTCGTCGACGCCGGGCGGCGGCGCATCGGTCCGCGCCATCTGCAGGCGCCCGAGACGCTCACCCTGGCGAGCTTTGCCGAGGGCATGGTGGTGTGCCACCAGGCATTCGTAGCCTTGCGCAGAATTACAAGCGGCTATAACACCCGCTGGCGCTTTTCGGCCGACTACGAATGGTGCCTGTGCTGTCTGCAGCACTCCCGGCGCAACGTGTCCGTGCCATTTGTGACCGCCGACTACCTGGCCGAAGGCGCCACTACGGCCAACCGCCGCCGCAGCCTTGTGGAGCGCTTCCGCATCATGTGCTACTATTACGGCACACTGCCGACAGTGTGGCGCCACATCGGATTTGTGTGGCGCGCGCTGACCCATCGCAAAGGCTCGCCGCGAAATTCACAGACATCATAAAATTGAACATATGGTCATTCACAACATAACATATTGCGTGGACCGCACGCTCGCGCCCGTGTTCCTGGAGTGGCTGCGTGCCGAATATATTCCCCGCGCCGAGGAAGCCGGCCTGGAAGTGCAGGCTCTCGCAAGAGTGATGGGCTCGGCCGATCCGCTGGCCGACAGCTATGCCTTGCAGCTGCTTGCGCAGGGACTTGGCGATGTGAAGCGCTGGGTGGGCGGCACAGGCGCCGCCCTGGCCGGGGAAATCGCCACGCGCTGGGGCCGGCGCGTGGTCCACTTTGAAACCAATCTGCAGGTGCTATGAGCGACGACTGCTCAATGCGCCGCTGGAAGCGCGTGATCATCGGCATCGACCCCGGCACCAACGTGATGGGCTACGGCGTCATAGGCGTGGCCACGCGTGCGCCGGAGGTGGTGGCGCTCGGCGCGGTGAAGTTCCGCGCGGCCGAGAGCCACTATCTGCGCCTGCGGCGCATCCATGAAAGTGTGCTCGGGCTTGTGGAGAAATATCTGCCCGACGAGATGGCCATCGAGGCGCCGTTTTTTGGAAAGAACGTGCAGTCGATGCTGAAGCTCGGACGCGCGCAGGGCGTGGCCATGGTGGCCGCTCTCAGCCGCGACGTGCCCATCACCGAGTACGAGCCGAGCAAGATAAAGATGGCTATAACCGGCAGCGGCGCGGCTTCAAAAGAGCAGGTGCAGGAGATGCTGCGGCGCATTCTGTCGATCGACCGCTCCGCGCTGCCTCCCGAACTTGACGCCACCGATGCCCTTGCGGCGGCGATGTGCCATTTCTACGAGAGCTCGCGCCCGCAGCGCGCCTCCGGGCCGAAATCCTGGAAAGAATTTGTGAAGCGCAATCCCGACAAACTCCTTTGAATCAGAAAGGATAGCCGATGGCGAGGTGGAAGGCGAGCGAATTGCCGAACGACGTCATGTTGTAGTAGCCGCGGCGCCCCGTGTCGTAGGGCGCGTGTATGCCTATGCCCAGGTCGGCGCGGATGACGAGGATGCTGATGTCGAGACGCAGGCCGCAGCCCGTGCCGAGGGCGAGGTCCTTGAGGAACGACCCGGCGCGCAGCTGGCCGCCGGGGCGAAGCGGGTCGGCCTTGAGCAGCCACACGTTGCCGGCGTCGACAAACAGAGCGCCGTTGAGAGGGCCGAAGAGCGGGAAACGAAGCTCGGTGTTGGCCTCGAACTTGAATGTGCCGGTGCGGTCGAAATTCTCGGCAGGTGTGCCTTTCGGGGGTGAGTAGCTGCCGGGACCGATGCTGCGCACGGTGAATGCGCGCACGCTGTTGGCGCCGCCCACATAGAACTGCTCGGCGTAGGGCACCTCGGAAGCGTTGCCGTAGGCATGCGCGGCGCCGGCTGCAACGCGGCTGACGAGCCATGTGTCGCCGACGAGACGGCGTCCCCACACGAGCTGTGTCTGGCCCTTCACGAACTGCGAGAACGGCGTGCCGAACAGCTTTTTCTCGCCATGCTTGCCGCAGGCCTGATAGACGGCCCAGAAGATGTTGCCAGCCTCCTGCAAGGTGAACGTCCAGTTGAGGGTGTTGTTGCGGCCGAACTGGCGGTCGTAGGTGTAGGTGTAGGCCATCTGCGGGATGAACTGGTTGCGGAAGCTCAGCGCCACGGCCGGATTGGCGGCCATGATGGAGTCGAAGTCGGCCGTGGTGTTCATTGTTTTAGTGTACGACAGCTTGAAGAGCGTGAGAGTGTTGCTGACGTAGCGGCGCAGGCGCCAGTCGTAGTTTACGGAGGCGTTGAACTGGGCCATCTTGAAGTAGTGCGGGCGGTTCAGCAGCTCGGCCGAAAGCTGGAAGCGTGTCCAGTTGAGGTTGAAGCGGCTGCGCGGGATGAATTTAGGCGCGAGCAGGCGCGGGAAGGCCAGCGAGCCGGAGATGCCGGCCTCGTAGGAGTTGAACAGAGTGCTGCGTCCCCGGCCCGTCTGCCACTCGTAGGCGCCTGTGAGCTGCACCGACAGCTGCTCGCCGCCGCCGAACACGTTGTGGTTAGTGAGGCCCACCGAGAGCCCGGGGCCGAGATAGCTGTTGCTCTTGGATGTGACATTCACCTCGAGCGTGGCCTCGAGCGGAGCGTCGAACGTGCAGTCCACGTCGACGTCGAGCACGTATTCGCCGCGGCGGTAGGCGGCGGAGTCGGGTGTGGCCGAGATGTTGATGGCGTTGAAGATGCCGAGGCGCGAGAGGTTGCTCTGCGTGATGTCCATGCTGCGCACGCTGAAAATGCGGCCCGTGCGGAAGAGCACACACTCGGGGATGAGCCTGCGGCGCAGACGCGAGGGCTGCATCTGGATGAGTGTGGCGCGCGGCGTGGCGATGGTGTCGGGAGTGCCTCCGCCCTGGTGGCGGAAGGTGCGCACGGTCACACTGCCTGTGCGCCAGCGCTTGAGTGCGAATTTGGGAGCGTTGTCGGCCACGGTGAGCCGCAGGGCGATGTGGCCGGGATTCATGATGCTGTCGGCCAGATATTCGATGTACTCGGGGTTGAAGTAGTAGTAGCCGTGGTTGCGCAGCGAGTTGGTGATGCGCGTGCGCGCCACGCTCAGCGAGTCGGTGCAGTAGCGTTGCGGGCGGCTCAGATATGGGTCGCGCGAGGCCACGGAGTCGATGAGGTGGTAGAGATGGCAGGTGTCGGGCAGCAGCTGCACCGAGTCGATTGGGTAGGGTTCGCCGGTGTCTACTGTGTAGCGTATGGCGGCTTTCTTGGGATTCTTGGGGTGTATGAGCTCGTAGGAGGCATGGCCGCGGAAGTAGCCGTTGTTGTCAAGGATATCGTCGAGCATGCGCACGCGTGCTTCGGGACGCACGTCGCTGACGAGCACAGGCTGTTCCACGAGCCAGTTGTAGATGGTGCGCTTCAGTCCCTTGGAGTCGGGATTCCAGTTGTTGTAGACCCATAGCCCGAGAGGAAAGGGGTAGCGCCAGTCGAGCATCTTGATGTAGTTGTTGGGTGCGGCGGCGATGGCCTCGGAAATGGCGTTCCCGAGGCCCGGAGCGAGCTTCTGTCTTTGGCCGGCGCTGTCGGCGGGCACGATGTAGTCCACTTTCTTGTTGCCCGTGAAGAGATATTCGCCTTCGGGGATGCGCCGTGTCGTGGAACATGCCGCGAGCAGCACCGCTGTCGCGACAAAGGCAAAGATGTGTCGTAGTCCGCTTGGCATAATTGGCATAAGATGTGATGAAATGCTTGCAATAGTAACAAGCACACACGGCGATTTGTTGGTCGACGCACAAAGATACTCACTTTTTTTGTGCCTGCTTGCGATTGTTGGGAAAAAAGAGTAACTTTGCGGTGTAATGCAAGAGGGGTGCCCGCGTGCCGAAAGCCGGGGCTGAGATTATACCCTATGAACTTGATGCGGTCCGTACCGCCGAAAGGACTTGTTCATAGCCTTGATTTTTCGGGCGCCCGCCCCTCCGTAATATGGATTAAAGGCTATAATTATGACTATCCACATCAACAACAATGCAGTGCAGGCGGCCGACGGCGCGAGCCTGCTCGACGTGCTTGCCGCGCAGAGCCTCGACGGGCCGGGCGTGGCAGTGGCCGTCGACAACAAAGTTGTGCCCCGTGCCGAATGGGGCGCCCGCAGGCTTGCGGACGGCGCCCGCCTGACAGTGATACGCGCGGTGTGCGGCGGATGATGCGTGTGGTCGTCATCACCGACGAGCCTTTCTTCGACGGCGAGGCGGAGGCTGTGGCGCGGCTGCTCGAGAGCGGCGCGGCGTGGCGCGTGCATCTGCGCAAGCCCGGATGCGGCGAGAGCGACATGCGAAAGCTCATAGAAGCCGTGCCGGCCGGTTTGCGCGCGCGGCTGAGCCTGCACGATTGTCAGCATTTGGCCGCGGAATACGGATGCGGCGTGCATCTCAACGGCCGGTGCCCCGAGGCGCCCGCAGGCTTCAACGGCCTGTACAGCGCGTCGTGCCACAGCCTTGAGGACGTGCGGCGGCGGGCCGATGCTGCCTACGTCTTTCTCAGCCCCGTCTACGACAGCATCTCCAAGCAGGGCTACCGCGCCGGGTTTTCGCCGGAAGAGCTGTGCGGACAGGTCGACGACAGGGTTATAGCGCTCGGAGGCGTCACTCCCGGGCGGCTGTCGGAACTGCGCCGGGCCGGATTCGGCGGCGCCGCCATGCTGGGCAGCGTGTGGCGCGATTTCTCAAAAGACAGACTTGAAAATTTCATAAAAGCAATATGCTCCAATTCATAAGCCACGAAAACGAGCGCCTGGGCTATGCCGACGGCGTGCGCGAGGCATTGCGCGGCGGTTGCCGATGGGTGCAGCTGCGCATGAAACATGCGTCGGACGACGAGTTCCTTGCCACGGGCCGCGAGGTGGGCCGCTTGTGCCGCGCCGCAGGCGCCACATTCATACTCGACGACCGCGTGCACCTTGTGGGCGCGCTCGGCGCCGACGGCGTCCACTTAGGCAAGAACGACATGCACCCGGCTGAGGCGCGCAGCATCCTCGGCCCGGACAAAATCATAGGCTGCACGGCCAACACCCTCGACGATGCGCTCGCGGCAGTGGACGCCGGCGCCGACTATCTCGGCGTGGGGCCATTCCGTTTCACCACCACCAAAGAACGCCTCAGCCCCGTTCTCGGCACCGAAGGCTACCGCGGCATCATGGCCGCCTTGCGCCTGCGCAGCGACATCCCCGTGGTGGCCATCGGAGGCATCACTGCCGCCGACATCCCCGCGATAATGGCCACGGGCGTCACCGGCATAGCACTTTCCGGAACCATACTCGGCTCGGCCGACCCGGCCGGCGAAACAGCACATATATTAGAAATACTTTCAAACCAAGAGATATGAGTGAACTGATTATCGGCGGACGCAAGTTCGCCTCGCGCCTGTTCGTGGGCACGGGAAAATTTCAGAGCAACGAAGTGATGGCACGCGCCATCGAGGCTTCCGCCACGGAGATGGTGACGCTGGCCATGAAACGTATCGACATGAACGACCCTGCCGACGACATGCTGGCACATGTGCGCCGCCCGGGCATACAGCTGCTTCCCAACACCTCCGGAGTGCGCGATGCCGCCGAGGCTGTGCTTGCGGCCCAGCTTGCAAGAGAAGCATTCGGAACCAATTTCATAAAACTCGAGATTCATCCCGACCCTAAGTATCTGCTTCCCGACCCCGTGGAGACGCTCAAAGCCACCGAGGAACTCGCCCGCATGGGATTCGTCGTGCTGCCATACATACAGGCCGACCCCGTGCTGTGCAAGCGTCTTGAAGAAGCCGGCGCGGCCACAGTGATGCCGCTGGCAGCGCCCATCGGCACCAACAAAGGCCTCGTCACCCGCGAACTGCTTGAGATCATCATCGAGCAGAGCCGCGTGCCCGTAGTGGTCGACGCCGGCCTGGGCGCCCCCTCCCATGCCGCCGAAGCCATGGAACTCGGCGCCGATGCCGTGCTCGTGAACACGGCCATCGCTGTGGCCGGCGACCCCGTGCGCATGGCTGCCGCATTCGCCCGCGCCGTCGAGGCCGGACGCGAAGCCTACGAAGCCGGCCTGGGCGCGCAGTCGCGATGCGCCGAGGCCAGCAGCCCTCTCACTTCATTCCTTGACTGATGTTTTCCGAAGAACTCCTGAAATACGACTGGGACGAGACCACCGCCCGCATCGCCGCCAAGACAGGCGCCGACGTGGAGCGCGCGCTGGGAAAAAGACGGCGCGACATCGACGACTTCATGGCTCTCGTCTCGCCCGCGGCCGCGCCCTATCTCGAGCGCATGGCCGCCATGAGCCGGGCGCTCACACAAAAGCGCTTCGGCAAAGTGATATCGATGTATATACCCATGTACATCACCAACTCCTGCACCAACTCGTGTGTGTACTGCGGCTTCAACCGCCACAACAAATTCCCGCGTGTCGTCCTCACCCCCGCGCAGATTGAGGCCGAGTGCCGCGCCATACGCCGCCTCGCGCCTTTCGAGAATCTGCTTCTCGTCACGGGCGAGAATCCCCGCGCGGCCGGCACGGACTATCTGGAGCAGGCTCTGCGCGTGTGCCGCCCCTACTTCAACAATCTCACCATGGAAGTGATGCCGCTCCCGGCCGAGGACTACGAACGGCTGACCCACTCGGGCCTCAACGGCGTCGTGTGCTTCCAGGAGACCTACCATCGCGAGCGCTACAAGGTCTACCACCCTGCCGGCATGAAGAGCAACTTCGAATGGCGTGTCAACGGCTTTGACCGCATGGGCCGGGCAGGGGTGCACAAGATAGGAATGGGCGTGCTGATAGGCCTGGAAGACTGGCGCACGGACGTGACCATGATGGCCCTGCACCTGCAATACCTGCGCAAGCACTACTGGCGCACGCGCTACAGCGTGAACTTCCCCCGCATGCGCCCGAGCGAGACCGGCTATCAGCCCAATGTGGTGATGACCGACCGGGAGCTGGCGCAGCTCACTTTCGCTTTCCGCATCTTCGACGAGGATGTGGACATTTCCGTGTCGACGCGCGAGCGCCCGGAGTTCCGCAACAACATAGCCACACTGGGCGCCACCAGCATGAGCGCCGGCTCGAAGACCGAGCCGGGCGGCTACGAGACCTACCCGCAGGCGCTCGAACAGTTCGCCGTCAGCGACGAGCGCACGCCGGCCGAAGTGGCCGAAGCCCTGCGCAAGGCCGGATGCGAAGTGGTGTGGAAAGACTGGGACAAAGTGTTCGACTGACGGGCTCCGGTTCAGCTGTGCTCAACGCTTATTGAATATATTTATAAACTACATAGACAACTATTTATGGGAAAAGGATTTGACGAGTATGCTTCGAAATACGACGCATGGTTCCTCGACAACCGCAACGTGCTCTATTCCGAGGTGAATCTCGTGGCCTCCGTGCTCGAGGGGGCGGGACGCGTGCTCTCCGTGGGCTGCGGCAGCGGACTGTTTGAGAAAATTATGCGCGAGGAGCGCGGCATCGACGTGCGCGACGGCATAGAACCCTCGCTGGGCATGGCCGAGATAGCCCGCAAGCGCGGAATGAACGTGACAATAGCCACGGCCGAGGAGGCCGACTTCGGCGAGGGCACGTACGACACCATCCTCTTCAATGGCTCGCCGAGCTATATCACCGACCTTGAGGCCGTGGTGGCCAAAGTGTTCAAGGCTTTGCGCCCCGGCGGACGCATCGTGCTGGTGGACGTGCCGAAGGAGAGCGGCTACGGAACCATGTACAATCTGGCCAAGGCTCTCGGCACATGGGACCACCCGCTGCTTGAAGGCGTGTATCCCCCAAACCCCTATCCGATTGAGTTCGTGGATGTGGCCAACTGGCGCACCACCGCCGAGAAAGCTGTCATCCTCAAGGACGCCGGCTTTGCCGATCTGAAATACGCGCAGACTCTGACCGCGCATCCGCTTTACTCCGACCTGCGCGAGGAGCAGCCGCTTGAAGGCTGCGACCGCGGCGACTATGTGGCCGTCAGCGCCGTAAAACCTCTCGAAGCATGAAACGCTGGAGCGAAGAAGCCTGGGAAGCGGCTGAGGGTATCTACGACAGCATCACCCGCCATCCCTTTGTGACACAGCTTGCCGACGGCACGCTGTCGCGGGAGAAGTTTCTGCAATATCAGCGACAGGACTCGCTGTACATCGCCGAGTACTCGCGTGTGCTCGCCCACATAGCCTCGCGTCTGCCCGTGATGGACCAGACCGCCGACTTCATAAAGTTTGCAGGCGACGGCGTGTATGTGGAGCGGGCGCTCCACGAAGTGTTTCTCGACGGCGACCGTCCCGACCCGTCGGAGATGTCGCCGGCATGCCTGCTTTACACATCGCTGCTGAAAGCATGCTCCTACAGCAGCGTGGAAGTGGAGGCGGCGGCAGTGCTGCCGTGCTTCTGGGTGTATCTGCGCGTGGGGCTCTCCATCGCGGAAAAGCAGGCCGGAGTGGCCGACAACCCCTACAAGGCATGGATCGACACCTATTCCGACCCGGCATTTGTGGAGTCCACACGCCGTGCCATTGAGATATGCGACGAACTGGCGGAAGCAGCCACGCCCGAAGTAAGAAAACAGATGACAGAAATTTTTGTGCGCTGCACCCGCATGGAGTGGCTCTTCTGGGACAGCGCCTGGAACCTCGAACAATGGAAGATATGAAAACCTACCGCCGCGCGCTCACCATCGCCGGCAGCGACCCCAGCGGCGGAGCCGGCGTGCAGGCCGACCTCAAGACCTTCTCGGCCCTCGGCTGTTTCGGCACCTCGGCCATAGTGGCCGTGGTCGACGAAAACACCGTGGGTGTCACCGGCGTGCATCCCATCCCCGTGCCTTTCGTCACGGGGCAGATACACAGCGTGCTCGACGACATAGGCACCGACGCCGTCAAAATCGGCATGCTGCACTCGGCCGAGCTCATCGCTGCCGTGCGCGCCACGCTCGACGAGTATCCCGACCTGCGCGACATCGTGCTCGACCCCGTGATGGTGGCCACTTCCGGCGACCCGCTGCTGCAGGCCGACGCGGTGGACGCGCTGCGCACGGTGCTCATCCCGAGGGCACGAGTGATCACCCCCAACATCCCCGAGGCATCAATCCTGCTGGGCCGGAAGCTGTCGAAGCAGGACGAGCTGCCGGATGCGGCGCGACGCCTGAGCGATGCCTGCGGCGGTGTGTCGGTGATGCTCAAAGCCGGACATCTGCACGACGAACTGCTCGTCGACGTGTTCTACAACGCCGAGACCGACACCGTGCTGCGCCTTGAGTCGGAACGCCTCTCGACGCCCAACACCCACGGCACCGGCTGCACGCTGTCGTCGGCATTCGCAGCGTCGCTCGCCCACGGGCTCTCGCTCGACGATGCTGCCGCGGCCGCCAAAGACTATATCGCGGCCGCCATCGCCGCCGGGTCGCGCTACGCCATAGGCCACGGCCACGGCCCCGTGCACCATTTCTTCAAGTTCTGGGATTAGGAGCTTTTACATCGGCTATAAGCCGGGTCTAAACATTAGTGCAGCCGCCGTTGTTGATATCTATATCATCACGGCATATGAGCATCAGAGATTTACCGCGGCGGCTGCGCCTTAAGTTTGTGTCGGCACCCGACCTGTTCGTCGGCATGTCGATGTGTCTGACGGTGGGCCTCGTCTGCGGCGCTTCGGCTGCGCTGCTGCGATGGCTCATTCAGCACATGTCGCTTGTGGCCCACAGCATGATGCACCTTGAGAAAGGCAACTGGATGCTCATTCTGCTGCCCGTGGCCGGCATTGTGTGCACAGGCATCTTCACCCGCTACATCCTGCGCGACGACATAGAACACGCCAGCGACAAAATCAACGACCGCCTGCACCGCGGCATTACATTTATCTCCACAAAACTCATTTTCGGCCCGATTGTGGCAAGCACCATGACCCTGGGCTTCGGCGGCTCGGCCGGAGCCGAGGGGCCCATTGCCACCGTGGGCGCGGCTCTCGGCGGCAACCTGTCGCGCCGCATAGGCCTCCCCGACCACAAGGTGCGCGTGCTCATAGCCTGCGGTGCCGCGGCAGGCATCGCAGGCATATTCCAGGCGCCGGTGGGCGGCATGCTCTACGCGCTTGAATACATGGGACTGACGCTCACCACCGTGCCGGTGATCGGCATTCTTGCCACTTGCATGGTGGCGTCGCTGACGGCCTATGTGCTGTCGGGGTGCGTGCCCGATCTGTCGCTTACGCGCTTCGTGCCCCAGAGCCTCGACTGTCTGCCGGCTGTGGTGTTGCTGGGCATTTGCTGCGGATGCTATGCCGTTTACTACAATTACACGGGCCATTACGCCGCGCGCCGCCTTGTGGCGATAGGCAATCCGTGGCTGCGCAACGTGGTGTCGGGGCTGTGCGTCGGCCTGTTGCTGTTTCTGTTTCCTGCGCTCTACGGCGAAGGCTATGAGGTGGTAAACAATCTTATGAACAAGGCCGACTACACCCTGGGCGACTACAGTCCGCTGTATGTGCTCAACCACTGGGGCGACTACGGACTGCTGCTCATAGGCCTGGGCCTGCTTCTGGCCAAGGGTGTGGCTGCATTCTCCTCCAACAGCGGCGGCGGCGTGGCCGGCGATTTCGCTCCCACACTGTTCGCCGGAGCGATAGCCGGCTATCTGTTTGTGATGGCCGCGAAGTCGCTGTTCGGCGTAGGGCTGCCCATGCCGGTCTTTGTGCTCGGAGGCATGGCGGCGGTGATGGGCGGCACCATCAAGGCGCCGCTCATGGCCATATTCCTCACAATAGAAATGACGGCCAGCTACGAGTATCTGCTACCCGTATCGCTGGCCGGCATGGTGTCGTTTTGTGTGGTGAAATTCTATCGCTGGCTTATTTGACTTCCCAGGTGCTTCCTGCGAGAATCATGTCGCGGAGCGATGCGTGGCCCTTGTGGGCGCGCACATCGGCCACCTGGGCGTCCAGAGTGTCGTTGTAGGTGGGCGCTTCCACGTCGCGGATGACGCCGACAGCCAGAGGCAGGTCGGTGCCGTCCATCATGGCCAGCTGCTGGTGGAGGAAGTTGGAGGGAGTGTGGGCGTCGTGCACGAGCACATCGTCGATGGTGTAGCCGTCCTCGCCCAGCGTCACAGCCTTGAGCAGGAAACCGTCCTGCACCAGGCCGCGGTTGCCTTCGGCGCCGAAAAGCATCTTCTCGCCGTGGCGCAGATGGATGGTGCGGTCGGCGCGGTATTCCTTGTCGGTGATGGCATTGTGGATTCCGTTGTTGAAGATGACGCAGTTCTGCAGAATCTCGACCACCGATGTGCCTTTGTGGCGTGCGGCGGCCACGAGCACTTCCTGCGATGTGGCCAGCTCCACGTCGATGCTGCGGGCGAAGAAATTGCCGCGCGCGCCGAAAGCGAGTTCGGCGGGGATGAACGGGTCCTCGACGGTGCCGTAGGGCGACGATTTCGACACGAAGCCTCGGGGGCTCGTGGGCGAGTACTGTCCCTTGGTCAGACCGTATATCTTGTTGTTGAACAGCACGATGTTGATGTCGATGTTGCGGCGCACGGCGTGGATGAAGTGGTTGCCGCCGATGGCGAGGCCGTCGCCGTCGCCCGAAATCTGCCACACGCTCATTTCCGGATTGGCGATTTTGAAGCCGGTGGCAATGGCTGCCGCGCGTCCGTGGATGGTGTGGAAGCCGTAGGTGTTCATGTAGTAGGGCAGGCGCGAGCTGCAGCCTATGCCCGAGATTACGGCCGTGCGGTGCGGGGGCACGCCGAGGGTGGCCATGGCCTTGTGCAGGGTGTTGAGAATGGCGTGGTCGCCGCATCCGGGACACCAGCGCACGCTCTGTCCGTTTTTATAGTCGGATGCTGTGTATGTTTGGTTTTCCATTTTGTGCATGTGTCTGAGATGGTTATTCTGCAACTGTTTTCTCTACGGCGTCGACGAGCTCGCCCACGAGGAAGGGCTGGCCCTGCACCTTGTTGATGCGTCGGATGTTGATGCCCGGGAAGTGGCACTGCAGCCAGTCGGCCATCATGCCGGAGTTGAGTTCGGCCACAATCACGCGCTTGTAGCGGCCGAGCACCTCGGCGGTGTTGGCAGGCAGCGGGTTGATATAGCGGAAGTGGGCGAAAGCCGTGGGCACGCCTTTGGCGCAGAGCTCCGAGGCGGCAGCGTGCAGGTGGCCGTAGGTGCCGCCCCAGCCGACGAGCAGCGTGTCGGCATCGGCGTCGCACAGCACTTCAAGCTCGGGGATGTCGGCGGCTATGCGGTCGATTTTCTCGCGGCGGGTCTCCACCATGCGGGCATGGTTGGCAGGGTCGGTGCTGATGGCTCCGCAGGCGCAGTCTTTCTCAAGGCCGCCGATGCGGTGGGCCAGGCCTTCCGTGCCGGGCACGGCCCAGTAGCGCACGAGCGTTTCGGGATCGCGGCTGTAGGGCTGCCACTTGCCGGACGCCTTGAGCTCCTCCGGCACGCGGGGAGCGTGGATGGCGGGATAGTCGTTGTCGTCGGGCACGCGCCATGCCGATGCGCCGTTGCCGATGAAGGCATCGCTCAGCAGGATGACAGGCGTCATGTGCTCTACGGCTATGCGGCAGGCCTGGAAGGCCATGTCGAAGCAGTCGGTGGGAGTGGCGGGAGCCACCACGCAGAGCGGACACTCGCCGTTGCGGCCGTACAGGGCCTGCATCAGGTCGGTCTGCTCGGTCTTGGTGGGCAGGCCGGTGGAGGGACCGCCGCGCTGCACGTCGATGACCACGAGAGGCAGTTCGGCCATCACGGCCAGGCCGATGGCCTCGCTCTTGAGAGCCAGGCCGGGGCCGGAAGTGGAGGTCACGGCCAGATTGCCGGCGAAAGACGCGCCGATGGCCGAGCACACGCCGGCTATCTCGTCCTCCATCTGCACGGCTTTCACGCCGAGGTCCTTGCGCTTGGCAAGTTCGTGGAGGATGTCGGTGGCGGGGGTGATGGGGTAGGAGCCGAGGAACAGCGGCAGACCGCTCTTCTCCGACGCCATGATGAGGCCCCACGCGGTGGCCGTGTTGCCGTTGATGTCGGTGTAAACGCCGGGGCGAGGATTCTCGCTTTCAATGCGGTAGGTGGGCACGGAGGCGTGCACGTTGTGGCCGTAGTCGAAGCCCGCCTGCAGCACGCGCTTGTTGGCCTCGAGGATGGCGGGCTTGCGGCCGAATTTGCTGCTCAGATGGGCCACGGCCTCGTCGAGCGGGCGGTCGAACAGCCAGCACACCAGGCCGAGGGCGAAGATGTTGCGGCACTTCAGCATGCTCTTGTTGTCGAGGCCGCTGTCGGCCAGGGCGTCGCGCGTCATTTGGGTGACGGGCACCTGCAGCAGGCAGTTGTCGTCGATTCCGAGCTCGCCGAAAGGATCGTCGGTGGCGAACTCGGCCTTGCGGAGGTCGGCCGGGCGGAAAGAATCTATGTCGACAATGATTGTGCCGCCACGGCGCAGGAAGCGGATGTTCTGCTTGAGGGCCGCGGGGTTCATGGCCACGAGCACGTCGCAGGCATCGCCGGGTGTGTGCACGTCCTTGCCGACGCTCACCTGGAAGCCGCTCACGCCGCTGAGAGAGCCCTGCGGGGCGCGGATTTCGGCAGGATAGTCGGGGAAGGTGGACACGCGGCAGCCGAGCGCTGCCGACACATTGGTGAATATATTGCCGGCCAGCTGCATGCCGTCGCCGGAGTCGCCCGAGAAGCGGACCACTACTTTATCAAGAGTTTTGACCTGATGTTTTTCAGACATAAGATTCGGTTTCTGAGTTTGCACGGCAAAGCTACGAAAAAAGCGCGATACGCGCAAATACTTTTTTTCGCCCGCCAATTTATTAAATAATGTTATAGGATGTGTGCAAATGCAACATCGCCGCGCCCCCGGCGGGGAACGCGGCGATGCGGATGAGACAGAGATGCGAGCCTATCGCTTGCTCTCGGGGATGAGGTAGTGGATCTTCACCTTCACGGAGCGGCCGAGCTTGGCGTCAAGACCGCGCGTCGACGGGTCGTTGACGGGGCGGATGCCGTTGGCGAAGAAAGGCTCGTTGGACGTGAGGTGGTGCACATCCTTCATGTTGGGATGCTGCTGAAGCCACACGAGCACGGTGCGTGCGCGGTTCTCCGAAAGGGCGTTGTTGCGGTCCAGGCCCACCTGCTTGGCGTTCTGGCCGGTGTAGTTGTCCTGGCTCGTGGCGAGGCCTTCAAACTGGATGAGGGCGATGGTGCCGTTGTCGAGCACTTCGCGGATGTGGGCCACCGTGGCCGAGTCGGTGAACTGCTCCAGATAGGGGCTGTCGCCGTTGAGGGCGGCGTAGACGTCGGCGAAGCTGACGATTTCGTCATCGTTCACTTTCTTGCCGTTGCGCTGCTCCATGCGCTCCATCACGATGGGGAGGCCGAGATGGGAGTTGAGGCCGTAGGTCTCGGTTTCCTTGTAGTTGGCGTCGAGCAGGAGCTGCTGGCCGAGGGTGGCGTCGTCGATGCGGTAGTGCCACTGGTGCTTGCCGTCCCAGATGGGAGCGTAGTAGTAGCCGGCCTTGCGGGCGAAGTCCTGCATGTCCTTGCTGCTCATGCTGAGGCTGAGGGGAGTGGACGCGCTCATCTCATAGCCTCGCGGCACGAAGTCGAAGCGGAAAGGCTCGGAGGCGTTCTCGGTGGCCACATCGGTGAAGGGCAGCGAGTTGGTGTTGATGCCGGCGCCTATGCGGCCGTCGGCGTCGGCCGTGGATTTGAATCGCTTCTGAGTGAAGATACCGCCGGCGAGGTAGTCGATGGCGTTGACCGTGGCGTCGGCAATCTGGGGCGCGTCGTTGCGTCCGGAGTAGTTGTTGGGGTAGAACACATAGAACGAGAGCGTGCGGTACTGCACGGGCTTCTGCTCTGCGTCCTTCTGGCGGATGACCACGGTCTTTTCTTCGCGATAGTCGCGCTGGTACACCTTTGTGGCGCCGTGACCCCAGCCGTTGGCGCGTTTCTTGCCGAGGTAGAAGGTGACGCCTATGTCGATGCCCACGTTGGCGTCGAATTTGGATGCGGCGTGGTTGGCCTGGCCGTACTCAAGGTCGAAGTTCGTCTGATAGAAGAGCGCGCGAGCCTTGATGTCGAGGCTCCATCGCTTGGCGGGGGTGAAGAAGCGGCTGTACTGCAGCTCGGAGTGGAAGCTGAGCTCGTTGTCGGAGCCGTGGTTGTGCTCGAAGCCGAGGTGATGCACGCCGCCGATGCCCAGGTTGAGCATGAACTGGTTCATGGCCTTGCGGCTGTTGTAGCCCTCGTAGCCTTTGTAGAGACGGGTGAGGTTGAGAACCACATCGAGGCTGATGTCCCACCATCTTGTCTTCATCTTGCGGTAGGGCGTGCCGTCGGCGCGGAACATGATGTCGCCGTAGCCGTAGTGGCCGGTCAGATACTCGGTGTAGCCCTTGGAGTCGGACTTTATGAACTCTACTTTCAGGCCCACGCCGGGTGTGAACCATTTGCCGACACCCACGCTCCAGTCGGGCGAGAGCGTGCCGGCGAGTTTGCCGCAGCCGCTGTAGTCTCCGACAAAAGAGTGCACGCCGCCTGTCGCAAACACAAACCAGTTTTTGCTGAACTTGTTGGTCACCACTCTCGTGGGGTCGAACACGCTGTCGCGCAGAACCTCGGTGACAGTGGGCGCTACATACTGATGGGTGCCGCGGTACACCTCCTGGAAGGTGGAGTCGGCCAATGCCTCGTCAATGCTGTTGTAGCTCTGTGCTGCCGACTTTGTCGGTGTCAGAGCCGCCACGCATGCTATCGCCATGGCGGCTGCTGATATTTTCAGTAACTTTTTTATAAGCATCGTCTGTGTTATGATTGGTTATTTATTTGCAATGTGATGAAACGCGAGGCCCGGCATGGGCCCGATGGGCGCGGCCTCCTTCTGCTGCTTGAGCGCGCAGGCGTCAGTGTCGGGGTGGCGGTACTCGGGCACGATGCGGTGCATGAGCCGCAGCGTGGCGTCGGTGTTGTAGGTGCGAGCCGCTGCTATCAGATTGTCGATTTCGCGCCGGGCCGACTCAAAATCGATGTTACGCACCTTGGCGATTTTTATTTTCGGATGGCGCGTGGGAAGCACGGTCTCATCGTCGGTGAGCAGCTCCTCGTAGAGTTTCTCGCCGGGCCGCAGGCCGGTGAATTCTATTTTTATGTTGTGCTTGCCGCTGAGTTCAATCATGCGCGTGGCAAGGTCGGCGATGCGCACCGGCTCGCCCATGTCGAAGCAGAATATCTCGCCTCCGCGGCCGATGATGGCGGCCTGCAGCACAAGACGGCATGCCTCGGGAATAAGCATGAAGTAGCGGATAATGTCGGGGTGGGTCACACACACAGGCCCTCCGCGGCGGATCTGCTCGCGGAATATGGGGATGACTGAGCCGTTGCTGCCCAGCACATTGCCGAAGCGCGTCGTGATGAACTGCGTGCCGGCGGCTTCGGGCGTGTTGTTGAGGCTCTGGCAGAAAATCTCGCAGATACGCTTGCTGCAGCCCATGACACTCGTCGGATTCACGGCTTTGTCCGTGGAAATCATTATGAACTTGCGCACGCCGTGTTTCACGGCGAGGCGCGCCAGCTTGCATGTGCCGTCCACGTTGTTGAGCACGCTCTCTTCGGGGTTGTCCTCCATCATGGGCACATGCTTGTAGGCCGCCGCGTGGAAGATTATTTCCGGCTTGTAGCGGCGCATCACGTCGTCCATGCGGTTGGAGTGGCACACACTCGTGACTATGCAGTGGCATTTCACCTCCGGATGCTCGCGTTGCATGTGCAGGCAAAGGTCGTGGAGAGGTGTCTCAGCCTGGTCGATGAGCACAAGTTCGGAAGGATGGTAACCGGCCAGCATGCGGCTGAGCTCGCTGCCTATGCTGCCGGCCGCGCCCGTCACCATGAGGCTGCGATCCTTCATCGCATCCGAAATGGCGGAGATGTCCACGTGGATGGGATGCCGCGGCAGCAACTCGTTTAGCTCCATGTCCAGCAGGTCGTTGGAATTGAGGCCGTAGGCTCCGCCTCCCGAATAGTTGCGCAGGTAGATATCGTACATTTCTTTGGCCACGACGCGAAGACCGCACATGCCCAGGGCGGCGATGAGCGTCAGCAGAAGCAAATCGCGCAGGCGCAGCGGCATCAGCCAGTCGTCGGTGTGCATCACCACACGCATGCCCATGACGAGCACCACGCCTATGGCCAGCGCGGCCGTCACACGGATGAGGTCGGCCATCGACGTGTCGCGGATGATGCCGCTATAGGTGCGGAGCGCGCGGAAACCGACCACAAAGCAGAGAAGATAGAGCAGCAGAGACTGTAGCAGAGTTCCGAAGTTGACCACCATGTAGGCTGCCCCGTGGCCTATGGCATAAGCCATGAGGCCGCTTGCCAGAACAATCAGACAATCGGCTGCAAGGACGTACCAGTAGGGCACACATTCGCGGGATAAATACCAGTTTAAAATACGTTTGTGCATCAGTTTCAAGGAGAAGGGCCGGTTTGGATATGCAGAAATGCGGTCCTTTCGGACTTATTGACTGCAAATATACAAAAAAAGAAAAAAACATCGCTCTTTGCAGCCGTGAAAATTCCATGTTTAAGTGTTAAAAACACGCGGTTCGGGCATGACAGCTAACATAATGGTATAAATGGATAAAATAGTACAGCCGTCAGTTCCGGCCGTTGAAGGGCTCGGATGTGGCATGCCCTTCGCCGGAAATGCCTTCGCGGCGCAGCACGCTGCCGATGGTGAGCGCTACGATGCGGCAGTCTGTGGCGAACGACAGATGGCGCACATACCACACATCAAGCTCGAACTTGCGCTTCCACGAAAGCGCGTTGCGGCCGTGACACTGCGCCCAGCCGGTGATGCCGGGCCGGACGTCGTGGCGATGCGCCTGCTCGGGGCTGTAAAGTGGCAGATACTCCGGCAATAGCGGCCGCGGACCGATGAGCGACATGTCGCCGCGCAGCACATTCCACAGCTGAGGAAGCTCGTCGAGCGAAGTGGAGCGCACCAGGCGCCCGGCGCGCGTCAGGCGGGCGGCGTCAGGCAGCAGTTGCCCGTGCTCGTCGCGCTCGTCGGTCATGGTCTTGAACTTGTATAGCCGGAAGATGCGGCCGCCGCGCCCGGGCCGCAGCTGCGAGAAAAACGCGCCGGCGCCTTTGTTGGCGAAATGCAGCCACACGGCCACTGCGGCCAGCACCGGGCTCAGACACAATAGAGCCGCGGCGGCGACCGCGATGTCGATGGGGCGTTTGAAGAATCTGCTATACATGGTACTGTCGTCCGAATAGGATGGAGCGGTAGAAGTCCTTGAGGCAGCGGCGCACATAGCCTTGCTCATAGCGCTCGGCCACCATCTGCCTGGCAGGTGCGGCGAGGCGCTTCCGCTCTTCGGCGTCGTCGAGAAGACGCTGCATGGCCCGGGCCAGGGAGCTGCTGTCGTGCGGCGGCACTATCAGTCCGTTGCGGCCATGCTCCACTATCTCCCGCGAGCCGTTGATGTCGGTGACGATGGCCGGCAGCCCCATTGCGCCGCCCTCGATTACAACGTTGGGAAAACCCTCGCGATAGCTCGGATGCACAAGCACGTCGGCCATGGCGAGCCACGGCCGCACGTCGGTCTGCGCGCCGGCTTCATGGATGCGCCTGTCGCTGCGCAGCCTGCGCAGTGTCGTCTCGTCGAGCGGGTCGAGAGCGGGTTCCTGCTCTCCCACGAGCACCAGACGTGCCGCCGGGCCGAGCGTGCCGAATGCTTCAGCAAGCTCGCGGATGCCTTTGTCGCCCGTCACGCGGCCCACAAACACGAACACGACGTCCGTGTCGGCATAGCCGAGGCTCCGCCGCATAGCCGAGGCCTCGGCCTGCACGGCTGCCGTGCGGCTGTAGTGGGAGAGGTCGATGCCGCGCACGTTTCCGTGGCCGAGCACGCGCATGGGTTTGCGGGTGATGCCGGCCGATGCGAGATCGGCGCGCACGCCTTCGCCTTCGGGCACCACATGTGTGGCGCATGCGCAGGTGATGCGGTCGGTGAGCATGAGCAGACGTCGCTTCAGGCCTGTGGCAGTGGGAAAAAGCAGCCCGGTGAAGGTGTGCACGCGCACAGGCACTCCGGCCATCCGGGCCGCCGCCATGCACAGCAGCCCGGCCTTGGGGGTCATGCTGTGCACCATGTCGGGCTTTTCGCGGCGGAAAAGACGCCACAGGCCCGCGAGCGAGCGCAGGTCGGCGAGCGGAGATATGTCGCGGCGCATGGCCACGGCGCATGTCCGCACATTCTCGCGGGCGCCCAGCCTGTCGAGCTCCGCTCCGGGAGAGCTCAGGGCCACTACCTCGTAGTCGTCGGCCAGTTCGCGCAGCAATCCGCGGCAGAACACGTCGAGCGACATCGGCACAGTGGCCGCACGCACAATCTTGGGTCGGCGTGTCTGTGTCACTCTCAGAAGCTGTAGCTGAACGTCATGCCTGCGCCGTCGTTCCACATCGTGGGCGCGAACGACAGTCCTTCGCCGGCGCGCTTGTGCACCTTCACGCGGCGTGCGCCTTTGCTTGTGGCGGCATCGATAAGGTTGTAGACATATGTGGCCACGGCCACGCCTATGCTGACGTTGCGCACGTTGCGCCAGCTGTGGGCCTTGCCCACCCAGCTGTCGTAGACTTCGGGGTGCTTGGCGGCGTCGTCCATCATGCGGCTGCGCTTGTGCTCGCCGATGATGATGCCGGCCACCGACACAGCCTCAAGGCCGATGATGACGCAGCCTTTCGCCGTCTGCCCCTTGTAGATCTGGCCCCAGCCGGGCACAATCGACATGGCGGTGGCTTTGGCGTTGTAGGCGCGCGTAAGCTCGAACTCGTCGAAGCGTGGTGTCTCGTCGGGACGGCCCACGGCGTAGAGCTGGTAGAGATACCATTCGTAGTCGTTGCTCTCGAAGTCGTCGTACTCGCTGTATTGGTCGATGCGGCGGGCCTGCAGGGTGTGGCGTGTGCCTTTGTCCTTGTCGGTGTAGGCGATGATGTAGGTGGTCACGCCGTCTTCCTGCACGCTGTCCACGGCGAGGCCTTCGGGCTGAGCGGAGAAGTTTTCGCGCACATACATGAACAGCGGCTCGAAACGTTTGCTCTCCAGGAATGTCTTGTCCGCGTTGTGGGTGTCGAACGCCACCACGGTATAGCTGTCGTTGGAGCGGTCGGCATTGATGGTGCGGGTGCCTTTTTCTGCCCATGCCGGTTTGTCCTGCGCGGCGGCGCAGATGCTTGCGAGCGCCACCAGGGCGCATGCAGCGGAGCGTAAGAGGTTTTTCATTGTCAATGTGTGTTTATGAGGGGTTTATTCGTTTGTAGCTTGTATTTGGGGATTTGTTTGTAGTCGTCGGAGCACACGAAACGCACGCCGTCGCGCAGCCCCGAAAAGAATTGTGTGAGCATCGACAGCCGCCGCATGGCCACGGCCGCCCCGGCCGCTATCACAAGATTCCACAGGCTGCGGCCGATGAAAGCTGCTGCGGTGAGAGCAGACGGGGCCGGTTCGTAGATGCAGCGCCACCATATGATGAATGAGTTTTTTGTGCGGATATACATGCGGCGGTTGCCCTTGCGGAAAGCCGCCGAAGAGTTGCCGCTGTCGAGATGGCGGGCGAGGGCGTGGTCGTACAACACGAAGAGGCGCCCGCCGTTGACGGGCACTTTGTGGGTGAGCACGGTGTCTTCTCCATAGGCGAATCCGTCGCGTTCCACCCAAAGTTCGTCGGCCGGCCGCAGGCCGGTGAGCCGCTGCCGGCGCCATAGCTGGGCCGGGCCGTCGGCGCGGTCGGAGGGGTGGCAGCTGCCGGTGGCCGGCCGCGACATGTAGCTGACCGCTCCGCACCGCCGCAGGCGAAAGGCCTTGCGCTGACGGCGCGACGGAAACACAAGGCCCACAAGCGCTTCGCGCAGCTTCTGCTTCGGAGCCATGAGGCAGTTGCCGAAGGTGTCCGGGCTTATGCAGTCGGCGTCGTATTGCTCCATAGCCCGGAGCAGCCGCTCGGCGGCGTCGGGTGCGAGCTCCACGTCGTCGTCGAGTGTGAGGATACAGTCGCTGTCTATCTCGTCGTAAGGCAGCGCCCGCTGTGCGGTCATGCCTTTGGCTACGGCCACATATTCCTCCCTGCCTATGCGGAATTCCGGCACAGGGTAGCCTTCGGCTATGTAGACCACCACCCGCTCCGGCTGCACGGTCTGTCGGACGATGCTCTCGAGTTCGCGCCGGTAGTTGTCGCCGCCGGTGCCGAGGGTGCGTATTGCTATGGAATAGGTGAGCATCAGAGATTGGTAAGTTTGTTGAACAGTTCCATCCACTGCCGGGCTATTGCGGCAGGGTCGTAGCGCCTGGCGGTCTGCAGGGCCGCTTCGCCCATTCTGCGGCGCAGCGGCTCGGAGCGCATCAGTTTCTTAAGTGCGCGGGCAAGGCTTTCCTCATCCTCGGGAGGCACGAGCATGCCGTCGGTGCCGTCGCTGATGATGTCGCGAGGGCCGCACGGACATGCGTAGCTGACCATCGGCAGACCCACGTTGGCGGCTTCCGCAAGCACCAGTCCGAATCCCTCGAAGCGGGATGTGAGCACAAATATGGAACATTCTGCCATGCGCTCCGACACCTCGTCCACTCTCCCCTTGAGCAGAACACTCTCCTCCAGCCCTGCCTCTGCCACCTGTGTGCGCAAGGCCTCCATAAGCTCGCCGTCGCCGTAGATGGCGAGCTTCCAGTCGGGATGCGTCTCGGCCACACGCTCCCATGCCCGCACGAGCGACGCATGATTCTTCTGCGCGGCTATGCGTCCGACGGTCACTGCCGTATGGGCATCATAATGCGCTCTTGCCGATGTATGTTCTGTCAGCGGATTCGGTATGACGTGGACTTTGCCGGCGATGTGCGAGTGGCGCCAGTTACGGTCGAAATCCTCTTGTGTAAGTACGCACGTCGCATCATAACGCGGCAGCTGAAGGCGGAAATCGTAAAAATCGGTGACTGCTGCCTTTATTCGTCCGGCAAGGCTTTTCGCGCCTTCTTTGCGATAGTAACGGTGGTAGTGGAATTCGCGCACATAGGCAGGCGTGTGCTTACGGCAGAGCCCGGGCAGAAAATATTTCTCGCACTGACCCGTCGACACCACAATGTCGGGCCGGATGTCGTCAAGCAGCTCTTTTAGTATCTTCTTGTGTTTCCGCCGCCTCAGATTGCTCTTCATGCGGTAGTACCATCCCTTGTAGTCGTCGGCGTAATAGCGGATGTTCAAGTCCGACAGGCGGACGCGCGCATCAACCGGAAGCACCGGCTCGGGATGCGCGGGATTCACATCCGTGTATGCTATCCACACCTCGTTGCCGGGGATGTCGGCAAGGGCATTGGCCTTTGCTATGGTCACACGCTCGATTCCGCCCGTGTGGCTGATGCTGTTTATGCAGTAGACTATTTTCATCCTGTGATTTCCTCGAAAAGATTTATCCATTGCCGCATGATGGCTTCCTTGTCGAAGCGGCGCATGTTTTTGCGGCCGGCTTCGCTGAAACGTGCGCGCATCCCGGGATTCTCTATCATTTTGCACACTGCCTCGCTCAGCAGCCGCACCCGCTCGTCGTGTGTGCGGTCGCGGTATGGAACAAGCAATCCGTCGTTGCCGTCGGCGATAATCTCCCGCGGGCCGCACTCGCAGTCCACGCTTATGCAGGGACATCCGCACGCCATCGCCTCGGCGAGCACCAGCCCGAATCCTTCTCTTCTGCTGCTCAGCACAAGAAAGTCGTGTGCGGAATACTCTTTTTCGATGCAGTCGGAGTTGCCCCGTAGGAAAATGGTGTGCGACAGGCCGAGCTCATTGATTTTATTCTGCAGGTACTGTCGCTCCGGGCCGTCGCCATAGATGTCAAGACACCAGTCCGGATGGTTTTCTGCCACTCTTGCCCATGCGTCAGTCAGCAGTCCGAAATCTTTCTGCTCGTGCAGGCGTCCCGCGGCTATTGCCCGTTTGGAGCATTGCATGCGCGTGCCGTCACAACCGGTCAGGGATGTGAAATTGGGTATGACGACCGTCCGCCGCGCCTTGCCCCATAACGCCGCATCTTCGCTTGTGAGGGTGACCACGGCTTCCGCTTTCTTCTCTGCCATGCGGTTGACGTATCGGTGCACGGCCGGCGCAATGCTGCTTGTGTTAAGTTTGTTGCGGCTCACATGAGATTCCAGCACGACCTTCCTGCGATTGCGGAATATGCTCATCGGAAGCCATATAGGGGTGGCCACCACAATGTCGGCATGAATGTCGTCCAGGATCTTTGCGACGGCCCGACACTCTTCAAATTTATATTTCAGCCATTTGAAAGGCAGTGCGATCCTGCTGGATGCTCCGGCGAATTCAAGCCCTATGTCATGCACATGCACGCGCCGGTCCAAAGGATAGGCAAAGAGGGGCTTGCCTCCGTGGTGGCTGCACACGATGTGCACGTCGTGCCCCGTTTCGGCGAGCGCCGACGCTTTTTCGCACAGGATGCGCTCCAGTCCGCCTTTGGACGAAAAATCGCGGTATATGTATGCTATTCTCATTAAATCATGTGTTGTTTATGCGCATGTTATTGTCGCATTATGTCGTTGAAGAGACACACCCATTTGTCTATGGTTGCGTCGGGAGAAAATCTCGCGGCGTTTTTTATGGCGGCTTCCGACATGCGCATGCGGCCGGAGTCTCCGGCCTCGATCATGCTGCAGAGCCCTTGGGCGAGCTTTTCGGCTCTCTGGCGGTCGGTCATCCCGGCAAAAGGAACCACAATGCCGTCGTCGCCGTCGCCGACGATGTCCGAGGGACCGTAAGGGCAATCGAATGTGACGCACGGCACCCCGCACGCCATGGCCTCGAGGAGCACGAGACCGAAACCTTCGTAGCGCGAGCTGAGCACAAAAGCCGAGTGCTCGGCGTAGGCGCGCGGCATATCGTGGCATGTGCCGCACAAGGTGACGCAATGGCTCATGCCGCCCTCGTTGATGCGCGACTGAAGGTCGGCGTGTGTGCAGTCGGTGTTGTGCGTGGCGCTGCCGTAGATGTCAAGGCTCCAGTCGGGATGAAGGCGTGCCACGATGCGCCATGCGTCCACCAGTATGTCGAAGCCTTTCTGGGAGTCGATGCGTCCGGCTGCCATTATGCGCTTCGTGTCCGGGCGGTAGGGCGCAACGGGCCGTATGGTGGTGAAGTTGCCGATCACTTCCACGCGCCGCGCCTCGTTCCATAGGGAAGCGTCGGCATGCGTCAGCGCCACAAGGGCGTCGGAGGCAGCGACGCGTCTCGACATCAGATAGCGGCGCAGAGTGGGCAGAGCCGAGCCCTGCACGGCGTCGCGGCGGTAGGCGTGGGATTCCACGATGAGGTGGCAGTCAATGGCGTTCAGCGGCAGCGACGCATCATAGGTGCTTGATATGGCAATGTCTATGTTGTTCTGTCTGATTACATCCGCAACAGCACGATGCACCTCCCGCCGCCATTTCAGCCATTTCCACAGAAACGTGAAAGGACGTTTTCTCGGAGACGTGTCCCCGGGGACGAAAACCAGATTCAGGTGAATGAATTTTACGCGGGGCGACACCTTGAAAGCCGGCTGTTCGTCGTCGGACGACATCAGACTGACGAGAGTCACGTTCATGCCCTCCCGCTCGCTGAGCAGATTGGCTTTGTCTATGAAAATGCGCTCCATTCCTGCCGCATTGGACAGGCTGTTGATGAAATAGGCGATATTCATGTGTTGAAGATTAGTAAGAAGGATAGGATTAGGATAGTGGGTGGTGTGTGGTCAGCGAGTTTTATATAGGATGAGAAGCCACAGAAGCACGCCCGCCGGTGCCATTGCCAGGGTCAGCGCAGGGCGCGGCGACTCTTTGAGCCATCTTTGGTTGCGGGAGATGATACAGGTGGCCACATAGTGGATTGCCGTCCGCACAAGGTTGAGCTTCGTGTTGTGTTTCAGCGTCATTTCCAGAATGCGCTGTTTGGTGAAACTCCGTGGCGAGTCCACATATTGATGCCAGATAGCGGCCGACATGCTGTCGCCCGTGGTCTGATAATCGACGTTGCACAGATTGCGGTTCACCACTATCAGCGGGCGCACATCGCACACCTGCAGCATCATGTACACGGGATTGAAATGCTTCTCGCCCTCAAATCCGGTCTGCGGAGCGACAGAGCGCATCAGATCCGTGCGCATCACGGCTTTTGTGTCGGCGCGGTGGATACCCTTGGCGTACAGGTCGAGATACCAACATTCGCCCATGCCTTCGGGAAAATAGCCACCGAGAGGCTCGTGGGTGTGCGCGTCAAAATCAAGTCCCAATATGCCCGCATAGCGGTCGGAGCCGCGTTTCTGCCATGTGTCGGCGATAATCTCCACAGCATCCGCTGGCATGAAATCGTCGCTGTCCACGCACACGCACAGTTCCGTGTCGATGTTGGCATATGCTGTGTTGTAGCCGGTGTGAAGACCGCCGTTTTCCTTATATATATAGCGCACGGGGATGCGCCCCTCCGCCATGAAGCCTTCCACAAGGCTTCGGGTACCGTCGGTGCTGCCGTCGTCCACCACGAGCCACTCGAAGTCGCGTCGTGTCTGGGCGCACAGGCTGCGGTAGGTGCGCGCGAGAGTGTGCGCGCGGTTGTAGGTGGGAGTGAATACGGTCAGAAATGCCATTACCAGTAAAGTGTGTTCATTATGATTGTAAAGCCCACATAGGCCAGGAGTATCTGTGCTGTTTTGCGGTCCTGGTCGTCCCACACGCGCATCATTATGAGCGGATACACTATGACGGCCGGATAAAGAAACCACGAGAGATAGGCAAAGCGGTTGGAAAACGCGGCGCGTATGACGAGAACCCAGAAAGCGTTGGCGATGCAGTAGGTATTGAACAGCACGCGATACCAGTTCTCCTTCATGCCGCGCACTATCAGGACGTAGTAGCCCAACAAAATCGGCATCGCACTGTATATGAGGAAATCCCAGCGGAAACCCGTGCTGCTGAAGCCGAACTGCGAGGCATCGCTGCTGGTGTAGCTCTCCATGCGGTCGTCAAAACCGGCCGAGGCAAAGATATTCATGAACCAGTTGCCGGCCAGAAGGGAGAACGCTATGGCGCCGAGCCATATGTACATACCGTACTCCGGTTTCTTGACCAGCCATCGGGAAGCCACCACCGAGGCTATCGGCAGCGCCGTGCTGCGATGGATAAAGAATGCGGCCGCCGCCACAACTGCGGCACTCATATAATCGGATTGCAGCAGAAAGGCTATGCAGAGGAGCGTCAGATGGCACGCCATGCCGTTTCGGATGCCGTTTACGCCGAAAGTAAAGAACATCAGCGAGCCGAACACGAACACAATGCCCAGCAGCGGATTCTTGGGCACGAGGATAGTCATGGCCCAAAGTGACGAAAGCACATACACCATGGCCACGATGGTGAAGAAGCCATGCACGCTCAGTCCCAGTTCACGGCATGCCACCGTCAGATTGGTGAACAGCCACTCTCCATGCACGTCGAATCTGCTGAATCCGAATTCAACGTTCTCATAGGAGTGCGCATAGCTGAACGAGTCAACGAACTGAACCGCATAAGGAGGCCGGAATCCCAGCCACAATGCCAGTAAAAAACATATCGGCAATGCGATCCAGAAATTATTCGGCTGCCCTTTGATGGTGAGCTGTGCGTCGGGCGACATGTAAAGGCGCCCGGCAAGCAACACCGCGAGCACACCAGTGACGGTCAGAAACAGCGGTTGATATAGCGAAGCGTCCATCATTTGAGTTTCAGTGATTGCTTTATGCGAGCCGACCATTCAAGGCCGATATAGCGGTGGCACAGGCGCGACAGGCGCGTGCGCCACGGATGCACGTCACACCAGCTCTTGGCGTAGTGGTGGATGCTGTGCGTTTCAGGCGCGACGACAAGACGGCCGGTGATATCGTCGAACGGATTCAGCACCGGTGGCGGATAGATAGTGAAACCGGCGACACGCTGCTGCCGCCCGTCCGGCTCGTAGCCGTGGCGCAGCAGCACCTCCGTGGTATAGGTGACGACCGTGCCCGCCGTCTGGCAGCCCTGCTCGTCGATGAATTGCAAGCCCTTGTAGTAGTCGAGCATCTCGGCCAGCAGGGAGTTGCCGGCTTCGGTGGCCATCCCGAGGCCCGGCGCCACGTTTGTGCCCTCCATGCCCATGAAGGCGCCGCAGGCCAGCAGGTCGTCGAAAGGCCTGACCACCTCCACGTCGGTGTCGAAATAGACGCCGCCGTGGCGATGCAGGATGTCGAAACGCGCGTAGTCGCTGACAAAGGCATATTTGCGCGCGTCATAGGCCTGGGAAGTGTAAGGGGTGACGCGCACGTCGTAGTTGCTTTCGTCCCAGCGGCGTATCTCCCAGCCGGGAAAATGCTTGCGCCACGACGCTATGCAGCGTTCGGCCCACGGAGGCAGCGGCGCGCCTCCGAACCAGCAGTAATGTATCACATGTGGTATCATACTTCAGCCAGTCTGTAGAATTTTTCGACTTCGCCGGCGTTGGAATAGTCCCCGGCGGTGATATTGTCAATAATGCGCTTGCGCAGGGCTTCGTCGGCAACAGCCCGTGCCATCGCCTCTATGCACGCCTCGCGCTGCATGGGCACGATGACACCGTCCACGCCGTCGCGCACCTGTGCCGGTGCCGTGGGGTAGGCGGTGACAATCACCGGACGCCCGAGAATCTGAGCCTCGCGCACGGCCACGCTTTTCCCCTCGTAGCGCGAAGGCTGCACATACCAGTCGCATGCGGCTATGTAAGGATAGGGATTGTCGCGCTTGCCGAGCAGATGCACGCGCCCATGCATGCCTTCGGCTGCTATGGCGCGGCGTATGGCCGTGTCGTCGGCTCCGTAGCCGATGACGTACCACTCCGCGTCGATGCCGCGCTCCGTCAGCCCCCGGCACAAAGCCGGGATGCTCTCGAGATTCTTCGGATAGCTGTAGCGGCCTATGGTGAGCAGTGCCGTGCGGCCGGGGGCGGCAGGCATATCGGCCGGACGGCCCGCGCCGGCGCCCTCGCGGATGAGGTCGGCGGGAGCGATGTTTTCTATCTCCACTATCTTGGAGCGCAGCGACGGAAAACGCTTGCAGAACGTCTCGGTGACATCCGCCGATATTGACGCTATCCGGTCATAGCCGTCCCACACGGGCAGCTCCAGCGCGGCGTCGACGTCGAAGCGCGAGTAATCGCTGTGAATCCAGCACACGCGCCGCGTGGCATCGACCTTGCGCAGCACATACTCGTGCGGAGCGAGAAACGACACCGCAAGATCGTAGCGGCCGAAGCGGCGCAGCGACGGCAGCCATGGCGACACATAGCGGGCCACATAGCCGTAATGGCCCGACCAGTCGCTTATGCCCTTGCGGCGCAGATACTTGCCGAAGTTGCGGAGTGCGCGCCACCGGCCCAGAGCCACGCCGAAGCAACCGCGCCGCAAGGCCTCCTTGATCGGAGCCTCGATGGCGGCGTAGCTGCGGATTTCCGGCAACAGCCGCACCCACTCCGGCACATGGCGCATCATCTCGCCGCGGTGGGCATGCAGAAACAGATCCACGTCCACGCGCGACGGATCAAGTGCGCGCAGCAGCCCGACCAGAGCCGATTCGGCTCCGCCTATCTCCAGATAGTGCATGGCGATGAGTATGCGTGGCTTCTTCATGACAGGGCTTGCCTCAGAAATTGCTTTGACAGTTCGATATCTCTCTCGAGCTTAGGCCGCAGAGCGGCGTAGTCGATAGGCGCGGCGAGTAAGGCGTCGGGAGTCTCGCCCGAGGCAAGGCGGCAGCCGAGGCCGTAGCGCTCCAGCATGTCGTGCATGCGCTCGTTGAGGCCGTCCTCGCGGTCCACCACCAGGAAGTCGCGTCCGAATATCATCGCCAGAGCCGAGCCGTGAAAACTGTTGCTCACCACGCACCGAGCGCCGCGGATCAGCCCCACGAACTGCTCCGGCGATGCCGTGGTGCGGTTGTGCGCATAGCTCCTGCGGAACGGCCCCGTGGCTATGATGCGCGAACCCTTCAGCCGCGCCACACGCTGCGCCACGCGCTTGACCTCGCGGCTGCGCATGAAGTCGTACACCACGACGTAGTCGCCCTGCACGCCCGGATTCTCAGCCGTCTTCTCCCAGTAGTCATGCTCCGGCAAAAACACCGGGTCGACCACGACGGGAGGCTCGCCGAGCCCCATGCCGGCCACGATGGCGGCGCCGGAGCGTTCGCGCACGCTTATCGCGTCGAACCGCTCCAGGCGCGGCTGCATTCTCGCCGCGTCGTCCCTGCTTATTGTGGCCGTTCCGAAACTGGCGGCGTAGGCGATGCGGCGGCATTTCTCCGAGCCGAAGTCAAGGAAGAACGCCGGGTCGTTGCCGTTGGGCAGCGACGTGTTCCATATCTGGTCGCTGCCGGCTATCAGCGCGTCGGCCGCCGGCGGATTCTCGCGCAGCGACCTGACATTGCCGTAGGTCCGTGTCAGCGGCGAGCGGGAGGCCATGAAGCGCTCAAGCTCCTCATGGCGCACCATGCGGTCGCGGTGATAGATATAGTTTCGCGCCGCGCTCAGCCATTCGCGCAACGGGCGCACACGGCGGGGCCATATGTTCTCTAAATGCCGCATGTAGGCCGGACGATAGTCCGTTATCGCGGCATCGTGACCCTCGCTGCGCAGCCACGCCGTCAGAGCGCATGCCTGGAGGCGAGCGCCATAGTTCTCGGCGCAACTGCATGTGACCGTCAGCACTCTCATGGTTCGCAGATTAGTTGGTTCACCTTGCGGCTCTCTGTCATAGCCGTGTCGTTGCTCTCGGCGGCCGCATTGGCCGCGATATGCCGCCGCAATTCGGGGTCGGCTGCCAGCGCTTCTATTTTGTCGGCCACGCTGGCGGGCGTCATTTGTGCAATCAGTCCGTTGTGCCCGTCGGCAATCTGGTCGCGCGCCACGCCGAAGTCGGTCGTCACCACCGGCTTGCCCAGCACGCGGGCCTCGGCGAGCGTCAGCCCGAAACCCTCGAAGCTGGACGTCTGCACATAGATGTCGGCAGCCGCGAACCAGGGGTAGGGATTGGCGCGTGCGCCCTCAAACACGATGCGGTCGGCCACGCCGAGGCGCTTCGCTGCCGCCGCCACCGTCGGCCGTTCGCTCCCGTCTCCCACGAAGTGCCACACGAACCGCACCCCGCGGCGCTTCAGCTCGGCGGCAGCCTCGACGGCGAGAATATAATTCTTCTGCCGCTCCATGCGGCCCACGGTGACGATGCGCAGAACCTCGGCCGGAAGCGGACGCACTTTCGCCGGCAGGCACGCCAGACTGCGGATTTCATCCGTGTCCACGATGTCGTATATGGTCGTCAGTCGGCGCGAGTCGGTGTAGCCGGCCACGCGGATGCTTTCGTGCAGCATCCGCGACACGGCCACCACCTTGTCGTAGCGGTCGTAATACTTGCCGCAGAACCCGGGCCGGTAGCCGGCCGTGGCGATGTCGACGTTTATCCACGCCAGTCTGCGCGTGGCGCTCACTTTCGTGGCCGCGAAAAACGTCGGAACACCCTGCTGGTAGGCGATGGCCACATCGTAGTGCCTCCGCAGCCGCGGAAAACTCCATCCCGCGAGCGCCCACAGCGTTTCGGCGCGGTGGCGCCGCACGCCTGCGGCGTCGAGCAGCCGGAAACCGATGGAGTAGGCCGCCGCGCCCAGCCGTGCCTTGATTCCCCGCGGACGATAGTCGAGCATGCGCACGCACTCGGGCACATGCGCCTCGTTGACACCGCCGCGCGAGCGCACAAGCAGGTCAACGTCCATGCGCGAGTAGTCGAGCCGATTGAGAAGGGCCGCAAGGCTCTTCTCGGCACCACCGCAGCCGAGCGAGTCTATCACTATGAGCACCTGTTTTTTCATTCGTCGACGGGTTTGAATGGCAGGATGCCGAGCAGCCACGGCGCTTTCTCGCCCGCAAGGGCGGCGATGCCGCGGCGCTCCTCGGCCGTAAGAACAAATCGCCATGCCAGAGGCGCGAGCGCGGCAACGTAGACAACCGCTATGATGCAGAGACGCAGCAGCGAGCTTTCCATAAACATGCACAACGCCACCGGCGGCACCAGCGACAGCGCGACAACACACCAGCTGCGGCCCACCGCAGCAGCGAAATCGCGGATGCGGAACTCCGGCATGCGGCGTTTGATCACACTCATGGTGGCGCAGCACAGCGCAATATACATCACGCCGTTGCTTGCATAGGCCGACCAGGCCGGAGCGCCGAGCGCGAACAGCAGGTAAATGCACGCCGCATTGAGCAGAAAACATGCACACTTATAGGCCGTCGGCCGCCCTATGCGGCTGCTGCTGTAAGCCACCGTGTCGAGCTGGTTGCTCAGGCAGGCGCACCACCCCGCGGCAAGCATGCAGCGCAGAAACTCCACCGCCATCGGCGGAACCTCGCCCAGCCACAGCCTCAGCACCAGCGGAGCCTCGATGATGAACGGCACCACCGCCACACCCAGGATGAGCAATGTGAATTTCGACGACATGCAGGCGAGGTTCCACACGTTGGGAGTATTGCCGGCAGCGTACTGTTTCACGATCTGCGGCCGGAATGCCGTCTGGATATTGGAGCCGAACAGCATCGTCACGCCGTGGATGGTGGCGGCAAGAGCCACGGCGGCGTTGGCCGCCACGCCGAAGAATATGTTGATCATGAATGTGGTGCCGCTGAAGCACACCATCACACAGAACGAACTTATCATGGTGAACGCGCTGTAGCCGAAAATGCGCCGTGTGGCCCCTTTGTCGAAGCGAGGCAGCCTCCGGCACTCGGCAAAGCGGCGCATGCAGTAGGCGCGGTTCAGACACAGCATGAACAGGCCGACGCATGCCCCCAGCGTCGCGTACACAATAAGTTTGTCGCCGGGAATCACCATCAGCGCGTACACTGTCAGCAGCTTCAGAGCCATCCCCAGCAGGTCGAAGCCCGCGTAGACGCCGATGCGCTCATGAGCCATGATGACGGCCGTGTAGGGCGCCTGGGTGATGCCTATGGCAGCCGATATCACCGACAGCTGATACACCCAGCGTGCGGCCCCCATGCGCTCGGGAGCGATGTTGAGCTTGTGCTCGAGCATCCACAGCCCCGCAGTTTCGCCGAACAGCACTATCAGCACCGCCAGTCCTATGTTGATGAACAGCGTGGCCGAGAACATCTTCTCCACACTCTCGTCGTCGCCGCGCCCCATCTCGTAGGTGATAAAGCGCGAGCCGGCCCCGGCAAGGCTGCCGGTGAAGAAATTGAGCACACCCACCACAGCTCCGGCCACCGAGCTCAGACCGTAGTCGTCGGTGCCGAGCACCTGCAGCACCACCCGCGACGTGAACAGGCCGATGAGAGTGGACATGACGGTGCGCACCACTAAAAACGTAGCGTTTCCGGCGATGAGCTTACGCGACAATATGAGCGGGCTGCGCGACAAATGACTGGTGGTTAGTGGTTGGCTTGGGAATTGGTGTGGGCGTCATCTTCATCCTCGTGGCCGTAGCCATAGCCGTAGTTGCCGTAGTGATAGCCGTAGCGGCTGCCGTAGCGGTGGTAGCCGTAGTGGCTGAACCCGTCGCCGGTGCCGTTGAGGATTATGCTAAGGCCGTTGTAGCGCTTTTCGTCGTACCACTTCTCGATGTCGGGCAGGGCATCGCGGTCAAGCAGTCCGGCGCGCACCACGAAAAGAGTGCGGTCCACGCTGCGGCTGATGATGGTGGCGTCGGCCACGATTTCCACCGGCGGGCAGTCGAGGAACACATAGTCATAGTCGCGGCGCAGCTGCGCTATCATGTCGCGGAAGCGGGCCGACATGAGCAGCTCCGAGGGGTTGGGCGGAAGTTTGCCGCAGGGCAGCACATCGATGTCGCCCAGGCGCCGTATGAGGCCTGCGTAGTCGGGAACACGGCCGGACAGGTAGGCGCTTACACCATCGCGCGGGTTGCCGACGTAGCGCGACAGCGAGCCTTTTCTGAGGTCGAGGTCGACCACGATCACGCGTTTGCCGTCGAGGGTGCCCATGATGGATGCCAGGTTGGCGGAGATGAAGGTCTTGCCGCTGCCGGGGTTCATGGATGTGAGCATGATCACGTGGTGCTGCCCGTCGTAGCCGAGCACAAGTTCGAGATTGGTGCGCATCACTCGGAATGCCTCGTTCATCACATCGCGCGAACCGGGCTTCACGAGCACGTCAAGCTTGGCGCCGTGCTCGCGCTGCTTCCGCCGCGCACGCAGCACGGCGCGTTCGCTGCGCGGAGCTTTTCCGTGCTGCGGAATCTCGCCGAGGAAGGGCACGGTGAGATTCTCAAGGTCCTTGCGACCGCGCACGGCGGTGTTGCTGAACTCGCGGCCGAAGATTATGACAAGCGGTATGGCCAGACCCAGCAGCATCGCCATGACCATGGTCTTTTCCGATTGTGGCGACACCGGCTTGTTGCTGCCGTGGGGAGGCTCGATGAGCTGGTTGTTGTAGGCGGTGAACGCTTGCGACAGCTCGTTCTCCTCTCGCTTTTGCAGCAGGAACAGGTATAGCGACTCTTTCACCTTCTGCTGGCGCTCCACGCTCAGAAGGTATTTGGCCGAGCCGGGGTTGGACGCCACTTTCGCCACGGCCTGCCCGTAAGTGGCCTGCACGCTGCGTTTCTGCTGGTTCAGCTTGGCCATCTCGTTGTCCAGGCCTTGGAGTATCGTGGAGCGGATCACTGCCAGATCTTTGTCAAGGTCCATGACCAGCGGATTCTGCAGCGAGGAGTTGGCCAGGTGGCTGTTGCGGCGCATTAGCACATCGTTGTATCGTACGATCTGGCTTTCGATGGTGCCGTTGTTGATGCCGGTGTTGGACGGTAGCAGCTCGTTCTCGTGCATCCCTTGTGTGAGGAAGTCGCGCACATACCGCACCATGTAGATTTGGTTGTCGAGGTTCGTGCTCTGCTGCTCTGCGGCGTTTGCCTGGCCGAGGGCCATGCTGCCTACGGCCTGCACGTCGGGCATGAGGTGTTCCGACTTGTAGTCGGAAATGCTCTGTTCCACGTTGCCGAGTTCCTGCTCTATGATGCTGAGGCGGTCTTTGATGAACTCGTTGGTGCTGATGGTGCGCTGGTTGCGGTCTTTCACCCAGTTCTCGTTGTAGACGCTGATGAGCGTGTTCAGCACGTCCTCGGCGCGGGCCGTCGACTCGTCGCTGAAGGCTATGTCGATGATCGACGCCCCTTTGCGCTGCGTGGCGCGGATGCGGCTGCGCACCGATTGCGCCGCCGCGTCGAGAGGCTTGCGCGTCACCTCGAGGCGGTCCTTGGTGGCCCCGGGGATGTAGCTTGGAGTCGCGGCCACGGTGATGCGTCCCAGAGGCGTGCGCACCGTGCTGCCCAGCCGCACGCGCAGCGTGCCGGGCACGTCCTGCCCGTTCAGCCGCATGTCGCTGATGGTGGCTGTGCTGTCGGGAGCCACCGCCAGCACCATGAATGCCGAGGTGCCGTTGTCGATGCTGTCGAACCGCACGGTGACGGGCAGCGAAATGCCGTACACCACTTCTTTGTGGAACGTGCCGTCGTGGGCATAGTCGATGTCGAGGTGCAGACGTCGCACAAGCTCTTCGGCTGTGGCCACCGTGCGGAACGACATCAGCTCGTTGTTGAGATTCGACGTGCCCACGGCTCCTAACTCCTGGATGATGCCTTCGGCCTCTCCTTTCATCGATTCTTTACCTTTGATAAGCAGACTGGCGCTGCGGTCGTAGACGCGTGGCTGGCGTTGCACGTGCAGATAGGCCGCGCCCACGCACAGCGCCACCGACAGCAGAAACCATTTCCAGTTGGAAGCGAGCAGATACAGGACGTCGCGCAGTTTCAGCTTCTGCAGCGCCTGCGATGCCGATCGGTTCTTTCGTGCGCCGGAGCCGTCGGCCGCGGGGGTGGCGGCTTCGTTGGGTACTCTTTCCATTGTGCGGCTTATTTTACAAAGATTAATACCACGGTGGTGACCATCGTGAACAGCGAGAACCAGAACGTCGGCGTATGCGTGGCGTTTGCGTTCCAGTCGTTTTCGTTCTGCTTTTTCTGGTTGGGAAGCACGTAGATGAAGTCGTCCTGCTGCAGATAGTAGGCAGGCGAGCCGTAGAGGCTTTCAACCCTCGTGAGGTCCACGCGGTAGGGGATCTGCTGCCCGTTGACGGTGCGCAGCACAAGCACATTCTCGCGAAGGCCGTTGATGGTCAGATCGCCGGCTTCGGCTATGGCCTCGAGCAGATTGATTTTGTCGCGGGTGATGAGTTTGCGGCCGGGCGATTTCACTTCGCCGATCACGTAATATCCCATGTCGGCATAGTCGACACTCACCGTCGGGTCGCGCACCAGACGGTTCGACAGCAGCTTGTATTTGATGAGGTTGCTGACCTCGGTGCGCGTGAGGCCTTCCACGTTGATGGGGCCGAGCACGGGTATGTCGATTTTTCCTTCGGCGTCAACGGTGTAGTTGGCGTGGTCGTTGTTGTCGGAAACGCCGTTGCTGGAGGTGGTGCCGTTGTTGAGATTGAACATCGACACGATTTCCTTGTCGCGGCTGTGCACCACTATGCTGAGCTTGTCGCCGGGCTTGAGGCGGATTGGCTTGTCTTCCTGAAGAGCGATGAGCTGGTTGGGCTGGATGTCTTCTACGTACACTACTTTTTGCGATGAATTGCAGGCGCCGAGGGATAAGATGGCCCAGGCTCCTGCCGCCGCAAGCAGGCGCGTGGCCGTGCGGCGCAATGTGTTTCTTCGTATCATAGACGGTTGTTTTGTTGATTTATCAGTTCTATGGCCATGCGCGCCACGGATGCCTTAATAGGGCGCTCAAGACACATGCGGGTGGAGCGCAGACTGTGCATGTCGTTGCCGGCATAGCTGTAGTAGCCCTTGCGCAGCAGCGACTCGGCCCTCGACTGCACTTCCGGACCGTAGCAGCCGCACGCCGACACAATGTTGAATTGCAGCCGCACGCCCATGTCGTGAAGCCGCGTGTAGTCGGATGGCCCCATATACATGTACCGCTCCGGGTGGGCGAGCAGGGGGAGGTAGCCGGCCGATGCTATGTCCTCGAGCAGGCTGTAAAGGTTGGCCGGCGCGTTGAAATAGGACGTCTCCACCAGCAGCAGGCCGTCGTCGTCGAGCGTCAGCAGGTCGCGGTCGGCAAGACGGCGGGCAAACAGGGTGTCGAGCATGTACTCGGCCGCGAGATGCAGCCGCACAGGCTTGTCGCCGGCTTCGGCGGCATAGGCTTCGCACAGGCGTCCGAACCGCTCTCGCAGGTCGGACGTTGTGTTGGGGTAGTCCTCCATGATGTGAGGGGTGAGCCACAGATGTGCCACGCCGTCTTGCTCGAATGCCTTGAGCGCAGCCAGCGAGTCGGACGTGGTGCGGAAGCCGTCGTCCACCCCGGGCAACACATGCGAGTGGTGGTCGGAGAGGCCTTGCAGGGCTCCGAGTTCATATAGCGATTTCTTGTGGGTGAAGGGCCACATGGTGTTGTCAGTTGTTTATGGCGTTTTCGATGGCGTCGAGCCATTCGATCAGCATGCGTTTGTTTTTCTTAAGGTTGGGTTCCGAACGCCACGGCCGCACAGCCGCTAAGGCTTCTTCGCGGTGGCTCTGCGTGGTGCCGTACAGCGACGCCAGCAGCAACGCGCGCGACTGTTCGGCGTCGACCTCGCGCAGCAGCAGTTCGGCCGAGCGCACGGTGTCGCCGAGGCGCAGCCTGTCGCCTGCCACGGCATAGGCCTGCAGCATCAGGGCGGCGTGCTTGCACTTCAGCACTTTCGATGGCGGAGAGATTCGCCCGTAGCGCATGGCTGTCTCGGTCGCCAGCTCCACGTCGGCGCTGTCGGCGGCGCCTCTTGAAAGCGAGCAGACAAGAGCCGAACGCAGCCGCGCGGTGGTGCGCTCGTTGTCAAGCACTGAATACCGGGCTTTGCCCTCGGCGCTCAGTTCTATTATCTCGTAATGGCCGGGAGCCACATGCACCACAGGCACACACATCCAGTTGTCGACACACACCGCCAGTTCGTCCCGCGAGCTCGACGGCGTGCGCAGCAGAGTGGCCTCCACGCCGTCGAAACGGCCGCCGACTATGCGCACGCGGTCGCCGCGGCGCAGCATTCCGGGCTGAGGCACATAAGCGGGCAGCCGGCCGGAATATGCTTCGGCCACAAGGCGCAGGTTGGCCATGGCCTCGTCGGTAAGGTAGGGGAAATGAGTGCCGCCGTCGGCTTCGGTTACGCGCCGCAGGAAGTTGAAGAGCGGACGACGCGTCTTCATACGCATTATTTCAGCTTCGGACGCATGCACGAACACATAGTTGAAATACAGCGCCCGTCTTGCGTTTTTCGTTCCGCCACAGGATGCGTCCGAGTAGAGCGGGGCGAAATATTCGAATTCCGGCTCGCCGTGACTGCGGCGCCAGGCAAGCTCCTCCTCCAGCCCGCGGGCGGGGCCGCGATGGCAATAGGGTAGGGTAAGCACATACCATCGCACTTTTGCGCGATTGCATGCTTCCTGCGTATGTCGGGATTCCGGTGTGTTCATATTAGCTCGGGACATATTTCCGCCATATCGGCGCAGAAGATAAATACGCTGATATACACATTGTTATGTGCTTGCCTCGGAGCCTTTGCTGAAAAAAGCGGGCGGCTTTGTCGTGGCGTTTTGTTGTCATTCCGTATGATTACGGCTGTTTCAACATCTGCAAAGATACTAATTTTTTTGTAAAATCGGACCATTCAATGGTAATTTAACAAACGAAAGTTCCCGATAAGAGGTCCAACGGCATGTGCCTTCCGAAAATTTGAAATAATGTAGAAAACACACCACTTTTTTACATATTTATGTGCAATTATGGGAGAAAAAATTTGTAACTTTGCACTCACCAATAGCGTGCAATCTCGCCCGCTCATGCTAAATTGCTAACATTCCATTATTTATAGCGCAAAATGAGATTTTTCTCTCTCACCAAAGAAATAGCAATCGACCTTGGCACAGCCAATACGATTATAATCCATAACGACAAGATCGTAATCAACGAGCCCTCCATCGTGGCTCTCGACACCCGCACCGACAAGCTCATTGCCGTCGGCAACGAGGCACACCTCATGGAAGGAAAAGGACACCCCGGCATCCGCACCGTGCGCCCCCTGCGCAAGGGAGTGATTGCCGACTTCAACGCCGCAGAACTCATGATACGCGGTCTCGTCAAGAAGGCCAGCAACAAGAGCAACTGGTTTTCCCCATCGCTCCGCATGGTGGTCGGCATCCCTTCCGGATCCACTGAAGTTGAAATCCGCGCTGTGCGCGACAGCTCCGAACACGCCGACGGACGCGACGTCTACATGCTCTACGAGCCCATGGCGGCTGCGCTCGGCATCGGTCTCGACGTGGAGGCCCCCGAAGGCAACATGATTGTCGACATAGGCGGCGGCACCACCGAGATTGCCGTGATCTCCCTCGGCGGCATCTGCTCCAACAAGAGCATACCCATCGCCGGCGACGACCTCACCGAGGACATCCAGAACCACATGCGCCGCGCCCACAACGTGAAAGTAGGCGTGCGCACGGCCGAGCAGATTAAGATGCACGTCGGTTCCGCGCTGACCGAACTCGAAAACCCGCCGGAGGATTATGTAGTGCACGGCCCCAACCTGATGACCGCACTCCCCATGGAAGTGCCTGTGAGCTACCAGGAAATCAGCCACTGCATCGAAAAGACCATCTCCAAAATCGAGGCGGCCGTTCTCGGCGCGCTCGAGCAGACACCGCCCGAACTCTACGCCGACATTGTGCGCAACGGCATCTACCTGGCCGGCGGCGGTGCCCTGCTCCGCGGCCTCGACAAGCGCCTCACCGACAAAATCGGAATCCAGTTCCATGTGGCCGAAGATCCCCTTCTGGCCGTGGCGCGTGGCACAGGCGTAGCGCTCAAGAACATCGACAAGTTCTCATTCCTCATCCGATAAGCGCCCGCCCGAGCCGTGCACGAACTTATCACATTCTTTGCCCGCAACAGCAAGTGGTTTGTTTTTGCCGTCTATGTGGTGCTCAGTTTAATGCTCCTCTCCGGCGGCGACCCCTACCATCGCCACATCTATCTCACGTCTGCCAACAGCGTGACGGCCTCGGTCTACGACTTCAGCAACAACGCCACAGGCTACTTCAACCTGCGCGAACGCAACTCCGACCTCAACCGGCGAAACGCCGAACTGCAGAGCGAGGTCCTGGCTTTGAGGCAGCAGCTTGAAGTGATGGCCGAGAAGATTTACACCGACACGATGGTGATGGACTCCGGCATGCAGCCGTTCAGATTCATAGTGGCAAATGTAATCAACAACAGCATTGCCCGCCCGTTCAACTACATCACCCTCAACAAAGGCACACTCGACGGAGTGAAGCCCGAAATGGGCGTGATCGACGCTTCGGGCGTCGTCGGCATCGTCAGCGTGGTGGGGCCGCGGAGCGCGCGCGTCATCTCGCTGCTCAATCCCCACTTCCGCCTGTCGTGCAAACTCAAGGGCACCGACAATTTCGGCTCGCTCGTGTGGGACGGACGCGACCCGGAAGTAGCGCAGCTCGAGGAACTGCCGCGCCACACCGTCAGCCGGGCCGGCGACACAGTGGTCACCTCCGGCTATTCGTCGGTGTTTCCCCCCGGCCTGCCCGTGGGCATAGTGATGGACGAAGCAGGCAGCGACCACGGCGACTTCTTCTCGCTGAAAGTGCGCCTGCTCAGCGACTTCTCCGCACTCAACAACGTGCAGGTGGTGGTCAGCGACATGAGCGCCGAGGTCAAAAGCCTTGAGGCCGGCGAGGCCGAGGACGAGGAACGCGCAAAAAAAGCATTCAACTGATGAGTAAGACCATTGTCAACGCCTTGATTCTTCTGCTGGTGCTCGTGCCGGCGCAGGCTGTGATTTTCAACAATCTGGCCATCTTCGGCGTGGCCCTGCCGCTCGTGTTCATCTATGTGCTCATATCGCTCCCCGTCACTCTCGGCACCAACTGGACCATGACCATCGGATTCCTCAGCGGACTCGCCGTCGACATCTTCTCCGACACCCCGGGCCTCAACGCGCTGGCATGCACGGTGCTCGCCTTTGTGCGCCGACCGGTGCTGCATCTCTATCTGCCGCTCGACGACGAGCTCGGACCGGCCCCCCTGGGACTTCGCTCGCTGGGCCTTGAGAACTATCTGAAATACATGCTCACGATGGTATTCCTGTATTGCACCCTCGTGTTCACCGTCGAGGCCTTCGAGCTGTTCAACCTGCGTCTGTGGCTGCTGCGCATCGTGTGCAGCACAGCCTACACTTTCGTGTTTATCTACGCTTTTGCAAGCCTCGCAAGCCGCACCCGCCGTGAGAAAAAACTATAATCTCGAAAAAAGAAAATACGTCATAGGAGGCTTCATTGCCCTGATTGCGCTCATCTACCTCGTGCGCCTGTTCGACCTGCAGATCAACGACAGCCGCTACAAGCAGAGCGCCGACAGCAACGCGTTTCTGAAAAAGACCGTCTATCCCTCGCGTGGTCTCATCTACGACCGCAACGGCGAGCTCGTGGTGTTCAACCAGCCGGCCTACGACGTCATGCTCATTCCCCGCGACGTGCAGCCCTTCGACACCATCGACTTCTGCTCCACGCTCAACATCACGCCCGACCAGCTGCGCAAGCGCTTTGCCGACATGCGCGACAAAAGGCTCAATCCGGGCTACTCGTCGTACACGCCGCAGAAACTCATCACACAGCTCTCGTCGCAGGACTACGGACGCCTGCAGGAGAAACTCTACCGCTTCCCTGGATTCTTCATCCAGAAGCGAATCCTGCGCCAGTACAGCCATGCCACCGCCGCAAATGTGCTCGGCAACATCCGCGAGGTGAACGCCGACGATGTGGAGCGCGACACATACTATTCGCCCGGCGACTACACCGGCGACCTCGGAGTGGAAAAAAGCTACGAGCCTTACCTGCGCGGCCACAAGGGAGTGGAGATTCTCATCCGCGATGCCCGCGGACGCATCCAGGGGCGCTACGAGGACGGCGCGCGCGACGTGGCGCCCGTAAGCGGCCGCGACCTGCGCCTCAGCCTCGACATCAAGCTGCAGGAGTACGCCGAGTCGCTGATGGCCGGCAAGCGCGGCGCCGTGGTGGCCATCGAGCCTTCCACCGGTGAGATTCTGTGCATGGTGTCGTCGCCAACCTACGACCCCCGCCTGCTCGTGGGCCGACAGCGCGGCGAGAACTACCGCAAGCTCGTCAACGACGAATCGTGGCCGCTCTACGACCGTGCCTACATGGCCGCCTATCCTCCGGGCTCCACATTCAAGCCCACGCAGGGCCTCATCCTGCTGCAGGAAGGCATCATCAACCTCACCACCACATATCCCTGCTATCACGGCTACATCAACGGCGGCCTGCGCGTGGGATGCCACGCCCACGGCTCGCCTCTGCCGCTGAAGCCGGCTCTGCAGACCTCGTGCAACGCTTTCTTCTGCTGGGGATTCAAGAACATGATCGACCGGCGCAGCAAATACGGCAGCTCGGCCAACGCCTTCGAGGTGTGGAAAAACCACCTCGTGAGCATGGGCTACGGCTACAAGCTGGGTCTCGACCTGCCCGGCGAGAAGCGCGGCTTCCTGCCCAACGCCAAGTTCTACGACAAATTCTACACCGAGGGCCACTGGAGCGGAAACACCATCATTTCCGTGTCCATAGGCCAGGGCGAGGTGCTGGCCACGCCGCTGCAGATAGCCAACCTCTGCGCCACCATCGCCAACCGGGGATGGTTCATCACACCCCATGTGGTGAAGGAGATACAGGACACCGTCATGCCCGGCGAGCTGCTTGAGCGGCGCAGGCCCACAATCGACGAGCACTGGTACGCCGACATCGCCGAAGGCATGCGCATGGCCGTCACCGGCGGCACATGCCGCCGCGCCGCTCTGCGCGACATCGAGGTGGCAGGCAAGACGGGCACCGCGCAGAACCCCCACGGCAAGGACCACTCGGCGTTCATGGGATTCGCTCCATACAACGAGCCCAAAATAGCCGTGGCCGCCTATGTCGAGAACGCCGGCTTCGGCGCCACCTTCGGCGTGCCCATCGGCAGCCTCGTCATCGAGAAGTATCTCACCGGCACCATCGCGCCCGAGCGCAAGTATATGGAAGAACAAATGCTCAACAGCACCCTCTACTATGCCCCTGCAAGAAAGAAATAACTTCGCCCTAACGCTGCGCAATGTCGACTGGCTCACCGTGGCCATCTACCTGCTCATGGTGGTGGCCGGAGCCATCAGCATCTATGCTGCCAGCTACGACTTCGACGAGGCCAACATATTCTCCTTCGACGAGTTCTCCGGCAAGCAGCTGCGCTGGATAGGTCTTTCGCTGGGTCTCGCCTTCGTGTTGCTGCTCATCGACGCGCGCATGTACGAGACGTACGCCTATCCCATCTATGTGTTCATGCTCGTGCTGCTGGCCGTCACGCCGTTTGTGGCGCCCGACATCAAGGGCTCGCACTCGTGGATTGTGCTCGGCCCGGTGAGCCTGCAGCCGGCCGAGTTCGCCAAGTTCGCCACGGCGCTTGCCATGGCCAAGCTCTTCAGCGGCTATCACTTTCTGCTCAATGCCAAGGCGTCGAACTATGTGCGCGCCGTCACCATCATAGTGTTGCCCATCGTGCTCATTCTCGCGCAGAACGAGACGGGCTCGGCGCTCACCTTCATGGCTCTGTTCTTCGTGCTGTACCGCGAGGGCATGAGCGGGCTCATCCTCTTCGCCGCCATCCTGTCGGTGGTGATTTTCGTGGTGGTGGTCAAGTTTGCCGAGGACACGGTCATGGGTATCCCTGCCGGCGAGTTCTCCGTGCTTGTGATTGTAGAGGTGATGATAGCGGTGATGGCCGTGGTCTACAACAAACGCTTCGAGATTGCGCGCAACCTCTTCCTGTGGTTTGCCGGCACGGGCGTGGCGCTGTGGGTGTGCGCGGGCATCGCGGGTCTGGAACTGCCGGGGCTGCCGGTGATGCTCGGCATCATTTCCGGGGCTGTGGTCTACATCGTGGTGGAGGCGTTGCGCACGCGCGGCCACCGGCTGCTCATCGCCGCCGGCGCGGCCGTCTATGGCGTGGTGTTCATGTTTTGCGTGCATGCTGCGTTCAACCATCTGCAGCCTCACCAGCAGATGCGCATCAAGGTGGTGCTCGGCATCGAGCAGGACCTGCGCGGCGCGGGCTACAACGTCAATCAGAGCAAGATTGCCATCGGCTCCGGCGGTCTCACCGGCAAAGGCTTTCTGAACGGCACTCAGACCAAGCTCAAGTATGTGCCCGAGCAGCACACCGATTTCATCTTCTGCACCATCGGCGAGGAGGAGGGTTTCCTGGGGTCGTTTGCTGTCACATGCCTGTTTCTGGTGCTCATTCTGCGCACGATATCCATCGCAGAGCGTCAGCCGTCGGTGTTCTCGCGTGTGTACGCCTACTGTGTCGCCTCGTATTTCATTTTCCACTTCTGCATCAACATCGGCATGGTCATAGGTCTCTGCCCCGTCATAGGCATTCCTTTGCCGTTCTTCAGCTATGGAGGCTCGTCGCTGTGGGGCTTCACCATTCTGCTATTCATCATGCTGCGCCTCGACGCCGCGCGCCGCGGCCGCAGCTGACGGCGGCGCAGGGCAGTAATGTTCCACGTGGAACAATTGCCTGCGATGGCGCTAATGTTCAGTGTGCTAATGCGTTAATCTGTTTTTGAGCGTCTGCGGACGGAAAAACAGGAAAAATGGCTGCGGGCGTCGATGCGGACGTTGCCGCGCGGCGGGGGATTACCGTAGTTCGAGGTCGCTGAGGATTTTGCGGGCAGCGCGGCGCTTGGCGTAGTAGAAGCGCAGTCCCAGAATCACGCCTATTATGAGGCCGGCGACAGCGCCGTACATGACGGAGCGCGATCCTATGCGGTCGATGTGGAAAAACAGGGGCACGAGCACCACGGCGGCCAGGCAAATGCCCACCGAGCGCAGGCGTGCCTGCCACAGCAGCACGCGCTGGGCGTGGACGACGGCATCGCACACGGGCATCGAAATGTAGTCGGTCTTATCCACAAAGCGTGCGAAGCACAGATCGATAATGCCCATCACCACGCCTACGCCTCCATAGAGCGCGCAGAGCCAGACGGGTGCTTCCAGCTGCTCGAGCTGCACCACGGCCAGGAAGGGCATGAGAAGTATTGCCACCCAGCCTATCACACGATAGTCGTTGGCCAGGCGGTGCTTGCTGTCGCTCACACGCTTGGCCGAAAGCTCATCCGTGAGCCGTTGGTTGGCTTTGCGCAACCGTTCGTTGTCGAGCTGCATTGATTGCCATTGCCGACGCATTTCGTCGAATTGTGTATCGTGGTTTTCCATGCTTTATGTCACTTTGCGCGTTTGGAGAGTTTTTCTTTTATTCGGTGCAGCCTTGTGGCCACGTTGGGCACGCTGAGGCCCGTCACTGCTGCTATCTCGGCGTATGGCTTGTCGTCGAGCCACATTGTGACTATGGCTTTTTCGAGCGGTTGCAGCTCGGCAATCATGTCGTAGAGCATGCGGTAGCGGGCCATGCGTTCGCGTGCCTGCTCGCCGTCGTCGGCGACGAGCAACGCCTGGTCGAGGTCGGTGTTGAGGCTGCTGTTGCGGTTGCGGCGCACCCATGTGATGCAGGTGTTGATGGCGGTGCGGTAGATCCACGTCGACACCTTGGCGTCGCCCCGGAATTTGTCGAGCCCGGTCCAGATGTTGGCGGCGACTTCCTGGTAGAGGTCGTCGATAGTCACTACGGGCGACGAATAGACGTAGCACACCTTCACTATCAGATCTTTGTATTCGTCCAACAGTTCCAGAAACTTCTTTTGTCGTTCCGTGTCTTTTTCCATATAGACATTAGACGCACCGTATTGAAAAAAATTACATCCCGTCGCGAAAAAAATTACTTTGCGGGCTTCTCCAATATCTGTCCGATTTCTGTTAACGCCTGACGACCCCAGCCCTAACAATTATTGGGCCCGGGGTGTGTCTACAATCAATGTTTAATTTGGTTTAATTTCAAACACACTCTTAAGATACGTGAAAACCTAAGAAAAGTCAGAAGGGAGTTATTGAATATTTTGCGATTTTTTTATTTTGTCTGCTAATCAGATAGTTGGCTAATTTTGTATTTGCGTTGATTTGGGGCTATTTGATGGAATTTTCGCATTCAGTACACATTTTGTACGATTCAGTTGTTAATAGTTGTATAGGGCGATTTTTGCGAATGATGAGTTCGTACTAACTTTGCGTATATCCACAAAATTAGTCACTTATGGCAAAAGTCGAAACAAAGAACAAACAGAATCCAAAACTTGTACAGACTGTCCTTAAAGACGGTCGGGCGAGTCTTGCGCTTGAGTATTATCTCGGGCGCACAGAGACCCCGGTCATAGATGAAGAAGGGAATCATGTTCTCTATACTGAGGGGGCGATGGCTGGAAGACCTAAATATAAAATCAAGCACAATCGCAAACGGGAAAACCTCAATCTCTACATCCGGCTGCATCCACGTTCCCAACAGGAGAGGACTCAGAACCGCAACACTCTTGCCCTTGCAGAGAAAATCAGATTCGAGCGAGAACAGGAATTTCTTGAGGACAGGGAAGGCTACCGACTAAAAAAGGAGAAGGTGGTAGACCTGCTACGATATTTCCGCAAGCAACGGGACGACGAGATTTATTCACGTCCCATCCGGGTGGGATTGGGCACAGCTTATCGCCGATTCATAGCATTCCTTTCAAGTGTGCCCAAATACAAGAGGTATGCCGATTTCCTGCGCATGGATTTACTGACGCCTGAAATTGTCAGCGGATATGTAGATTATCTGAAAAAGGTATCTGTCGGTGAAGGTGGTGCCCGCTGTTACGGGCTGTTCAAGAAAGTCGTCACCACGGCCGTTGAGGAGGGACTGATGAAAAAGAATCCATGCAAGGGAATAGCCCTGCACAAGGATTTCCACGCAATCAAAAAGCCCGTTCTCATTCTCGATGAAATAAAACGACTTGCCGATACTCCATTTCCAGGAAGTTATCACGATATCAGACGGGCGTTCCTGTTCAGTCTATACACCGGAATCAGATGGTGCGATGTCAATCAGCTTACTTATGAGAATGTAGATTTTGCTTCGTGTGTCCTGAAATTCGAGCAGAGTAAGATTGCAGGAAGGAGCAAAAACAGTAATGTGGTAACTCCGTTAAGTCCGATGTTGCTTCGCATTATCGGTGAGCCGGAAATAGCAGGTGATTACCGACAGCGGATTTTCAACCTACCGACATGGGCAACCTGTGTAAAACAACTCAAGGTATGGGTTAAGGCTGCGGAAATCGGCAAGAATATCACATGGCATTGTGCCCGCCACAGCTTTGCTGTAAATATTCTTAATGGCGGTGCCAACATCAAGACTGTACAGTCACTGATTGGCCATGCCAGCATTGAGATGACAGAGAAATATCTCCGTGTAGTGGATGAGTTGAAGCACAAAGCAATCAATAGTCTTCCGGATGTCTATGTATAGAATGCCGGGGTGGCATTATTATGGCGAACATATGACATGATGTTGGCAGGGCATTGATTTTCTTTCGTTGTTCTATTTCTGAAATCGCCCTATTATAAAAATATTTCTCCTATCACTACTGTCCACTAAAAATGGACGGGGTTAAAAATTAAATAAATTCGG